>QWHO01000197.1 GCA_021404945.1 bacterium CPR1
CCTCGACCCGGGCTCCCCCGGCGGCTGAGCCGGGAGGAAGTCGGGCGGAGCACGGGATACGGTCCCCAGGCTGTCGGCCCCGAGCACTCCCCTTTCGACCGACACATCCCCCGCGAAGGTCACTCGGACCGTGGCCGCCGTGGACGTCGCCTCCAGGCGGAACGATCGCCCCTCTACCTCGTTGGAGACTCTGAGCCCGTCGCACACGAGAATGTGGAATGCCCCGTCGAACGCGGGCTGGTCCGACACCACTACCCCGGAGGGCAGGAACACGTAGGCCCGCTCGGAGGAGGAGAGGCCCCAGGAGGCCAGAGAGAACCCACCCCGATTGGACAACGGGCCTCCCCCCCCGCTGCTGCCCTTCGCCAGAGGCCAGGTTCCCGAGAACAGCCAGCTCGAGGGAAAGTCCGCCTCCAGCCGCTTTACCCGCACGACCCGGGGCCGCTCGAAACCCTCCAGGTGGTACACGGCCCGGGTCACAGGGCTGCCCCCCGGCAACACCAGGGCCACCGGAGTCCCGTGTGCCACGGCCCGACTTCGAGCGTAGCGGAACTCCTCGGCAACCACCTCGGCTGCTCCGCGTACCGAGGCTCGTGACGGGGCACCGTGGAGCTGCAGGAGCCCCAACGCGATCGTCAGGCCCAGCAAAGCCAGGGCCAACACCGCCTCCACCAGCGACGCACCTCGCACGAACCTCACTGCTGGAGAATGTACTACGGTTTTGCGCGTTCGGGAACGGCAGGGAATAAGTCGGCCGTGAGCCAGAGGTCCAGCAGCAAACCGCGCATTCGGGCCAACTCCCGTTTCAAGACTGCGTGCCGGGGTTAGCGCGGGCTCCACACGGGGCCGAAGTCGACCGCCCCGTGGTTGGACAGATTTCGTTCCTTGCCGCCGGACGAATCGGCCGAATGAGCTCCAGGCCCGTCCAGATCATGTCGAAGCCTTGAGTGATGACATCCAGGCCATGCTCGAGGAAACTCAGCACCTCGTTCTCCGGAGCGTCGCTGACTCGGCATTTCCTGCGGCGGTCCAGCTCCTTCTGGGCCCGTGCGCGGACCTGCTGCTCCTGGTCATTCACGAATTGTTTCATCGCCTCGACGACGACCAGAAACTCCTCGAAGTCGATCTTCTGCTCGACGACCTGGTTCACCGCCGTGAACAGCTCGTGCAGCTCCTCCGTGATCGGCATCTCGGCGCCTCCCTCGAGCACCGCGAAGCTTGACTGGGATACGAACCCGTCCATCCTGGGAAGCTGCGCGTGGCAGTTTTCGCACGACCGACTCAGCGGGGGGTTGTGGTGCTGGCACCGCAGGCAGAGAATGCGGGTCGCCTGATCCAAACGCTCCAGCACGCTTTGAAAGGTCTCCACCATCGCATCTACCGCGGGAACCAGGGAGTCGTAATCGGCCAGGAGGCTTGCGGCGGCTTGGCGGGTCGGACAGGCCTCCAGCTCGCGGGCAAAGTCCTTCAGCGTGCCGGAGGCACCACTTCCTGCCCGCTTCACAGCATGGCTGGGCGCCAACTCCAGATGCCAGCGAGTCGGCTTCACGGCTTCCCGCGGTCAACAAGCATCGAGCTCTGCTTCGCCGCGACGACGTGGCAGTCCGAAGTCGGGCCGGCCGCCGGCGCGGGTCAGCGCGAGCGCTTACTCGGCCGTCGGGAACAGGTCCCCGCTCTCGGGCCATCCCCCTCTGGCGTTCTCTGCCTGGATCAGGGCCTCCACCGCGTCGATGAACTGTCCGATGGCGTAGTCGCTGACCTGTGTTCCCGGACCGGGCTCGGAGTTGAGCACGATGGCCCAGGCCAGCTGTGGCTCCGGGTAGTAGCGCATGAACGACATCGTCCCCGGCAGCGCTCCGTCCTTGGAGATGTTCAGGATCTTCGTGCCCTGAGCGTCCACGTTGAAGCCCATCCCGAAGTAGCCCCCGCTTCCCTGGTTGAAAGGCGGGCGCGAGACCATCATTTTCACCGTCTCTTGCGTCAGAGGGCGGACGAACCCGGACGGCCCGTCGGGCCCCACGCTGTTGAGCAATCGCACCATGTCGGCGGTGGAGGCGATCAACCCCCCGCACGAGTCGTGCGCTCGCCCGTCCCAGACCCCCCCGTAGGTGGCCGAGACGATGTCGGCCGTGTCGGTGAACACGCTCTGGCCCCCCACGTCGCCCGAGCTGGGGTAGTAGCTGACCTCCCCGGGGGCGGCCCCGTCCGGCCGGGTATCGCTCACCCGCACCCGGCCCGCCCCGATCGGCAGCAGCAACCCTTTGCGCAAGATGTCCCCGTAGCTCTCGCCGCTCCCCTCCACCGCTTCCACCAGTCGCCCGATGGCCAGGTAGGCAACGTCGGAGTAGACATAGGTCTTCCCCGGCGTGGCCCCCAGCTGGAAGCTGTTCAGGATAAAGGTCAGGATCACCGCCGCCGAAGCCGGGGGCGGGTTCCCCAGGGTGAGCGCCTGAGGCGCGTAGAGCCCCGTGACCGTATCCAGCCCGGCCGACATCTGCAGCAGCTCTTGCACGCTGATACCGGTCACCTGGTTGTCCACCGGGCTCTGAACGAACGAGGCCAGCACTCCCAGAGGGGAGAAAGGCAGGTCGTCTTGCTCGACCATGCCTGCCTGCAGCTGGATGAGCAGCGTCACGGCCGCAAACGACTTGGAGCAGCTGGCCAGTCGGAACAGGTTGTCCGGCTGCACCGGGATTTGCTGGCTGTCGTTGTAGGTCCCGTAGCCATAACCGCGGTGGATCAACAGCCGCCCCCCCCGTGAGAGCGAGAACGAGCCTCCGGGAATCTCAAAGCGCTGCATCAGCGCCTGCACTCTGGTCTCGAAGTGGGCAAAGTCGTCGTCGCTCAGGAGCGAAGTGCCCTTTGGGACCGGCAGCGGAGCGGGAGCGAGCACCGGCGGCAGGTTGGGCACGAATTGCAGCACCTGGCCATTCTCCGAGACCCAGACGGCCCCGTCCAGCCCGACCGCAATACCCAGCGGGTTGGTGAAGGTGCCGAACGAGCCCAGCAGGCTGCCGCGCGCGTCGTAGCGCAAGACCCGGGTGGCGGTCAGCACGTACAGGTTGCCGGCCCGGTCCAGGGCCACCGCCCGGGGAGCACTCACGGCAAAGTGGCGCAGCGAGCTCCCGTCCAACGAGAGCACTTCGATCTTATTGGCTCCCTGGTCGGCCACGTAGATCTGCCCGGCCCGGCTGATGGCCAGCCCGGCCGGGTCGCTCAGGATCTGGTTGCCAAACTTTTTTCCTGCCTCGTAGGCGCCCCTGGCCTTATTGAAGTTGAATGCCTGGATCGAGTTCTCGGCCAGGTCGCTCACGTAGAAGCTGCCCCCGGCATCGGCCGCGACGCCGCCGGGATTCTCCGGGCCGTTCAGCGTTTGCGGTTTGGAGCCGACCACCCGCACCTGGGTGCTGCCACCGTCGGCAGCCATGATCGTCCCCGCGAAATCGCTGCCGGCCACCCGCACATCGCTGAAAGCGGCGGTGCTCAGATTGCCCAGCGACTGGCCCTGCGGGGAGAACCGCGCGATGGCCGTCCGGGCGCACACCAGCAGCTCGTCGCTGAAGGGCACCGTGGCCAGACCGGCAGCGTCGGGCACATTCAGGGTCAGCCCTTGCGTGTAGACGCTGGCCAGCACGGGAAGATCCAGGTCGGTGCGCAGCAGCGACTGGATGGGAGCCACCCCGGTGGCCCGGATCTGGGAGGCGTCATAGACGATGACCTGGCTGACCAGCGGTGGCAGAGACTTGAAGTGATACCTGCCCTCGGCGTCCGTGGTCACGAACAGGTTTGCGCCCGGCACCGAGACCTGCACGTTGGCCACCGGGGTCAGACCGTCGAGCACCCTGCCCTGGAGCGAGCCGCTCACCCCCTGATTGGCCTGGTGCATCTTCGCCTGGCTGGAAAGCCCCAGCCCGCTCACGCGGATGCGATAGCTCCCGGCCGGCTCGCTTCCCACCGTAGCGTTGCGCAGCACCCGCTGCTGATCGGCGAGCTCGCTGAAGGCCGAGGTATCCGGCGTGGGCCGGGGGGTGTCGTCCGCCTCCACCTCCCAGGTCAGCGCGGCCGGATCCACCGGCGTGAAGCGACCCAGAGTGTCCACCCCCACCGCCCGCATGGTCAGCGTGTCCTCGTCTCGAAGCGACACCTGGTCGGGGAACAGACTGAGGCGCACCGGCGGCCCTGCCTCGGGCGAGAAGGCCGGCACCTCCACCAGCGCTCCCGGCGGGTCCACTCGCAGGAAGTGTCGTCCCGGAGCCGCCTTCAGGAGGAACTGCCCATCGGGTCCGACCGCCACGCTCTGGCCCGAGCCGAGCAGGGTCACCCGCACACCCGAGACCACCGTGGAGCCCTCGCTCACCGCCCCTTCCACCACCGAGATCAGCCCGCTGCTCGAGCGAACCAGCCGCCCGCTGATCTCGGCCGTCCGGGCCGGGGGAGGAGCCGGCAGCGTTCCGTTCGCGGGCGTGCTCTCAGAGCAGCCATAAAAGAGCAAGGTGATCACCAGGAAACAGAAGAGGCGGCGCATTCGAGCTCATTCCGGCACCTCGCTGACATTCCTGTCCTGGCAGGCCTGGAGGCGCCCTTACGACTCGAGCAGGCTGCGCAGCATCCAGGCCGTCTTCTCGTGCACCTGCAAGCGCTGCGTGAGCAGATCGCAGGTCGGCTGGTCGCTGGCTGACTCGGCGATCTTGAAGACCTCGCGAGCCGTCCTGGCGACCGTCTCGTTCCCCTCGACCAGCAGCCTGATCATCTCCTGAGCTCTGGGAACCGAGTCTTCCTCTTTGATTGCCGAGAGCTGACTGAACAGCTTGAAAGTGCCGGGGGCCACGCAGCCAAGCGCTCGAATGCGCTCGGCGATCAGGTCGACCGCCAGGGCGAGATCGTCATACTGGGTCTCGAACATGACGTGCAGGGTCTGGAACATCGGGCCGGTGACATTCCAGTGGTAATTCTGGGTCTTGAGGTAAAGCGTGTAAGTATCTGCGAGGACCCGCGACAATCCCCCGGCGATCGCTTCTCGCTTGCCCGGCTCGATGCCGATATCGATGCTCATCCTGGTATCCATAAGCGCACCTCTTGCTTGAGATCGCTCCAAACACGTCCAGGCGCCTGGAGCTCATTTGTCTTCCTTCAGGCCAGGCGGCATCCTCCTGTCCTGCGGGTCGCCCGGGTTGTCCACCTCGGTCCTGTCGGATGTCGTCCCACAGCGGGCCGGGCGCCTGGTTGCGATCGTCGCGGCCGGCCCTCAAAGAGCGGGAGTCTCAGCCATCCACCTTGCGTCGAGCCAGCGGAACTCCCTTGATGATAACCCTGTGCTCGTCTTGCTTGATGCCGGTCCGGCCCCGGTCGGGCCTATTGAGAAGGTTTTCATAGCGGGCCTGCTGCTCCTCGACGCGCTGCTGCCTGGGAATCAGGCCGGGGAGTGCTTGAGCGTGTTGCTCGGCCGCCTCCCTGCGGGCTGCTCTGGCCATCAGGTAGAAGCCCAGCGCCGGTCCGCCAATCATCCCTCCCAGGGCCGCGACCAGGGCCAGCTCAGCCGGGAGAAGCCCGGGGAACAAAGTCATGGAGGCGATTGGAAGTCCGCACAGGATGAAGAGGCCGTGCTCCGACAGTCTCCTGGCATATGCTTTCTGGGCCAGCACCTCCAGGCTGTGGCTGCGCCGATATTCCTCCAGCTCGGCGCGGGCAGACTCGACCGCTTCGTGGGCCGAATCAAGCTCTTCGTCCCCGGTCAGTCGGCGCACGGCCGCTGTGAGGCTGGCGCAGGTCACGGGATGAGCAGGGTTCAGTCGCATGGCTGAAGCTTACCCGCCCGCCCTCAAAAAATACTTGTCAGGGGCAGGCCAGCTCGCGAATCAGGCTCAGCAGACGCTCGGCCTGCTCGATGCCGGTCAGCGGGCTCATGAATACCGCTCGAAGGTAGAGCTGTCCGTTCAGTCGTGCGGTGCCGATCGAGGCCTCGCCGGAGCGGTTGACCAGGCCTCGCAGGCGCTGCTGCAGGGCGTCGAGATCCCCTCCATGTCCCGGGGGCAGATAGCGAAAGCAAACGATATTGCTCTGGGGCTCCACCAGCAACTCGAAGTCGTGGCAGGCTCTCACCCTGGTTGCGAAGGCCCCGGCCAGGTCGTGAGTGAAATCGATATAGTCGCGGAAGAATTCCTCCCCATAAAGCTGCAGTGCCATCCAGGCCGAAAGCCCCATGTTCCGCTTGCTGCACTCCAGGGTGCGCAGCGCCCCCTGATACCATGGCTCTTCGTCTCCCTCTCCGAAGAGGTAATCAGCTTTCTGCTTGAAGGTTCGATAGCAGTCGTCCTTGCGGCGGAAGAGGATGGCCGTGGTGGTCAGGGGCATCGCCATCGTTTTGTGCAGATCCCAGGCCACCGAGTCAGCCCGCTCGATACCCCTCACCCGATCTCGATAGCGCTGGCTCAGCAGCACCGAGGCACCGTGGGCCCCATCCACGTGCAGCCACAGCCCGTACCTGTGGCAGAAGTCGGCCGCCACCTCCAGCGGGTCGTAGGCTCCGGTGCTGGTGGTACAGGCGCTGGCCGAGACCGCCAGCGGCGTCAGGCCCTGATCCAGAGCCTGGCGGTAGGCCACCTCCAGCGACTGCCGCGACATGCGAAAGTGCTCATCCACCGCCACGCTGGTGGCTCCGCGGCTGCCCCAGCCCATCACCTGGGCCGCTCGCCGCACGCAGTAATGGGCCTGCTCAGAGACCAGGACGGTGGGGCGCAGATTCTCACGCATCCCCTCTTCCCAGCAGTCGTAGCCGGCCATTGCCTGGCGCGCCGCCAGCAGTCCCGTCAGGTTGCCCAGCGACCCTCCGTTGGTCAGAGCGCCCCCCGCGCTCCCAGGCGGGTAACCGATTCGCTCGGCCAGCCAGTCGACCAGCAGGCTCTCCAGAGCCGCGCTGACCGGCCCCATCTCAAAGACCGCCGAGCTGTTGTTGAGCAGCGCCACCACTGCCTCGCACCAGGCGCAAAGGGGCAAGACCGGCACCACCTGGGCACAATAAAAGCCTGGATGGTGCAGGTGATGGGCCGCCGCCAACACCGCCTCGAGCTGGTCGGCCAGCGAGCCGCTGCCCGGCTGGAGGCTGGACTGGAAAGCGTCCCTGAGCAGTTGGGGGTCGAAACTGCTCAACACCGGTATCGACCCGCGCGCGGCCTCGCTGAGATACCTCGTCAGGCGCTCGAGCACAATCTGGCCCTGGGCTTGAAAGCCCTCCGGCCGGTAGGCTTCCTGCAACAGCTTGCTGGGGACTGGCACATTCCCGCTCATTGGCCTTCAGCCCATTCCCGGTCGCGCTCCGAGAACCTCCGGCGGTCCCGGCAAAGCCGGCTGTCCGCGCACGCCCAGAAGCGCCCCCAGCGCACCCGGGTGGTTGCCAAAGTCGAGCCTGCTCACCTGTCCCAGCCCGGCCGACTGCATCCAGGCCCTGACCTGCTCGCTCGGGTGCACGACCCCGTTTCTGGTTCGCAGGGCCAGGTGCAGCGTATAGAGCGAGCGAGCCAGCTCGGCCTTCGGGCTGCCTTCGGCCAGCGCGTCCACCACCAACAGGGCCCCGCCGGGTCTCAAGCTGGCAGCCACCCGTTGCAGCAGCCGGGCGGCCCGGTCGGCCGGCTCCAGGCGCAGCACGTTGGCGATGATGGCCAGGTCAAACGACGAGTCCTCGAACCTGGCCTGGTGCATGTCCTGCTCCAGGCGCTCGCACCTCTCCCGCATTCCCATGGCGGCCGCCTGCGCCTCAAACACGTCCAGCACGCTGGGCAGGTCGTTGCCCACCACTCGGGCCTGCGGGAAGCGCTCGGCCACGGTCAGGCTCCAGATCCCCGAGCCGCAGCCCACGTCCAGGATGCGGGTCGGGGCGACAGGCAGGCTCCGGGCCAGTATCCGGGCCGCCGAGCCAAACAGCCTGCCCAGGTCGCCCACGGCTGAGCGATAGGCCGCCGCTTGCGTCTCGAGACTGCTGTCCATGGCGACCAGCGGCTCGCCCGAGCGCAGGTAGCTCTCGGTGTGTCCCCACAGGGCCAGGTTTGCCTCCAGCCCGGCTGGCAGCAGCCGGATCAGCTCGGCCAGCTCGCGGGTGCCCCCGTAGGCCTCGTCCTGGCGCCAGGCCAGCCCCAGCGCCACCAGCACGTCCAGCACGCGGGTGGTGGCCCGGGGGTCAAGCTCGAGCAAGCCGGCCAGCTCCTCGGGCCGATGAGGCTTCTGGTCGGCCAGACAGCCCAGCAAGCCGCTGCGGGCAGCGGCGCAGGCAGAGAAAGACAATCCCAGCAGGTCCATCGTCTCACATTGCATCTTCATCCTCCTCAGGCGCTCCCGGCCGGTCACCACAGGGCCCTCCCCGGCCCTGCAGGTCAGCGGCCAGCGTTTTCATGGCCCAGCCCACGGCCAGGCCGGCCTGTCGTCCATCCAGGCCAAAATCGTCGCGCAGGCATCGCCAGGCTTCGGCGCTCAGCAGGTGCTTGATCAGCCCGCAAACCATGCTCACCTCCTCGGCCTTGAGGCCGGCGGTCAGATCGCCGAGCAACTGCCTGACCAGAGCCACCCGCTGGGGGCGGCTGGCGGCTCTCAGCTCGGCGCTGGGACCGGCCTGAAGCGAGGCCTCGATCCACGGTGCGTGCCGATCGAAGGCCTGGAAGAGCTTCTCGGGATAGTCCCAGAGCTGCTGCAGCGTGGTCGGCGGCTCCGGGAAGGCCCGGGTGGCGACCCAGGCGTGCAAAGCCTCCAAGAGTGCCCCCCGAGAGCCAAAATGCCGGTAGATGGTGCGTGGGGCCACCCCGGCCCGCCGGGCGATCTCCTGCAGCGAGAAGTCGCCCGGACCGCTGGCCACCATCTGCTCCCCCAGGGCCCGGAGGATCAGCTCGCGGGTCTCGAGAGCCTGGCGCTCGCGCAGGGGGCTGTGGTAGGACCGATTTTTTGATGGCAGAGCCTTGCTTTTCATGTCACAAAATGATACAAGAATACAGAGAGTCTGTCAAATGCGGAGGCCGTCATGCTGGTGAGACTGGACCAGGTGGGCAAGAACGACGTCCCCACGGTGGGCGGCAAAGCGGCCAATCTCGGGGAGATGCTGCGGGCCGGGATCGCGCTGCCGCCGGGCTACTGCCTGACGGCCGAGGCCTATCGCTGTTTCGTGGATCGCTCGGGTCTGTGGCCCGGAGTGGAAGCAGCGCTCCGGGAAGTTGCCCGCGCCGACCTCAGCCCGACTGCCTGTCAGGCCGCCTCCAGCCACATTCGAGAGCGCTTCGAGGCCTCGCCCCTGCCCGACCAGGTGGCCGCCTGCCTGGGCCAGGTCATGCGCGAGCTCGGGCCCGACACTCCCCTGGCCGTGCGCTCCTCGGCTACGGCCGAGGACCTGGCCGAGGCCTCCTTTGCCGGCCAGCAAGAGTCTTTCCTCAATGTGCGCGGAGAAGAGTCCGTGGCCCGGCACGTCTTACTTTGCTGGTCTTCTCTTTGGACCGCCCGCGCCATCGCCTATCGGGCCAGACAGGGCTTTGGCCACGCCTCGGTGGCTCTGGCCGTCGTGCTCCAGGCCATGGTCGTCCCCGAGGTCGCCGGCGTCCTCTTCACCGTGAATCCTCTCAGCGGCCGCACGGACGAGATGCTGGTCAACGCATCCTGGGGGCTGGGGGAGGCCATCGTCTCGGGCCGGGTGACGCCGGACAGCTTCCGTCTCGCCCGTCGCGGGCTGCGCCCCATCCGCCAGGCCACGCTGGGCTCGAAAGAGCACAAGATCGTACCCCGAGCCGAAGGAGGAACGCGCACCGAGCCGGTTCCCCCCGCCGATCAGATCAAGCCCTGCCTGGAGAAAAGGGCGCTCCTGGGGCTGCGCGACCTGGGAGAGCGAGTGGAGAGCCACTATGGCTCACCGCAAGACATCGAGTGGGCCATGGTCGGGCCCCGGCTCTACCTGCTGCAGACTCGTCCGATCACGGCCGTCTGCGCCCGCCCTCGCCCGCTTTCTGGTCTGCGTCGGGCCATCCAGGACGACATCCTGGAGCATTACCCCGATGCTCCCTTTCCGCTCGAGTGCCTGGCCGTGACCGAAGGCTATGAGCAGTTGCAGCACATGGTGCGCATGCTCGGGGTCAGGTTGCCACCGGCCGAGAGCATCATCCGCATGGACGAGGAGGGGGTGTGCCAGGTCGATCCTGCCACCCCTGTGCCCACCAAGGCCCTGCTGGCTCTTCCCTGGCGGGTCGTCAGCCTGCTGCGCCTGGATCCTGGACAGTGGCGGCGTCCGGACCTGTCCAGGCTGCAGGCCTTCCCCCTCGAGCAGGCAGAGGACCCGGCCCTGGCCGCCCACCTCCGGGCTGCCCTGGACCTGGCCGCCCGGACTGCGCACACCCGCTTTTGCGATGTCATCGCGCCCATGATGCTGCGGGGGGCGTGGCTGGCTGTCCTGGCCAGGCTGGCCGGCCAGCGCGCCGATCCGTTCCAGTGGCTGGGTGGCCTCTCGACTCGAACCATCCAGATCGAGTACGCCCTTCAGGCCCTGGCCGACACGCTCCCGGATGACGGGCGAGCCCGCGCCGCCCTGGACAGCCATGACCTGGAAGGCCTGCGCTCGGCCCTGGCCGGCCTGCCCGCGGGCCAGGCCTTCCTGGGCAGCCTGGAAGCCTTCTTGCGCGATCACGGAGCGCGCGCCATGCAGGCCTACCTGCCTTTTGCCCACCGTTCCTGGCGAGAATCGCCGGCCGCCTTCCTGGCCACTCTGGCCGCGGTGGTGCGGGCAGGCACTCCCGGGGCTGCGGAGCGACGCTTCCGGGGCGCTCTCGAAGCCTTCGAGCGATTGCGAAGCCAGGTGGCCCGGCGGCTTGCGCCCCCGCTCCGAGGCTGGTTTGAGAGGACGCTGCAGGGCTACCGAGCGGGGCACGTGGCTCGGGAAGAAACCCTTTATGCCGTGGAGGAAGCCTTCGTGCAGGCTCGACGCGCTGCGGACTTAGCCGCTCGCCGACTGACAGAGCGGGGCATCCTGAGGCAGCCCGAGGACATTCGTTTGCTGCGAGCTGAGGAGCTTTGCGGTCTGTTTGGCGGCCAGCTCGACCCTGGCCTGGAGCGGCGCCTGGACCGGCGGCGCGAGCGAAGGGCTGCGGCCGAGGCAGCCTGGGCCAACC
>QWHO01000198.1 GCA_021404945.1 bacterium CPR1
CGCCCAGGCGGTGCTCGTAGTCGGCATCCTCGCTCCAGCCGCAGTACTCGCGCAGACGCTGATCGGAGTGGCAAACGGCCACCAGAATGGCCGGCCGGACGGCCTTCTGGGCCAGAAGCTCATCCATGGCCAGGTTGATGCGCCAGCCCCCGCCACGAGCGGTATCCAGATCGAAGACGTTCTGGCCATCGAGCAGATACAGCACCGGATAGCGGCGGGTCTCGCGATAGCCGGGCGGAAGGTAGACCAGCAGCCGGCGCCGTCTGAGCCCACTGGGGCCAGTCTCGAAGCCGTAATGGGCCCAGAGCGATCCCTGGCCGCTGGTGGGCACGGGCTTTAGGCTGGCCGTGCCGGGCTTGGGGCGCGTCTTTCCCATGGGGGGCGGGCCTTTCTCAGGAGGGCGGACCTCTCCTGCAGGTTTTGGACCGGGGCGGGCTAATAGGACCTGGATGGCGAGAGTTCTGATGGTTCTCCTGGTGGCGCTGCTGGTCGGAGGCCGGGCTGGCTCGGAGGAGGTTCCGGGCCAGCGGCTGCGAGCAGAGGGCGACATCAGCGGCAAGGTATCCACTTTCACGCCTGCCAGAGGTCGCAGTTTGCAGGCTCTGAAGGTGGAGGCTATCGGCCCTGACATCAAGCGGGTCATCATCCACGTCAGCCCGGCTTGCAGCGGCATGGTTGGCCTTTTTTACGATGATCGTCCCTCGCCCGGACAGCTCCTGCGCGGACTGCCCGACAAGAAGCCCTTCTACGTCAAGGTGATCGGTGTTGGCACGCTCGACCTGATACCCGTCTACAAGTAGCCTTCTGTGCCCCTGGAGCTTACTGACGCTCAGCGCGATGATCTGCTCGACGAGCTGCATCGGCTGCTGAATTACAACCAGCCGTCCGAGGCGCTGGCCCGGCTCGAGTCCATGCATCCGGCCGATCAGGCCCATCTCATCGAGGATCTCGACGCCGAGGATCGCGAGGCTATCTTGCTGGCCATGTCCGACGAGCGGACGGCATCCATCCTCGAGTATCTTGACGAGGAGCCGCGCCAGGTCTTCGTGGACGGTCTCGAGCCCGAACGCCTCTCGCAGATCCTGTTCCACGTCGACGAAGACCTGGCGGCCGACATCGTGGCCGAGCTGCCCGACGACCAGGTGGCCTCGGTGCTCGCCCTGCTCGCCCCGGAAGATCGCGAGACAGTGGAAGAGCTGCTCGACCTGCCCGAGGAGAGCGCCGGGCGCTGGATGTCGCCCGACGTGGTCCTGCTGCAGCGCACCTGGACGGCCGAGGAGGCCATCGATTTTCTGCGCCGCGAGGGTCCCGATGCGAGCCACCCCTTCTACCTCTACGTGGTGGATACCGAACGCCGCCTGCAGGGCGTGCTCTCGTTGCGGCACTTGATCACCGCCGCTCCCTCCACGCCCCTCGAGAATCTGATGGCCCGAGACGTCATCAGCGTGCCGGTCGAGCTCGACCAGGAGAAGGCAGCCGAGAAACTGCGCCATTATAACTTGATGGCCCTGCCGGTCGTGGACGAGGAGGGACGCCTGGTGGGCGTGCTCGAGGCTGATGACGTACTCGACGTGCAGGTTGAGGAGGCCACCGAGGACATTTACCTGCAGGCCGGTCTCTCGGTTGACGAGAACCCCTACACGCCGGTGCTGGTCTCGCTGCGCAGGCGGGTGCCCTGGCTCTTGATCAACCTGACCTTCGGCTTCTTGTCTGCTCTCATCGTAAGCTCCTTTGAGGGAACGATCAGCCGTGTGGCCGCGCTGGCGGCCTTCATGCCCATCATCGCCGGCCATGGGGGCAACACCGGCTCGCAGACGACCACTCTCATCGTCAGGGGCATCGCCGTGGGTGAGATCGAGCGCCGCGACCTTTTTAGAATCTTGCGCAAAGAGCTGGCCTTCGGAGTCTCTTACGGGCTGGTGGCAGGGCTTCTGAGCAGCATCCTGGCCTATATTCTGGAGGGGAACTTCTGGCTGGCCGTGATCGTGGGCGTCTCGATGATGGGAAACATCATCCTGGCAGGCATGGCCGGCTCACTCTTGCCTCTGGGGATGCAGGCCCTCAAGGTGGACCCGGCCCTTGCCTCCACCGTCTGGCTGACCACCATCACCGACTGGTTGGGATTCGTCTTGCTGCTCGGACTGGGCACGCTCTTCATGAAGCAGCTGGGAGGGTAGGTCCTTTTTCTCCTCTGCAGGAAGGCTGAATCAGGCTGGTCGAGAACACCCCGGCATGAGCGAAACCGTGCAGGCCGAAAAGGCCACCCTCCCCAGCGAGGAGGCAGTTCTCTACCCGCCTCCCGCCCATGTTCTCGAGCGCGCGCGCGTCAAGAGCTATGAAGAGCTCTACAAAGAGTCTATCGAGAACCCCGAGGCCTACTGGGAGGCCGAGGCCCGCGAGTTAGAGTGGTTCAAGCCCTGGGAGCGGGTGCTCGACTGGCAGGCCCCTTTCGCCAGGTGGTTCGTGGGGGCCGAGTGCAATATCACCCACAACTGTCTGGACCGACACGTGAAGACCTGGCGCAAGAACAAGCTGGGACTGATCTGGGAGTCGGAGAGCGGCGAAACCCGAACTTACAGCTACTTCTCGATGCACCGTGAGGTGTGCCGCTTCGCCAACGTGCTTAAGAGCCTGGGCGTGCATAAGGGCGACCGGGTGACCATCTACATGCCTCGCATCCCCGAGCAGGTCTTCGCCATTCTGGCCTGCGCCCGCATCGGCGCCATCCACAGCGTGGTTTTTGGAGGGTTCTCGGTGGAGGCCCTGTTCGACCGGATCCAGGATGCTGAGAGCCGGGTGCTGATCACCGCCGACGGCGGGTTCATGAACGGGAAGATGGTGCCTCTCAAGTCGATGGTCGACCAGGTGGCCGGTCGCTCGCCCTGTCTCGAGAGCGTGCTGGTGGTGCGCCGCACCGGCGAGCCGGTGGCCATGGAGGCGGGCCGCGATTACTGGTATCACGATCTGGCCGAGCTGCCCATCTCTCAGCGACCGTGTCCCGCCGAGTCGCTTGACTCCGAGCATCCACTGTTCATCCTCTACACCTCTGGCACCACGGGTCGCCCCAAAGGCATTGTGCACGTGCACGGAGGCTATATGGTGCAGGTCTACACCACCCTGAAGAACGTTTTCGACCTGGATGACGAGGATCGTTACTGGTGCACCGCCGACGCCGGCTGGGTGACGGGTCACAGCTATATCGTCTATGGTCCTTTGCTGATGGGGGCCACGATGTTCATGTACGAAGGCGCTCCCACCTTTCCTTATCCCGATCGCTGGTGGCGGCTGGTGGCCCGCTACGGCATCACCGTGCTCTACTCGACTCCTACCGCTATCCGCGGACTGATGCGCTTCGGCGAGGCCTGGCCCGACCGGCACGACCTCTCCAGCCTGCGCCTGCTGGGCTCGGTGGGCGAGCCCATTAACCCGGAAGCCTGGCGCTGGTATCACCGAGTCATCGGCAAGGAGCGCTGCCCGATCATGGATACCTGGTGGCAGACCGAGACGGGCGGCTTCATGATCTCTCCCACGCCGTGCGTGCCCCTCAAGCCAGGCACGGCCACCCGGCCGCTGTTCGGTATCGAGGTCGACGTGGTGGATGATCGCGGCCAGTCAGTGGAGCCGGGTCAGGACGGGCTTCTGGTCATCAAGAAGCCCTGGCCAGGCATGCTGCGTACGCTCTATAAAAACCCCGAGCTTTACAAAGAGGTCTATTGGAGCCGCTTCGAGGGTCGCTACTATTCGGCCGGGGACTCGGCGCGCAAGGACAAGGATGGCTACATCTGGGTGGTGGGCCGGGTGGACGATGTCATCAAGGTGAGCGGCTACCGCCTGGGTACTGCTGAGGTGGAGAGCGCGCTGGTGAGTCATCCGGCCGTGGCCGAGGCGGCCTGTATCGGCAAGCCGCACCCGGTCAAGGGCAATTCGATCAAGGCCTTTGTGGTTTTCGTGGCCGGCTTCACTCCGGACGACAACACTTCCGAGGAGTTGCGAGAGCACGTAGGCAAGGAGCTAGGCAAGATTGCACGTCCAGATGAGATCGACTTCGTCAGCGGTCTGCCCAAGACGCGCAGCGGCAAGATCATGCGCAGGCTGCTCAAAGCCCAGGAGCTCGGTCTGCCGATCGGGGACACCTCGACGCTGGAGGATTGAGCGCCTGACCGAGGCGAGCGATTCCTGTTTGCGAACGCCCTTCAAGCCTGGTATACTAACTCTTGGCGCGGCTTGCGAGGAGCAAAGTTCACCCCGCGCACAAAAGGGGGAGCCGCATTGGCGATCGGTACTCGCTCCACCTCACAGACCACGGACACATCAAAGGTCATCACCACGCAAGAAGACCCCGTGACGGGGATCAAGATGCGGACCGACAAGTTCCAGGCGTTCTCCTGGGCCTGGGTCTGGATGAGTCTGGGATCGTTCCTGGTGGCCCAGAGCCTGCTCTCTCTTCTGTACATGCGGATGAAGACCATCCACGGCTCCATCCTGGCCGAGGCGGTGTTCAACATCATCACCTATTACCTGGGTGGTTTCCTTGTGGGCGTGGTGTCTCCCAAAGTGCGCGTCATGGAGCCAGCCGTGGGTGCGGTGCTGGCGATGATCCTGGTGCACAGCGTGGGCATGTGGATGCCAGTCAGCTTCATCCACTTCAATGTCGGCAAAGTCGTGGTGATGGGCGTCCTGGTCTTCTGCCTGGCCTGGGCCGGCGCGGTTCACGGCGAGAAGTTTACTCGCCAGGCCTGAGCCAGCCAACCTGCCAGCCCTCGAAATCGAGGGCTCTTTTATTTTTCAGAGCCCGCGCCCGATGATGCCTACCAGTTGTGGCGAGAAGAGCAGCGTGGATGGATCCACCCTCCGGTTGGACCATTCCTCGAGCAGCGTCTGCCATTCGATCTCCTCGAGCAAGTCCTGGGAGACCAGGCGTGGGCCCACATCCAACAGGAAGCGCTCCACCCAGCGATAAGTGGGCGTTCCGGGGACCTCCGCCTTCTGTCGCGGCCACGCCCCTTCCAGCAAGAACCCCGAGGAGACCAGGGCGGCTGGCAACTGGCCCATCAGCCAGAAGTTCTGACCGACCTGAGAGGCTGCCACCAGCACCCTCTCCAGAGCGGGAGCCTCCGGGAACAGGCGCAGCCCCCCGGGGTAGAGGTCGAGCACGCCCAGTCGGCCCGCCCCGCTGATCCGTTGACGCAACTGGCGCAAGAAGCAAGGCACGTTGTCGATCTGGGCCAGGAACCAGGAGCTGAAGATCACGTCGAACGGGCCCGGGGGAAGGGCGGCCATCACCATGCCGCTCAGCACCCTCACATTACGCAAGCGCAGGGAGTCGACCAGGAGCTGGCTCTCAAACGCCAGGCGCGGATCGGGCTCGAGGGCGCACACCTCGCCCTGGGGACCGACGCGACGGGATAGCCGCGGCAGGTCGAAGCCCAGGCCGCAGCCGAGGGCCAGCACTCGTTGCCCGGGGCCTACCAGCAGGCGATCCAGAAACTCCTCGGTTTCGCTGCCCCAGACTTCATCTCGCAAGACCAGGCCGTCACGGTCGATGGGAGGTGGAGTCAGTACCTCCGCCAGGTCGCGGGCGGTGGTCAGGGCAGGAGTCTCGGGCTCTTGCGGTTGGAAATGCTCCACTGTTCTCCTGGGCCTGCTCTGGCAAGCTTTGGGAGAACTTCTGTCTGAAAAACGCCTTACCCTGCGTGCTCTGTGATCTTTGCCCCGCGGACGGACAGCAGCTCTTGGTACCAGCTGGTGGCCAGTCCATTCTGTCGGGCGGTTTCGATGCTGCCCCAGACCACCGATAGAGTGCGCCGGGTATCCGGGTTCGTTTTGGTGCGCTGAGAGTCCTTGACCGGACTGCCGCAGGGACCCTGCGCGTCGAACAGGCAGAGCAGCCCGCTCAGATCCAACTCCTGTCCGGAGGGATTAAAGACGTAGCTCGCTTTCGATTCGGCCACCGCCAGCCGGAAGGGAGGGCGAGCAAGATCCAGATCCACCACGCTGATGGGGAGGCCGCTGTGCAGCGAAACCACGTTGCACACATCCACCGCCAGGTTGATGGAGCCAAGAACACCCTCCCCGCAGGCGCGCAATAGATACTCTGAAGCGGGCTTGCTTCGGCCGCTGGGTTTGAAGCCACCCTCGCGCAGCAGAGCCCGTATGGCGGTCCGGATCCCTTCACCGCAAACCAGTGGGGCATCGGTGCCGGGGCGTAGCCAGGCGATCAGCTCCGGGTCAGGCTCCATGCAGCCCAGGGGTCGCGGGAACTCGGTTTGGAAAACACGCGCCTGAAGCGAGCTCACGGCGAGGGAGCCGGTCTGGGCACCGGCGAGAAGGGGTCTGGAATGTCGGTGGCTTCAGGCGATGGGGAGGGCGCCGACAAAGGGAGTGGGCCGGCGCTGGGCGAGAGAAGGATGGTCGGGGAAGGGCTGGCGGAGGGTTCGGGAGCCGGAGCCGGGACCGCGGGGGCTTTGATGGTTCCCAGCATGCTCTGCTCGAAGTCGGCTTCAAAACTGTCCGGCTTGTGGGCATTGAGGGCTCCACTCAAAGACCAGAAGCTGGCCAGCAGGTCGAGCTGAGGCACCAGGACCTGGGCACTGAGCGCTTGCGATTCTTGCAGCGACAAGAATTCCAGACCCTCGAAAGCCTTCTCGACCTCGCTCACCTGGGTATCGTTGCCGCGGGCGATGGCTCCCAGTGCAAGACCCGGCTGCTGGCGCAACTCGGAGATGAGGATGAACCAGGCTCCGGCAACTTCCTCCAGATCGCCCCTCGAGACGCGTGGGGTCCGCTCGTTGCGGAGAGCCTGCCGGGAAGCCACCCAGACCTGGGGGATCGAATCCTGGCTGGAGGTCTGGACCAGGACCCGATCGCCTCGCTTCAGGTAAACGCTCAGGGCCGGCTGGCAGACCGCCAGGGCCTGAACGGCCCCCTTTTCATACCAATCACTGGCCACAGCCAGGGTTGGTGCCGGGATGGGCAGGATGACCCGATCGGTTTCCTGAGCGACCAGACGCGCAGTCAGATATTCGCCCGGAGAACCGCTCACGAAGGCGACCCTGAGCACTTGAGCCTCGGGCATATCGGCCCTGGCCACCACGGCGTCAGATCCCACGGATAGGGAGGTGGCGAATAAAACCTGGCCGGGATTGAAGCGAGGCACAGCCAGGGCAAATTCGTCCAGGCTGGCCAGCACCAGGTCGATCTCCCCCGCCGCCAACTGGCGCCATCGCTCACCCGGCTCCGGAAACTGGTCGATCTCGAGGGTTACCTGGCCAGCGCCCTCGGCCTTGCTCAAGAGCGCGTGCAAGGCATACAGAGGCAGCTCGGAGGGGCGACCCTCCACGGCCACGCGCACGGTGTGCGGGGTCAGAGTCAGAGGGCGAGGAACCGGCTGTTGCTCGGACCGAGCTTTCCAATAGAACAGCACACCAAGGCAAACCCCGGCCAGGAGAAGCAATCTGATGAAAAATCTTGCCATTCGCCCTGTTCGGCAGACGGTTCACGACTGCCCAGAATTTCGCTGGATATCCCGAAGGCTAAGTTCCTCCCGGTGGGGGCTTACTCCTCTGGGATGGCGGGCGGAAGCAGCTCCCCCCGGCGCAATGCCCGCAACCGGTTGAAGGCGTTCTCGACCCGCAGGGCTTTTTCGCGCAGGCGCATGCCGCTTCGGCGCTCGTGGGGCACGTTGCGGGTCTCGTTGCGCAGCTCGTTGAGCGCTCGGCGGGCAGAATAGATGGCGTCAGCGAGCAAAGCCTCTTCCAAAGCGCGCTCGAGTAGCTCGGCATCGGTGTCGAGCTTCTTGCGCCCGGCATCGGTGAGAACCTGCAGTGCGACATTGTCCTTCGAAGAGCTTTTCTTGGTGGCTGCAGTTGTGGTCGCCTTCTGCTGAAGCTTGGGCTTGGTCCTGGTCTGGCCCATACGGGTCCCCTTTCCATCCGATAGTGGCATTCAGGCCTCCCAGGTTCGCCCTCACCACCCTGCAACTCCTACTGCCGGACCACTTTGAAGGAGAACCTCGCTGAATCGGCAAGTAGGCGGGTGTGAACCAGGAGATCCGCGAACACTTGCGCGATTCCGGCCTGCGCGCAACTTGCCCTCGCTTGATGGCGCTTGGCACGCTCTCCGGGTTGGCGGCTCAATCGGTCTTCGTTCGTCTTTGTCACAGCTGCCTTACGCAGGGACCCCTCTGAGCTGGCGATGGGGGCCCAGTTGGCGGTGGCTCTTGCACTCAGCGCCTATCTCCTGAGTCGGCCTCGGGCTCCCCTGACGGCCCTGGAGCCGGCCTTGCTGGTGGCGGCCCTGATCCTGGAAGCGACTGCTCTGCGTTTACCAGGAATCGGCTTTTTTACTCTATCATCCGCAGTCTACCTGGGTGCCGGGCTGGTGGGCAGCCCCGCCTGGGCGGCCCTGATGGCGCTCGCCTGCCTCACGGTGCGCACTCTCTTGCGGGGTGACCCGCGGCCCGGTTGGCGCTTGCGCGAGGGCCTGGTCGAGCTGATTCCGGTGCTGGCCGCTCTGGCTGTGATGACGCTCATCCCGGGACTCGTATGGCAGGTCGTGGTGTCCAGCCAGGTCTACATGGTGTTCGCCGTCCTCCTGCGCCGAACTCTGGGCCCGGCCCTGCCTGACCCGACCGGATGGGAGCGGGCGGCTGCCCGGCTGACTCCGGTCTTGCTGGTGGTGGCGTTTTCAGGAGGGCTCCTCTGGCAGTTGCTCCAGGTCTCTCCATGGGCCGCGCTGTGGCTGGTCCCGGTCCTGGTCGGGTTGCGCTTTCTTGTGGGTGAGGCGGGCTTCGGAGCTCAGCTTTCGGACTACAACGAGTTGAGCCGACGGCTGGTGACCAGCCGGGTCTCCCAGGATCGTCTCTCGGAGGAGCTGGCCGAGACCCGCCAGGGTCTGCAGCGCAAGGTGGATGAATATCTCACCCTGGAGGAGCTCTCGTCCTCGCTGCATCGGGCCACCAGTGTGCAAGACTGCCTGGACGTGCTGCTGGCCATGGTGGATCGGCTCGTCAGCGCCCAGAGCGTGGCTCTGTTCGTGCGCGAGTCAGATGGTTTTCTCTGTCCGCGTAACTTCCGCAGCCCGTATCGCGACACGTTGTCGATAGCCAGCACCAACCGCCTGCGCGACCCTCGCGTGGAGGAGGCGGTCGGCCGCTCGCCGCAGGGGCCTCGGCTGTTCTCAGATGAGGAACAGACCGTTGCTCTGCCCCTTGGCGAGCAGGGAGTCTTGTACGTGGGCCGGCCGCGCGAGCCTTTCAGCGACATGGATCGCCAGTTGCTCTCCATCGTCTCGGCCCAGGGGGCGGCCGCCCTGACCAGGCTCGAGCAGAAGCTTCCCCAGCCCTCCGGGGCTCGACCCGAGCCGGGCACGGTGCTGCAAGAGCGCTATCGGATCGTCCGTGCTCTCACCAAAGGCGGCATGGGCGCGGTTTATCTGGCAGAGGACGCCCACCTCGATGGGGCTTCCTGCGCCATCAAGGAAATGCTGGAGCAACACCTCGGCACCGGGGACGAAGCGCTCATCCAACGAAAATTCCAGGAAGAGAAAGCCCTGCTGGCGCGGCTCAACCACCCTGGCATTCCGCGGGTGCGCGATTTTTTTCGTATTGGCGGGCTTTGCTACATCGTGATGGATTACATCCACGGGGCCAATATGGATGAGGAGCTGCGCGACTGTATCGCTCTCACTGGCCATCCCTTCGTCTCTGAGGTCCTGGCGAAGGATATGGTCCAGGTGCTCGATATCCTGGTGCATTTGCATGAGCTCGAGCCTCCCGTGGTGCACCGCGACATCAAGCCTGCCAACCTGATCCGCGAGTTCAAGAGCGGCCGCGTGATGCTGGTGGACTTTGGTCTGGCGCGCCCCGTGGAGCAGACCGGAGTGACCCAGACGGCGGTGGGCACCCTGGGATACTCCTCTCTGGAGCAAATTCAAGGTCGGGCCGAGGTTCGCTCGGACCTTTATTCGCTGGGTGTCACGATGGCCCAGCTCTTATCCGGGCACGGCCCGATTCCGCTTCAGTTTCGTCCGGTGCGTCAGCTTGAGCCGAGCGTGGATGAAGACCTGGCTGCCATCGTTGACCGGGCCTCGGCCCTCGACCCGTCCGCTCGCTATCCCTCGGCTCGGGCCATGAGAGAGGACCTGCGGGCCTGGGTCCGCCTCAAAGGCCGGTGAGAACCTGCACCAGGGGTAGATAGGCAGAGATGACGATGGCCCCCACCATCAGGCCGATGAACGCCATGATCAGAGGCTCGAGCAAAGCCATGATCATCTCGAGCGTGAGCCCTGCCTCTAGATCGAGCAGTGTAGAGGCCTTGCGCAGCATGCCTACCATTTGCCCGGTTTCCTCGGCGCAGCGCAACATCTGCGCCGAGGCCCCCTGAAAGACCTGGTTGGTCTCGAACAGGTCGGTCAGTGTCTCGGCCCGGCCCCTGTGCAGGTCCGTTCCGGCTTGCTGCAGGCGCTGTCGGGTCAGGGGGTCATCAGTGGCATCCTGGAGCACCGTCAGAGCTTCCGGGAAAGGCAGGCCAGACTCCAGCAACAGGCCCAGGGCGTCCAGCGTGCGAGCTTGGGTTTGCAAGCGTCGCAATCGGCCGAGCACAGGCAAGCGGTCAATCAGCTCAGCGCGTCTGAGCCGCAGGGTATCCACGCGCTCGACATCACGACTGATGACCAGCCAGCTGGGATAAAACATCGCCAGGACGATCCAGGTCAGGGGACTGGTGAGAAAGCGGGTGGCCTCGACCAGTAAGCGGGTGGGCCAGGGCAACGGGACTCCCAGGTGAGTCAGTAGCGGTTCCAATTGGGGCACCACAAAGGTCACCAGCAGTCCGAGGACCACGGCCGCGGCCAGCAGTTGCATGGCCGGATAATAGAGCGCAGTCTGCAATCGCTCCCTCTGGCGGACATTCAACTCCAGGTAGCTGGCCAGTTGCTCCAGAATCCGATCAAGCGAGCCGGTCGCCTCCCCGAGGCGGATGAGCTGTACGTAGAAGGATGAGAACAGTGCGGGATGACGACTGAGAGATTTGGAGAGCGATTCTCCGCGCGCGATTCCGGCGGCCACATCGGTCAGGGCCCGGTTCATGGCCTGGTCGGGGCCTTCGGCCATCACCGTC
>QWHO01000199.1 GCA_021404945.1 bacterium CPR1
TGACTGTGGCCAGTGGAACACCTTTCACGAAGAGGCTGTCCAGCGCGTCTCTCTGGGTGCTGCTCTCTCGCTCGAGCCGGGTCAGGCCCCGGTGGCTCTCGATCAGGTCGCCCTGGATGACGAGCCGCGTTTCAACACCGGCGTGGAGGAGCTCGACCGGGTCCTGGGGGGCGGAGTGGTGCCGGGCTCCCTGGTGCTGCTCGGCGGGCCTCCCGGCATAGGAAAGTCCACGCTCTTGCTGCAGATCGCCCGCCGCCTGGCTCAGACCAGGTCTCCGATTTTGTACGTGAGCGGAGAGGAGTCGGCCCGCCAGATTCGCATGCGGGCTGAGCGGCTGGATGCCCTGGCTCCTGGTATCTTCATGGTTTCCGAGACCCGGCTGGAAGCCATTGAAGGGCACATTCGCGCGACCCGACCGGGTCTGGTCTTCATCGACAGCATTCAGACCCTCTTTCGCTCCGATCTCGCACCCGCCCCCGGCAGCGTCACTCAGGTGCGCGAATGCTCGGCCAGTCTGATGCGTCTGGCCAAGACCGAGAACATCCCGGTCCTGCTGGTGGGTCATGTGACCAAAGGAGGGGAGCTGGCCGGTCCGCGCGTGCTCGAGCACCTGGTGGATACCGTGCTCTACTTTGAGGGCGATGGAATGCACAATGTGCGCGCCCTGCGCTCGGTCAAAAATCGCTTTGGAAGCACCCAGGAGATCGGGCTGTTTCGCATGGGGGCCAGGGGGCTCGAGTCGATTCCCGACGCTTCCGCCTTCTTCTTGTCCCAGCGGGCCGGAGGGGGACCGGGCTCGATCGTGTTCCCCTCCCTGGAGGGCACCCGGCCGCTGCTGGTGGAGATTCAAGCGCTGGTGAGCAACAATCCTGGCAGCGAGAATGGGGTGCCGCCCGCGCGGCGGTCGGTCGGTGTCGACCCGAATCGGGTCAGCCTGTTACTGGCTGTGGTCAACAAACGTGCCAGCAACCTGAACCTGGCCCGCTCGGACGTCTATGTGAACGTGGCAGGCGGGCTGCGTCTGCTCGAGCCCGCCCTGGACCTGCCCCTGGCCCTGGCGGTCGTCTCCAGCCGGCAGAACGTAAGCCTCGACTCGGAGCTTGCCGCAGCCGGCGAGCTCGGGCTTGGGGGAGAGGTGCGGGCGGTCACCCAGCTCGAAACCCGGCTCAAGGAGCTGGCCAAGATGGGTTTCAAGCGCTGCCTGGTGCCGGCTCGCAATCTGGAGGGCCTGGAGCCGGGGGATTATCGACCCCTGCAGCTGGTGGGCGTCTCGTGGCTGGTGGAGGCCCTTCAGTCGGCCGGTCTGGAAACCAGTAACGGGGCTGCGGCCCGCTCCCTCTCAGGTCCCCGGCCCGGGAGGAGAATTCCCGCCGGGTGACCGAAGCCGCCGTCATGCCCATGATGGATTTTGGCTTTCTTTGCCATTTTGCCCAGCAAGACGCAGGCAAACTCTATGCTCGCGGCATCGGCTTCGATCGACTCAATGTTCCCGGAGTGCCCTGCAGCCTGGACGGTATGTACTATGTGCTGCAGATGCGCGCCAGGCCGGGGAGCCCTCCAGAACGAGCTTTCAAGCTGCGCATGATGAATGCCGACGGGCAGGCCGAGTATGAGATGCAGGGCTCGCTCAGCTTCAACCAGCTCAACTATGCCGGCGAGCCGACCGTGCGGTTGATCATCGGCCTGGAGGAAGTGGTTTTTCCGCAATTCGGGCTTTATGCCCTGGCTTTCGAGGTGGATGGGCGCGAGGTGCATCGGGCGGGCCTTGAGGTTCGCCGGGAGCCGCCCGGGAGCGACGGACCGGGCGAGTGACCAGGCGCCCCTCTTGCGTGGCTGGCCCTGGTCTTGACTTCAGGCCCGACCGGGCTCACAGAGGTTGTTTCTGGTCTGGTGGTGGACCAGGCTGTCCGTGACCTGGTCCCAGTAGCGTTGCCAGCGTTCCACGCCCGCAAGGTGGCTGCCCTCTCGTTGATACCAGGTGGCCTGCAGCTCGTAACCGGGCAGGTCGGCCAGAGCCCGATCGTCCTGGTCGAGCCATTCCAACCCTTCCTTGAAAAGCTCCTCCAGATCCTGGGGCTCGCCCTCTTGCAGACTCAGGCTCCGACTCAGAAGATGTCCATCCGGGAAAATCACCACCTCCGAGACGCGCTCGCTCTTGCTGGTGCGAGGTCGCGTGATGACGTGGAAGGTCTGCTCGGGACCTTTGAAAACGTTGTATTCGAGGGTCCCGGTCACGAAGCGGCCCGGCAACTGGCTGCAAGCCCAGCTCAGGCTCGCATTATAAGCGCGCACCTGAGGGTCGCCGGTTTCCTCGAGAGGGTAGAGCCTTTCTTCCTCGGGCTCCTCCTCGGACGAGATGTCGACCCGCTCTCGGGGAGGGCCGGCAGGTCTACCCCGCTTGAGGACGCGAAGGTCGATCTGAAAGCGATAATGTTTCATGAGGCTGCAAGTATTGTACGAGTCCTGCAAGCCGGGGGCAACCCCTTGAGATATTGCAGCGAGTGTGCCGCCGCGCTGAGCCTGCGCCTGGTGGATGGCAAGGACCGCCACTACTGCCAGGCTTGCGACAGAGTGCACTTCCTCGACCCCAAGGTCGCCTGTTGCGCGGTTGTGCAAGGTCCCGAGGGTATCTTGCTGGTTCGGCGTGATATCGAGCCTGCCCGGGGTTTGTGGTCCTACCCGGGGGGCTACATGGACCGCGGCGAAACCGCTCCCTCAGCGGCCGCCCGCGAGGTTTTTGAGGAGACCGGACTGGTGGTCTCTTGCCGGCGGTTGCTGGGCGTCTACAGCTATCCGACCAGCATCGTGTTGGTCATCGTCTATGAGGCGGAGATTCTCTCCGGTCGGGCCAGCCCTGGTCCGGAATGCTCGGAGGCTCGCTGGTTCTCGCCCGGAGAGATCCCCTGGAAAGAGCTGGCCTTTCCCAGTGTGCAACAGGCCTTGCTCGACCTGGGCCTGTCCGAGAGGCAGGAGAATCGGCCAGGAGACTGAACTTTTGTAGAGATCGAACCAGGCGCAGTGTCTCCCTCAGATGCCAGTGTGGGCTGCGAGATCGCAACCTTGCGAAGGTTGGTGACAATTGGCCAAACTGATTCGGGGTATGTTCTACTGCATCTTCGCAGTCTTCGGTGGACTGTGCGGCTATAACGTTGCCCTCCAGAGTCAGAAGTTCTATTCCGCTTTGAGCGGGGTGCCGCTTTATACCAACTTCGCAGCTTTGATTCTCCTTGGCATTCTGGTGGGCATCATCCTGGCTCCCCTGCTGGCCAATCTGATGGTCCGCTCGGTCGACGCGGTAGCCGTCGGTCTCCAGAAGCTGTCCCTGCAAGAAGTGTTGATGGGCTCGGCGGGACTTCTTTTCGGTCTGATCGTGGCCTTTTTCATCAATCTGGCCCTGCAGGCCATCAATTTCTCCAAAATCCCCTTTGTCGGCGACTATCTCGGACCATTCTTGATTGTTTTGACGACGGTCTTCTTCAGCTTTCTTGGCGCCTTCTTCGGAAGCAGACTGGTCTTCATCCACAGTTTCCGCAATCTACTCGAGACCGGTACGGCCGCGCCCTGGGGCCGCAGCTATTTCATTTTGGACACCAGCGTCATCATCGACGGTCGTATCTGCGACGTCTGCGAGGCGGGCTTCCTGGAGGGCACGCTGGTGGTGCCCCAGTTCGTGCTCAATGAATTGCAGAGGGTGGCCGACTCGGAAGATGCTCAGAAACGCAATCGGGGCCGGCGGGGCCTGGACATTCTTCACAAGTTGCGCCAGCACCCCGGGTTGCACATCGAGAAGAAAGATTTCGAGGAGACGGCCGTCGATTCCAAGTTGATCCGACTGGCTCAAGACCTCAAGCTTCCCCTCTTGACCACCGACTACAATTTGCACAAGGTCGCCAGTTTGCAGAATATCCGGGTGCTCAACATCAATGAGCTGGCCAGCGCCATGAAGCCGGTGGTGCTTCCCGGCGAGGAGATCCCTGTCAAGCTGATTCGCGATGGCAAGGAGGCTGGCCAGGGAGTCGGGTTCTTGGAGGACGGCACCATGGTGGTTGTCGAGAAAGGCCGCCGCCATGTGGGCGAGCGAGTCTTCGTGGAGGTGACCTCCATCGTCCAGAACAACGCGGGCAAGATGATTTTCGGCCGCTTCAAAGGTTTGACCGGAGGGATCCGCCCCCCGATGGCCTCCTCCACCGAAGCGGTGGAGGAGCCCTCGGCGAGTCTGGTTGATTTCGAGCCCAACGGCTCCAACGGCAGCACCTCGCGAGATATCACCAAGCTTCTGGCCGAAGAGAGCACCCCCAAGCGGAGCGCCTGACTTGGCCCTTCTGGCAGTGGTGACCGCAGCCGGCAAGAGCCGGCGAATGGGCGGTACGAACAAGTTGCTCATTTCTCTGGGGGGCATCCCCCTGTTGCTGCATAGCATGCGAACGTTGCACAGTTTTGACCTCCTGACCCGCATGGTGGTTTCGGCCGCGGAAGGCGATGAGGAGGAATACCGCGGTCTTTTCGCTCAGGCGGGCCTGGCAAAGGTCGCCTGTGTGGTGACGGGGGGCGCCGAGCGCCAGGAATCGATCGGCCGTGCCCTGGAGGCCCTGGCCGCTCGCGGGGCCGGCCCGCAGGACGTGGTGGCCATCCACGACGCTGCTCGACCGTTTCTCAGCCACGAGATGCTGCATCGACTTGTGCACGGACTGGGTGACCTGGATGGCGTGCTGCCCATGGTGGCCGTCAAGGACACGATCAAAATCGTCCAGGCCGGCCGGGTGGCGCGCACCTTGCCAAGGCAAGAGCTTTTTGCCGCCCAGACGCCCCAACTGTTCCCCTTCCAGACCATCCTGGAGGCACACCGCAGCGCAGCGCGAGCCGGTTTTCTGGGAACCGACGACTGCTCTTTGATCGAGTGGCGCGGCGGGTGCGTGGGGGTGGTGGAGGGCGATTACCGCAACCTCAAGGTTACCACCCCCGAGGATCTGGCAGTCGCCGAGAGGCTGTTGACCGAGATCGCCGGGGTGTGAGGTGGAAGTCCCCGAGGGGCTGGACGAGGAGGCCCGCGAAGAATACAAGTACCTGCTCGAGGTTCTCGAGGACTATCGCCGCTACGTCAAGGACATCGGCCGTCTGGGCCTGGCCGCCCCCAACCTGCTCTACTACCGAGACGAGGTGCAGGAGAGCCTGGACGAGCTCCGCATCCGGGGGGTCGACCCCCGCGAGGTGTGGGTCGAGGTCGTGGCCCTGGACAATGCCGTTCGCGCTCGAGCGTCCGAGATCGTGGCTGAGATCGGTCACGCCAACTTCAAGCAGTACCAGATCATCAACTCTCCCCCTCCGAGCCACTGGTGGTGGTTCTTGAATCGGGTCGTGCCGGGTCCAGCCGGACCCGAGCGACCCACCTGGCAGTTCTGGAAGCGGTAGGGGCTCTGCTCAGGGCTCGGACTCGGGCCTCAGGGCATCGAACATCTCGCCCCGCTCGGCAGCACGCTTGATATCCTCATCGCCCTCGCGCACTCGGCGGGCCAGGTTGGAAGGCTTCATCAGGCTCTCATTGGCTTTGAGCCGGTTATCCAGGGCACGCACCTGCATCTCCAGTTTGGCCACTCGCTCTTGCAGGATCTGAAATTCGCGTCGGGACAGGGCCACAGGTCACCCCCGGGTCGAAGATTCCGGTTCCACCGGTTGGCCAAGAATACGGAACAAGGAGGACAGGTCCTGCATCCTTCACACAGACGTCAGCAGCGTGTCGAGCAGTTCGACGAAGACCACGTTGGCCAGGTTGCGCCCCCGGCCCGTCAGGCGGATGCGCGAGCCCTGTCGGCGGACCAACCCCCTGGGAAGCCCATCTAGAAAGCCCTCCACTCGGTCCGGCAGGACCGGATAGCGGCGATACAACCGGGCCAGGTCGAGGCCGCGACGGGTGCGCAGCGCCAGGGTGATGATGTCCTTCAGCGTGCCTTCCAGCCCGAGCCGCTCGTGCTCGATGACGGGAGTGCGTCCCTGGGCCAGGGCCGCCGCGTAGTAGCGGGGATGGAGGATGCGGCGGGTGCGCCAGCCGTCGGTGTAGCTGGTGGCGCCGCAACCCAGGCCCAGGTAGGGGCGGTTGCGCCAGTAAATCAGGTTGTGCCGGCAGGCTCTCCCGCTTTGGGCCCAGTTGGAGATCTCGTAGCGTCGATAGCCCAGCGGTCGCAGGAAGGGGGCCAGCTGGTCGGCCATGTCGGCCTGCAGATCGGGGTCGGGGGGGGCTATCTCTCCCAGGCGAATCTGGGCCTCCAGGCGGGTGTTCGGCTCGACCGTCAGGGCATAGGCCGAGAGGTGCTCGGGTCGCAGCTCGCCGACCCGCTTCAGGTCGGCCTGGAAGTCGGCCAGGCTCTGGCCGGGCAACCCGTAGATCAGGTCCAGGCTGACGTTCTCGAATCCGGCTGCTCGGGCCGCATCCAGTGCCTGGCCAGCCTGCTGAGCATCGTGGATACGACCGATCCGCTCGAGCAGCTCGTCCTGGAAGCTTTGCACGCCCAGGGAGAGACGATTGAAGCCTCTCTGACGCAGAGCGGCCAGAGAGGACTGATCGACCGTGCCCGGGTTGGCCTCCAGCGTGATTTCGGCCTGAGGATCGAGTTGGAAGCTGGTTCGGCAGACCTCCAGAAGCTCGCCCATCCAGGTTGCGGGGATGAGGCTGGGAGTGCCTCCACCGCAGAACAGCGTGCGCACCGTGTAGGCCCGCTCGGCTCCGGTCCGGCGCACATCCTCGAGCAAGGCCTCGAAGTAGGCGCGCTGCTCGTCGACCGCATCGGGCTCGCTATAGGCGTTGAAGTCGCAGTAAGTGCAGCGGGTGCGGCAGTAGGCAAAGTGCAGATAAAGACCGACTACCATCCCATCTTGCGGGCCAGCAGCAGCACGCCCAGGGCCGACTTGGCGTCTCCGAGCTCGCCAGACAGGGCTCGACGCACCGCCTCAGCGGGCTCGAGCTCGACCACTTCGAGCAATTCCCCCGGGTCGGGCTGATTGGGGCCCAACACGGCGTCGGTCACCAGGTAGAGGTGCATGGTCTCATCACAAAAACCAGGGGAGGCCAGGCAGGCCAGCTGATACTCCACGGTCCCTTCGAGCATGCCGATCTCCTCGGTCAGCTCACGCCTCACCGCGTCATCGGGCGCTTCCTCGCGATTGATGAGCCCGGCAGGTATCTCCAGCAGGGCCCGTTCCACGGCTTTGCGATACTGGCGCACGAAGACCACCGAGCCCGAGCGGGTCAGAACCGCGGCGCAGACGGCATCATCGTGGCGCACGATCTCGCGAGGGGCGCGGCTGCCATCGGCCAGCTCCACCTCGAGCAACTCCAGGCGCACGATGCGACCCTCAAAGTGGATCGAGCTCGACAGCGTGGTCTCAGACAAGGCGGCTACTTATCAGGGGAAGCCCATCATCGGGGGAAAGAACCCGATGTTCCAGGGGCTCGCACTCGCCACCGTGGCCAGTAGCGATACGCTGGAGATGACGCTGGTCAGCATGGTGGCGCCCATCACCCAGTTGATCCAGTTGTTGGACTGTTGGGGCGGGAGCTGCTGGCCCGGCCAGGGGCTGGGCATCACCCCGCCAGGATTGTACTGACCGTAAGGCGGCGGACCCCAGGGGCCCTGTGCCTGTTGGGGACCCTGAGGCCCCCACTGCTGCTGGTGTTGATCCGGCGGAACGTAGTTGGAGGGCCGTCCCGACAAAAAGTTCTTGAAGCGTTGCCACAGGCTGGGGCGGACCTCGGCCTGAGGGAAGTTCGGGCGGTGGTGGATGCTGGGGTGGGGCGAGAGCTCCCCGTTCGCGACGTTCCCCACGTTGCCCAGCGGATTGTCGGGGGTACCCGGAATGCCGCCTCCAGCAGCAACCCCTCCGCCGGGGACGCCCCGGGTCTGGGCCTGGCCGTTGGCGTTCTGGGCTGCCTGCTGGCCAGCCTGGCCGGTAGCCCGGGCCTGGGCCTGGCGGGCTGCCTGCTCCTGGAAGGCGGGTGCCATGAAGCCGGAGACGGGGAACGGCAGGGAGCTCATCTGGGAGAACTCGCCCTGAGGCATGATGACCCGGTCGCCTGCGAACTGCGCCCCACCCCGGTTGATCTGGCTGCCGTCCGGCAAGACCTCGTGGGAATACTGCCCGTTGTCACCGCGCACGGCCGTCATGACGTTGCCCTGAGGCAGGACCATCTGGGCCACGCGTCGGTCGGGCGACTCCACCGTGAAGTCCATGCTCTGAGAGAACAGGGTGTAGAGATTTCCCCCGGCGTCGCGGAACTGATAGCGATATTCCTCGCCGCCATCGGGTCGGCGGTGCATGGCCACCTCGACCGGGATGGGCTGTTGCGAGCGGGAGTCCATGGCCATGGCCCCGGCTGGCCCGTGGCTGATGGCCACTCCATTGGGCAGTCCGATGACCATCATCCCATCCGGGGTGATGGTGCGCATCAAGCCCGAGGGGGTTTGCTCCTGGCGGGCGCCCTGCAGGCCGCCCTGAGGTCCGTAGACCCCGGCATTGCCGACGCCGGCGCCCTGGTTGACCTGGTCAGCGCCCATTCCCAGATCGGGGTTCAAAATGCCGCTGGGCTGAGGAGCCGGTTGCTGGACGAACTGCTGCCCCTTCAGGTTCTCGACCGAGCGGTCCGGGTGGATGCGAGCCTCGTCGTTCACGACCACGGTCAGGTTCTCGGGCTTCACCGTGATGCGGTTGCCCTCGGCATCCACGTAGCTGAGCGTCTTGTTGACATCGTCCGAGGTCACCTCGAGCTTCTTGCCATCGGCCGAGTGCCCGGAGACCTTGCCCGAGCTCATGTCGCGCATCAGGATGTTGCCATCGGGCATGCCCACGATCATCTGGCCTGGCATCCGTTGAAGCTGCACTCCTGAGTCGGAAACGTAAAGCTGGATGTTCGGGTCGCCTTCCACTCCGAAGCGCTCGACCCCGTTCCGCTTCCCGAGCGACTTGAACTCGACGCTTTCTTGCTCGGGCGGGGCCTGCTGCTGCTGAGCCTGAGCCTGCGGGTCGGGAGTCGAGGTGACCGTCGATGTATCGCCAACCTGTTGCTCGCGCGCTGTTTGCTCGCGAGCCCCCGTGACATCCCCTCGGGCCGCCGCGCTCTGTCGCTGGGCTGCCCCGGTATGGGTGGCGTTATTCACATGGGCATTGGACCCACCCGGAGGGACATTCACATTGCCGATCGCCATCTGTTCCACCTTTCGCGCCCGCGCTCGCGCGCACGGGTCGTCAGTTACCAATATAGTCAAGCCCTTCCTGGGGTGCAACCCGAGGGGGTGCGGGACCGGGCTTCCTGTCCATAAGTTAACAACCTTGTTACAAACTCGGCCGCCCAGGTTTTTCGTCCGATCCGCCGCGTCCAGTCGATCCGCCGCGTCCAGTCGCTGGAATTTACAGGGAACCCATGAAACAAGTCCGAAATCCTCGGAAACCATGAAGGTGCTGACCGTCAAGAAGATTTTCCTGATGCTGGGGCTGCTGCTCCTGCCCGGTCCGCTCTTCTGGCTCTTTGCCCACAAGGCCATCGACTCGGGAATGTTCTTTCTCTCGGCACTCGTGTCTTGGGGACTGCTGGTGGCCAACCTTTGGGACGTTCAGGTGCAAAAGAAGCAGGGCGCCCTGTCGCTGGTAGGCGAGGCTCGCGAGTTGATGGAAAAAGGCCAGATGCACGCCGCCGGCAACAAGCTCAGCGAGGCCCTCAAGCTCGACCATGGCTGCTTCGAGGCGCGAGTCGCCCGAGGAGAGCTTTACAGTCTCGAACGCGACTATGAGAAGGCTCGCCGAGCTCTCGTGGAAGCGCTGGACATCAAGAAAGATAGCTTCCGGGCTCATTACGCCCTGGGCACGGTCTATCTCAATGAGCAAAAGATCTTCGAGGCTATCTCCGAGTTCCGCCGGACCATCCAGCTCAAGCCGGACTTCAGCGAGGCTCAATTTATCCTGGCCCAGGCCTACGAATTGACCGGCGAAAAAGAAAAGGCCGTGGAGAGCTACAAGGCCTTCCTGGAGCTGGCCCAGAGCGAGATGGCGCCCGGACAGAAGATGGCCAGGTACATTGAGCGAGCCCAGGAGAAGGTGAAGGCGCTGAAATGAGTGGAGAGCGCACGAGTCCAGCCGCTACGAACTACGTGGAGCTTTGCTCGTTGCTCTTTCTGGCCGGGGTGCTGGTGGCGGTGATCTTGCCCGGTTGGACGGCCGTCAGTGCTTCCAAGAAGCTGGTCTCCGACCTGGAGGGGTGTCGCCAGAACCTGGTGCTGATCAGCAAGGCCCTGGAGGATTACCAGGCCAAGAACAAGGGGAGCCTCCCTCCCCGTTTGAGCGTCCTGACCGAAGGCAAGAAGCCGTCGCTCACCAATCTCCCGGTCTGTCCTGCTTCGGGGAAGTTGACCTACGAGCAGCCTCACGGTTATCAGTTCAAACAGGGCAGTGTGCCGGTCTTTACGCTGCGATGCGCGGGGACCTACCACAGCGAGGCGGGGCTGAAGAAAGACGAGCCCTATTACCGGTCCCTCTACGGCAAGGTCGAGGACAGCAAGTCTCGCTGACGGATGGCTACAGCCCAGCTCTGGCTGAGGCCATCGCAAGCGAGCAAGTCTGCCTTGCTCGCAGAGCCGGCGGAGAGCCTCCTGCTCAGCGCCCTTACGAGGTCAGACCAGGTAATAGTCTTCACCCTGGTGAGCCACCTGGTAGTGGGCCCGATCGGGGAGCACCTGCAGGTAGCGCGGGAGAAGGAGCGCCAGCGAGCGCGGGTAGTGCCCGTGATCGGCAGCGTACATCTCGAGGGCAACAACGACCTTGCGGCGCTCAGTGCGCTTTCGCTCGGAGAGGGCCAGCCAGGTCAGTGCTCCCAGAGCCAGGGTTGCGAGCAGCCAGGGGGAGGTTCTCTTCATCATACCTTCCAGATGCACGGGCGGGGTGAAAGGTTCACCCCGCCAGGCAGCCCGCAGGCACGGCTGTTGCCCAGGAGCGCGGCCGGAAACCCCCTTGACACAGTTTTCCGGCTGCGCGACGCCCAACATATTGTGCTAGAAGTCCGGCCGCCTACAATATCTTGTGGTGGCTACAATATCTTGTGGTGGCGGAGGTTCCCTCCGACACCACATGGGGGTTTGCGGCCGGACTTCTAAAGTGCAAGGCCTTTGGTCTTGCACTTTACAACGCGCAGGAACGCAGTTCCGGCGCGTTCGTTAGATTGTGCTAATGTGCCAGACCAAAGTGCGAGCACATTAGCCACGGATCGGACCTGCGTCAGCTCACGGCAAAGCCCAGCCCGGCTGCCGCCAGGATCACCCAGGCCGAGTTGACCCGAAGACCAATGATCAACAGCCCGCCTACCAGAGCCAGGGCCACGGTGGGAGGATCCACGACTGCGGCTCGAGCTAGCTCCACGGCCACCGCGATCATCAGCGCCAGCGAGGCCACGTTCACTCCGTCGAGAAAGGCGCCGGCCAGAACGCTCTGGCGCACGCGCCGGACCAGCGGCCCGCTGAGGGCAACGAGCAGGAACGAGGGCAGGAAGATTCCCAGGGTGGCCAGAGCGGCTCCTTCTCCCCGGCCCAGGAGGTAGCCCACAAAGGTGGCCGTGGTGAGCACGGGCCCCGGAGTGACCTGCCCCACGGCCACCGCGTCCAGCAATTGGGCCTCGCTGAGCCAGTGCCAGCGCTCGACCAGCGTCGACTGCAGGAAGGCGAGCAGCACGTAGCCGCTCCCATAGAGCACCGAGCCAACCTTCAAGAAGTAGGCGAAGAGCAGGGAGGAGCTGTAGGGCTGAGTACCCTCCCCCGCCACCAGCAGGCGCGTCAGAGCAGTCGGAAGCAAGATCAGCGCCAGGGCCACGGCCAGCAGGCGCACCAGTGAGGAGATCGCCGGGCGAGGCCTGGCCAGAAAGCGCATTCCCCCTGCCAGGGCGCCGCAACCGAAGAGCAGAGCCAGCTCATCCACCCCGAGGAAAGCCAGAATCAGGCCCACCGCACCCAGCAGATGCAGAGCCGGGGTCTTGAGGGCCGGGCGAACCAGGCTGAGGATGGCCTGGGCCACCACCACAATCAGGACGGGCTTGACGGCATAGACAAGCCCCTGAGTGCGCGGCAAAGAGCCGAACGAAACATAAAGCTGAGCCAGCAGCGCCACCAGCAGGGCAGCGGGCAGAATGAAGCAGAGCCCAGCCACCAGCAGTCCCGGCCAGCGGGACCGGAGCCAGCCGATGTGGATGGCCATCTCGGTCGAGTTCGGGCCGGGCAGGAGATTGGTGGCTCCCAGCAGGTCGAGGAACTCCTCATGGGTGAGCCAGCCACGCCGGTCCACCACCTCCTGCTTCATCAAGGCGATGTGCGCGGCCGGTCCCCCGAAGGCCGTCAGGCCGAGCCTGAGGAACAGTAGCGCAAGCTCTCTCAATGGCCATGCTCGCGGCGGATACGCTCCACGACAGGGATGAAGTGATCGACCTTCTCGGCGGCATGGCAGCTCAGGCAGGCCTGGTGCAGATTTTCCATGGCCCCCGCGATGCGGACTCGATCTCCCGACTTCAGAGCCTGATCCGCTTCAGGAACGGCCTGCTCGAGGAAGGGCCGGGCCGAGGCGTGCCGTTTGGGGCGTCGCTCCACGGCCAGGAACAGGGCCAGGCGGATCTTGTCGAGATGGTAGCGCGCAAGCTCATCCTGCTCCTGACCTTGAGCCCGCAGCAGTTCCCCATAGCGATAGCCGATCTCAGCCATGGCCACGTCCAACCCGCGGGCGTGCTTCTCCAGTTGGGCCACCTGTTGCCCTGGGGTGCCCTTGAGCCAGGCCGTCTCAGCAGGGGAGGAACGTTGCCAGGCTGCAATTCCCACCCCCAGGGCCAGCAGCGAGAGGGCCAGATTGAGCCATTTCATCTCTCAGTCCTCCAGCGCGAATCCAGTGACCAGGGTCCGGCGCCCTCTATTCGCACGAGCGCCGACCCGGGCACGGAAAGGTCGGTGAGTGGAGCGTCCGTGAAGTCCTTCCCTACCGTTACGTCCGGCCCTCCACCTGATGAGCCTGATCGGACGCGGAGGGGTGCGCAGCCATCTCGAGCACTGTGGCGAGAGACGTTCAGGGCGGTGATCGAAAACCAGATCAGCCCTTGCTCCCCGGACCGATATGGTTTAGACTCATCCTGCGTCTCCGCGTAGCTCAGGGGATAGAGCGACCGCCTCCTAAGCGGTAGGTCGACGGTTCGAGTCCGTCCGTGGAGGCCATTGCATTTCCCGATGTCCGAAGATCGACCCGAAAGCCACTCCCAGCAAGCTCTGGTCGGGCCCGAGGAGCACCGGGAGGGGGGCCACCGGCCGCCCTCCTTCACGCGCCGAGACCTGGTCTGGTTGCTGTTGCTCGTGCTCTTCGCTTTCGTTAGCAGAGCTTATCGCATAGACTTTCCCTCCCGCGAGTACTTCGACGAGATCTACTATGTGGATGCGGCTAAGAAGATCTATGCCGGCCAGGAAGACCCGAACAGCGTGCATCCTCTGCTGGGCAAGCTGCAACTCGGCCTGGGCATCGAGCTGGTGGACTTCCTGCGTTTTCAGGGCCTTGCCCTCAACGAGACAGTGGGGTGGCGACTGGGCAGCCTGGTGCTGGGAGTGGCCATCATCCCGCTGACCTTCTACCTGGGCTGGATCATGCCCGGGGGCGGTCGTTTCGTAGCCTTCGCAGCTGCCGGCCTGGTGAGTTTCGACTTCATGCACCTGGTCCAGTCGCGCATTGCCATGCTGGACATGTATCAGGCTTTCTGGATTATGCTGGGCCTGGTGGCCGCCTGGAAGTCTCTCCAGGCCGGAAGGCGTTCCTCCCTCTGGGCCCTGTCGGCGGCGGTCATGTTCGGCCTGGCCACGGCCTGCAAATGGAGCGGCCTGTTCGCGGCCGTGGGGGCCTTCCTGGCCATGGTCTGGCTCTGGCCGGCCGGGTTTCACTGGCGGCGTTTTCTCGCCCTGAGCTTGCTCTTCTCGCTGGTGATCCCGGCCGTCTACCTGTTCTCTTACACGCCGCTCTTTGTGCGCGAGGGCGCCATCGGGCCCAAGCAGCTCAAGACCATTCGGGGCTATCACGAGCGCATGGTGCGTTTTCGCTACAACAAAAAGGAGTTCGACCACCGCTACCTGTCCCCGTTCTACTCCTGGCCGCTCGATTATAAGCCGGTCTGGTATGTCTATGAGGAAGAGCCCAAGGATGAGCCGCTGGCAGAGAACAAAACGGTGCGGGGCGTGGTGACCATCGGCAATCCTCTGTTCTGGCTGCCTTTCTTGATGTTCTTGCTGGAGGCCAGCATTCTGGCCTGGACCCGGCGCGACCGGGCCCGGGCCTTCCTGGTTCTGACCTACTTTCCTCAGGTGCTGCTGTGGGCTTCGGCCACCACGGGCGGCTTCATCTACTACATGCTGCCCTGCATTCCCATCATGGCGTTGATCTCCGGGATGGCCCTGGTGGAGTGGACCGACACGCCCTTCTGGCGTCGGGCTCTGATCGGCTACTTCGTCTGCATCCTGATTTCGTTTGCTGTCTTCTTCCCGCTGCTGACCGGGTTGAGCATCCCGGAGGGTTACTTTCGTCGTCTCTTCTTCATTCGCAGCTGGATATGAGGGACGACTTCTTCACCCCCCCCGAGGACGTCAAGCCCGAGCCCAGCGTGCGCAGCTTTCAGGTCGGGCCAGAAGACGTCGGCGCGCGACTCGACCACTTTCTGGTCAGCCGGCTGGAGTGCTCGCGCTCCCAGATTCAAGACTGGATCGAGTCGGGCCGAGTGATTCTGGCCAACCAGCATCCCAAATCCTCCACCCGTCTCAAGGCCGGCTGGCAGGTGATGGTCGAGATCCCTCCCACCCTTCCGGCCGAGCCCGAGCCGGAAGCAGGCATCCCGCTCGACATCGTGTATGAAGATGCCCATATCCTGGTGCTCAACAAGCAGCGTGGACTGACCGTGCATCCCGGCTCGGGAGCCCACGGCGGCACGCTGGTTAACGCTCTGCTCGCTCACTGCAGCGATCTGTCCGGTATCCGCGGGGTGGAGCGGCCGGGCATCGTGCACCGCCTGGACAAGAGCACTTCGGGCCTGATGGTGGTGGCCAAGCACGACCAGTCCCATTTTCGTCTCCAGCAGCAGTTTCAAGACCGCACCGTGGTGAAGGTCTACCAGGCCCTGGTGCACGGGGCGCCTTCCCCGGCTCAGGGGAGGATCGAGCAGCCTATCGCCCGTCATCGGATCGACCGCAAGCGCATGGCGGTGATGGCCGGTGGGCGGGACGCGCGCACCGATTATCTCGTCAAGGAGAGCTTCGCCAGCCAGTATTCGCTAATGGAGTGTCATCTGCATACGGGACGCACCCACCAGATCCGGGTCCACCTGACCTGGCTCGGCCATCCCCTGGTCGGCATTCGACGTACTGTGCAATCACTCACCGCTGATCTCAAACCAAAACGCCGATAATGCGCCTGTTGCAT
>QWHO01000712.1 GCA_021404945.1 bacterium CPR1
CCGCGATCACGCTGCTGCTGGCGATTACGTACTGGCCGCTGTCCAGCCGCACCGGCGGTACACTCGGCACCATTTCGAACGTGGCGTAGCTGAGGAAAGCATCGGCGCTGAGAATCGGCTTGACCATATTGACCAGCGTCTGGCTCTGCACGTTGTAGGGGTTCGAGCCGCCAGCATCCACGTCTTCGAAGAGATAGCCGTAGGTGATGGAGGAGGTATTGTAGGCGCCCTCCATGCCCACCGAGTGGGTGAGCTGGTAGAAGGGGTCAAGCAGGCCCGGGTTCTCGGAAAGGTAGATGTTGAGCCAGAGCGAGTAGGCACCCCCTTCGGAGTAGCCGGCCGAGAAGAGCTTCAAAGGCGGGGCGTCGGAGGCGAAGCTGTACTCGTCCACGATGGTGGGCTGCACGGCGGCAAGCATGTCCACGGCCGTCTGGGCCGAGACCCGTGGGTAGAGGACGTACGGGTGGACATTCTGCCAGTCGTCGCCCTGGCCCACATAGTCGGGGATCAGCACGATGTATCCCTGCGAGCCCCACACCTGGGCGGTCAGCTGGGTTTCGGTATTGTCGAGGTATTCCGAGCCGACCTGCTCCTTGTTGAAGGTGGTGCCGTGGAAGTAGACGATGACCCCCCTGACCTGGGAGGCCGAGATGCCCTGGGGCATCAAGAGCCCGCCCGAGACCTGGAAGGTCTGCGGTCCGGCGGGCAGAGGCACGGTGGTCTGATAGGAAACGGGTTGGAAGGCTACCCCCGTGACCCCTAACGGGTTGTTTGAAATGGGCCGGGCGTTGAGGTCGAAATTGCCCGTCTCGGGCTGGCTCTTGATGAAGGCGATGTCGTCCACCACCTGGGGCGTGATCTTGGTGACGCCCAGCTTCTTGCTCAGGTGGCAGAACAAGATCTCATAGGCCGTCTCGAGGTCCTGAACCGAGATGGTCATGGGGGTTCCTCTGGGCGCAACGGGCAGGGGGAGCGGGTCGAGGTGCTCGGAGGGGACCAGCTTGAGGGCCTTGTCGGCGTCGGCGACCGTGGCCTGTTGGATGATCTCGGCCTCGGTCGGGGGGGCGGGAGCAAAGGTGGAGAAGGGCTGGTTCTGACCGCTTCCGCAGCCGAGCAGCACCACGAGCAGGGAGAGGATGGCGCACTTTCTCATGCCTCACCCTTCGCGCTTTCTGAGTTCTTTCCGCCCGGCCGTTAGGTTGAAGGGCATGGGGATCCGTCCCACCGGACCGGTGCGCGCCAGCGCGCCCGCCGAGAGCAAAGCCGTCGAGCAACTGGCCCGCGATGTCGTGGAGGCGGGGGCCGAGGTGACGGCCCCCCGGCGCTGGCTGCCGTTCTGGTCGCGCCGCCTGGATTCCGAAGAGGTAGCCGAGCAACTCCCCGAGGGCAAGCTGCGCATCGAGCTGCCCGGCCAGAGCCCGCTCCCCCTCAAGTGCGCGCAAGATCTCGAGGAAGCGGCCATCTTCCAGAGGCTCAAGCCGGCGGCGCCGGGCTCGCCGGCCGAGCAGCTGCTGGCCCTGGAGGGCGACGGCTGGCCGTTCGCCGACGATCGGGGCCGCAAACTTGGGACCTACGGGGCCTACAACGCCCTGACCGATCCCTGACCGGACTGGTCGCCCACAACCACAACGGGCCGTGCCGCTCGAAAGCGAGCTGAAACTGTTTGAGCTGCACCGGTTCCGCGCCACCGAGTCGGCCCGCCTGGAGGCCGAGGGGTGGGAGTTCTTCGACGAGCAGGGTCGCCACCAGCCGGCCCTGAGCGCCAGCCAGATCGGACGGGACAGGGAGCCCTGGATCGAGGCCGGCGACCCGGCCACCCCGCGCGAGCGCCTCGAGCGCTTCGCGGGGAGGCTGGAGAAGGTCCACTCGTGCACCGCCTGGAGCAACACCAGGGCGACCTGCCCGCCCTGGTGCAGGGGCTGCGTCCCGATGAGCGCCGTTGGCTGGCCCGCCTGGCCTTGAGCGAGATGGCACCCATGCAAGATGCTCGCCAGGTCGGCTCGGATGTCGAGCTGCAGGAGCTGTGGCTGGAGGCTGCCGCCAGCCGCGATCCTGGC
>QWHO01000713.1 GCA_021404945.1 bacterium CPR1
GGCCCGCTCGCTGGCCACCCGGCCCGTGAATGCCGAGTACGCGACGGCTGTGGCGACCACCTCTTTCGTCGGGTGGTGTCTGATGGAGACCTATGCCGTTCAGCTTCGCCCCGAGAGCCTGGCCGCGGCCGCCTGGGTCCTCTCCTGTGTGGCCTGGAGATGGGGCGATCAAAGAGCTGACGCGCGTTGGTGCCTGGCCAGCGGCGCGCTGTTCAGCCTGGCCTTCCTCTTCACTCCCCGGGTGGTCATCCTGTCGGGCTGGCTCATCGTGCTGAGCGAGCGAAGAATCCATGCGCGCCAGGTGCTTGTCTGGCTGGGAGGGGCCGGGGGCACGGCGCTCCTCTACCTTCTCTTGTCAGGGATCTCGCCGGGTTATCTCTTCTTCGCCATCTCCTACTCGGCCTTGCTCCAGAAGGTGGGGAGCTTTGATCCGGGGCCGAGTCTGGCCCGTCTCCCCTGGATCAAGATGGCGCTGTTGCAGACGGGCCTCTGGATTTGCGTGGCTCGCGTCACTTCGCCGCTTCTTCGCAGCAAGTTCTGGATCCATCTGGGTTACCTCGCCTTCACAGTGGTCGCTGGATTGGTGAGCTGCTGGCCCCATGTCTACATGCAGAACTTCATCGTGAGCTACCTGTCCATGGCCATGAGTTTGCTGGTTCTGGCCAGCCGCGCCGATTGGGATGCCTGCAGAGCAAGCGAGAGATTGGTGAGCCTGGTTCCTGCCGTGCTGGCCGTGGCCGTGGTGGTGGAGATCGCAAGCTGTCTCGGGCGTGGGACGATCTTTTCAGACGTGCGATTTCGTCGCGCCCTGATGGAGGGCATGGCTTCCTCCGACACGGTCTTGCTCGCCTATCCCCTGCACCCCATCGTGGTCCGGGACGCCTCCTACTACGGGCCGTGGCTGTTCGACTCGCCCAATCGCATGGCCGAGGGGGTGGCCCTGGTGCGCGATCATTATGGCCTTCCTCCCTGCAATTACCTCGAGGACCTGAAGTCCGGGGCTCCTCGCCTGATCGACTCGACGCTGCCTATGGCGGTGGGGTCCACCCAGCAGGCCGAACTGCAGGCCGTGATGGCCAGCCGCTACACCCCCCTTGATTGGACTCGAGTCTATGACCCCACGATGGTCCTGCTGGCACGTCCGGGCGTCCGGGGGCGATAGAGGAAGTAGGGGCCGATCTGGGCCCGGCGGACATAGTTGCGCCGCAGGGCCTGCACGAGCTCGGGAGGGAAGCGAGCCTGATCGTCACCCTCGCCGGCGCTCTCCTCCAGCGAGAACTTGGTCACCACCCAGGCCAGTTGGTGCTCCTCCACTTCCCTGAACAGGGGGGCTGGATCCCACAGGCCGCGGCGGGATAGAGCGATGAAGTGGAAAAGCTGGACGTGGATCTCACCCCGGGTGAAGAGCGAGAAGCTCCCCTGCTCGGAGATCATCGGCCCGGGCTCGGTCAAGAGCAACTCGCGCACGGGCCGGGCCGCCTTCAGGCTGGCCCGCTCTCGGGGCAACACGTAGAAGACCATGAAGCCCAGACTGTAGCCGATGACCAGAGCCAGTTGCAGGGCTCCCAGGACCTCTCGACCCGACCCGAAGCGCAGCCCCCCGGTCCAGAGCAGGTAGAGAGCGGTGATCCACAACCACTCGACCACGTACTGGCTGTATGCCCCGGGCCGACCGAGCGAGGCCACGGTGGTGAGGGTGAGGGCGCCGAAGTAGAAGTCCACCGGCTCGAGCTGTCCGTTCTGCCAGCGCTGCCCCAGACGGACCAGGGCCAGAGCGATGAAGGGGAAGAGGGCTCCGGCCTGGTCCACCAGCAGCGGCAGGATCTGCCCGGGCTCGTAGCCGATCAGGTTCATGGCCAGTATCGAGCGGAGGAACTGGCCGTTGGTGGCTGACTGGAGGGCGATCAGGGGAAGCAGCCCGAACAGCGCCAGCCAGGCGGCATAGCGTCCCATCCGGCGGCGGTCGTGGCCGGCCAGCCAGATCAGCATGGCCACCGGCAGGGTGACCTGGGTCTGCTTGGTGTAGATCGCCAGCACCGCCAGCCCTGGGCT
>QWHO01000200.1 GCA_021404945.1 bacterium CPR1
GACGGATCATGGTCCGCTTGCGAGCCCGATCACGACGAACGCGCGTTCCTGGCTCCGGTCCGGGGACGGATCATGATCCGCTTGCGAGCCCGATCACGACGAACGCGCGTTCCTGGCTCCGGCCTGGCGCCTCGGTCCCACCGAGCAGAGCGGTTCGTCTGCCCGGCCAGCGCAACGGCCCGCCCCGTCAACCAGGAAAACTTGCTACCGGTCAAAGACAATCTAGAAACAATCATGTCACTGGTGGAGGATGGCTCGTAACCGCCCGTCTCTCCTCGCGGCCAGCCTGGCCCTCCTCCCGCAATGGCTGGAGCGAGGTCAGGTGGACGATCCGAACGTGCTTGCGCACAAGGCAGTCTCGCCAACGGTCCATTCGAATGGCCCTCAGCTCGGGCAATCGGGCCGATGAGCGGGACATCCCGGCGCTTGAGCCCGGTCATCAAGCTCATCGAAGACTGTAACCTGGCCTGCTCGTACTGCTACCAGGCAGGTCGGCTGCGCCCTGGCCAGAGGATGTCCCGTGCGACGCTAGAGCGAGTCTTGCTCGAGGTCAAGCGATTGACCCGAGGCCCGATCCAGCTCCTCTGGTACGGGGGTGAGCCCACTCTGGTCGGGCTCGACTGTTTCCGCAGCGCAGTCGATTTTGCCGAGACAGTGCTCGGTGACAGGCCGGTGCGACACTCCATCCAGACCAACGCTGTGCTCATTGACGCGGACTGGTCAGGCTTTCTGGCCGAACGTCGTTTCGGAGTGAGCCTCAGCCTGGATGGTCCGGAGCAACTCCACGATGCCAGGCGACCATTCCGGCGAGGGGGTGGAAGCCATGCCAGCGTGGTCAGTGGGGTGGACTGCCTGCGGGAGGCCGGGCTCTCCCCGCGAGCCTCCTGCGTGATCGACCAGCAGACGATCGCATTTCCCGAGGAGCTGGTCGACTACTTCGCCGCACTCCAGCTGGCCGAGGTCGATTTTGCCCCCGGTCTGCGTCTTGTCAAAGGACGCCCCCAGGCCCTGGTGGGGGGCCTGGAGTTCGGTCGCTTCATGGTCAGGGCACTGGACCGATGGCTGGCCCTGGGTCGGGCCGACTTCAAGATTCGTGGCCTTTCAGGCCTTCTGCGAGCTCTGTCCGGTCAGGCCTCGGGCTACTGCAAGCTGGAAAGCAGTTGCTCAACCTATGTCACTTTCTCGCACAACGGAGACGTGTATCCCTGCGATGAGTTCGCGGCCTGCGTCGGGAACGTGCACCTGAGCAATCTGGAAGACCTGCTCGACAGCCCCCGGACCCAGGCCATGTACTCCGCCTGGCAGTCCACCCCCGCCGCCTGCTCGGATTGCCGCTGGCGCGACCTGTGTCGAGGCGGCTGTCCATTCGAGCGCCAGATGGCCGGCGGCGTGGACAGGCCCTCGCTGCTGTGCGAAGGGCTCAAGCTCCTGTACCAGCGAGCCGAGGCCGCCCTGACCTGCGGCGGGTGATCGGCTGAGGGGCACCGCGGGAGCCGTCAGCCCTCGAGAACTTCCAGGAGCGCGGCCGGAACCCCCCTTGACGGCTGCGCGACGCGCTGGAAGTTCGGCCGCCTACAGGCGGGGGTAGGGCCCCCCGAGAGCGCAGCTCCTCCGACGCCGCATGGGGGGTAATCGGCCGCGCCCCCTAGGAGCGCAGCCGGAAACCCCCTTGACACGGTTTTCCGGCTGCGCGACGCCCAACAGATTGTGCTAGAAGTCCGGACGCCCACAACATCTTGTGATGCATAGCGATCGCCCGTCCAGCGCCAGCGCTGCTGGCGCTTTCGTCGCTGAGAGCCCACCACGGACAACTCACAGACGTAATCGGGGTGGCCCTCGTCGCCTTGAGGCAGAACCCGCTCGATGCAGATCCCGCCCCCCTCAGCCAGCTCTTGCAGCTCGCGACAACGCCGCTCGACCTCCTCGGCTTGCTGGCTGTAGCGCAAAATGGTGCCCTCAGGCCCCAGCATCAGCGTGGCCGCCCCCGAGTAGTCCTGGCTGGTGGCCAGCTTGAAGAGCTGCAAGATGGCGCTGCGCACGATTTGCTCGTGATCGGCCGAAGGCTTTCTTCGGCTCGTGTTGAGCAGCATGACCCCGATGCAGCCCAGAGCCGTCACCGCCATCAGAGCAACCCAGTGGGGTTCCATCAGCTGGCCTCGAAGGAGCAGCCGCACTCCTGGCAGATGAAGTACGAGCGCTGGTCGGGCCGCCTGTCACAGTAACGAACGTTGCGCGTGTGGCGCTGGCAGAACGGGCAGGTCAGGCCACCGGTCTTGAGCTGCTCGGCCCAACGGGCTGTCAGGGCGTTACTTTCGGCCTGGGCTGCGATGGCCTGCTGGCGGCTCTTCTCGCGCCGCTCTTCGGCCTCTCGGTCGAGGCGCTCACGCAGGCCCTCCTTTGCCTGCCAGTCGACGCCCGCAAGCAAATCCTCCCAGGTGGGGAACCTGTCGGCCAGCTGGCTTTTCGCAAGCTCCGCTCGCTCGAGCCGGTGAAGACCCGGCTCGGGCTCAGGCCAGCTCTGCGGCGAGAAGGCCACCGGGGTTCCGGTTGCCCGCAGCCAGGCCAGAGCTCTGGCGCGGCTGACCTCGAGAACCAGTTGCTCGTCTTCGTAGACCGTATCCCAGTAGGGACTTTCCTGGTGCGAGCAGCGCATGGCCACGTAGTCGCGCGCGAAGGCCTCTCGCTCGGGCCAACGCTCATAGCACTCCCAGTGCATGGGAGCATCGCAGTAGCGCCAGAGCGGGTGGTCCGGCTCATACCATACTCCCGAGGTCGCCATGTACTCTTTCGAATCGGCCAGCTCGCCACAAAGGGCGCAGGTGCTGACCCCCTGGATCACGATCGCCACGCCGGCCCATTCGACGCACCAGGAATGAGGGCCTGGAGTTCGAATCAACGGGCTCCATGAGCCGACCGATCACCTTTGTCTGCCTGGCCAGCTATTACAAAGGCGCCGAATTCATGCGCGAGCTGAAACGCCAGGGTTGTCGCGTCATCTTGATCACCGAGGAGGCGCTGGCGGGCGAGCCCTGGCCTCAGGAGGCGATCGACGAGATGTTCCGCATGCCGGCCCTCAAGGTGCCGGACATCATCAACGGGGTCAGCTACCTGGCCCGCGAGCGCCACATCGACCGCATCGTGGCCCTGGATGACTACGACGTGGAGACGGCGGCCTCGCTACGCGAGCACCTGCGTAGCCCCGGAATGGGCGAGACAAGGGCCCGCTATTTCCGCGACAAGCTGGCCATGCGGGTGCAGGCGGCCGAGAACGGGTTGCCCGTGCCGGCCTTCGTACATGTTCTGAACTATGAGGACGTGCGCGAGTTCATGCGCTGCGTCCCCCCGCCCTGGATGCTCAAGCCCCGGGCCGAGGCCGGCGCCGTGGGCATTCGCAAGATCGAGCATGAGGCCGAGCTGTGGGAAGCCCTGGCCATGCTGGGCGACAAGCAGTCGTTTTACCTGATGGAAGCCTACGTGCCGGGCGACGTGTTCCACGTGGACTCGATCTACTACGACAGCAAGCTGGTCTACCAGATCGCCCACCGCTACGGTGATCCGCCGATGAAGGTTTCCCACCTGGGCGGGGTGTTCACCACCCGCACCATGTCCAGCCAGCATGAGGGCAAGCTGGTGGGTGACCTGAAGGCGCTCAACAAGAAGGTCGTGGCCGCCATGGGGATGGTGCGCGGGGTGACTCATGCCGAGTTCATCCGGGGCCACAACGGCAAGCTCTACTTCCTCGAGCTGGCGGCCCGGGTGGGCGGGGCCCACATCGACGCCCTGGTGGAAGCGGCCTCGGGCATCAACCTCTGGGCCGAATGGGCCAAGATCGAGCTGGCCTACCTGCACAAGGAGAGCTACCAGGTTCCCACCTACCGCCGCGACTACGCGGGCCTGGCCCTGTGCCTGGCCCGCCAGGAGTGGCCCGACCTGACCGGCTACCATGAGCCCGAAATCGTTGGCCGCATCGTGCAGCGCCACCACGCCGGCCTGATCGTGGCCTCGCCCAGCTATGACCGGGTGGATGAGCTCTTGAGCAGCTACGTGCCGCGCATGGGCTACGACTTCCTGTCGATCATGCCCCCTTCGGAGAAGCCCAGCAATTAACGCCTGCCCTTGCGGCTCGGGCCGCCCCCTGGAGGGCTGCTGCGGCCGCTTTCACCGGGGCGAGCTGCCGGCCACCCCCGAGGAGCTGATGCGCTCGCGTTACTCGGCCTACGCGCTGGGCAACGTGGACTACCTGCTCGAGACCCAGGTCTCCCAGGATCGAGCCGGGGTGGAGCGCTTTGCCCGCGAGGCTCGCTTCACCGGCCTGGAGGTGCTCGAGGCGGTGGACGACGTGGTGGAGTTCCTGGCCACTTTCCAGGTGGGCTCCGAGCGTCACCGCCTGCACGAGCGCTCTCGCTTCGAGCTGCGCGAGGGACGCTGGATCTATGTCGACGGCACCACTCCCCGAAGCGGTCCGGTGCGGCGCGAGACCGGTCCGGGGCGCAACGACCCGTGCCCCTGTGGGAGCGGCAAGAAATTCAAGAAGTGCTGCGGCTGACAGCATCCTCGGCGACTCTCGTGGACGCGCCGACTGCTCCAATTCTCAGTCGTCGTCGGCATGCTTCTCGTGGTCGCCGGAGTCTGGCGCCGTCACCTCGGTTGCGCCGGAGCGCACTTCAGTGTGCCGGATCTGTCCTCCCAGATAGCCGACCCAGCCCATCGACAGGGTGGCGACCAGGCCCAGACCGAGCAGCGGCGCGGCGATGACTTTGCTGACGTCGCTCTGGCGTGACAAGATGAGTCCCCCGAGGGCTCCGACGGCCAGGATCTCGACGAAAATGAGCGCTAGCTTGGCGGCATCTTCGTGCTGCTCGATGAGGCTCTCGGCCACGCCGGGAAGACCCTCGACGGTCTCTTCAGCGGGCTCACCGGTAAGGTAGACGGGCCAGATGACCAGGCCCGCCAGGACCAACAGAACCAGGGCGGCCTTCTTGAGAGCGCGCGAGCTGACCAGGATTCCCGCCGCGAGCAGTCCCACTGCCAGGGGAATGGCCAGGATCGGAACGTGGTTGAGCATCAGATGCAGATGAGTTGGGTTCACGAGCTACCTCCAGATGATTCAGGTCATGGACACGATTTCATCCCGAGTTTACCGTTTTCACTGTGAGAAGAAGATGAGAAGGCCATGAAGCTCCTGGTTGTCGACGATGAGCTCGAGACGCTCGGTTTTCTAAAACGGGGTCTGGAGGAAGAAGGCTTTGTGGTGGACACGGCCTCGACCGCTCCGGCCGCCGATGAAGCCCTGACGGTGAATCGCTACGACGCGATCGTGCTCGACGCCATGCTTCCCGGGGGAGACGGGTTCGAGCTCTGCCGCCAATGGCGCGATCAGGGCGTGGAGGTGCCGATCCTCTTGCTCACCGCCCGCGATCGCCTCAGTGACCGGGTGCGCGGGCTTGACCTCGGGGCCGACGATTACGTCGTGAAGCCTTTCGCTTTCGAGGAGCTGCTGGCTCGCCTGCGGGCCCACCTGCGGCGACCCGCGGTGGCGCCCCGTGAAAGACTCGAGGTGGGTCCCCTCCAGCTCGACCCGGCCGCCCGTCAGGTCTTGCTGGACGGCCGCCCGCTCTCGCTGACAGCCCGGGAGTACCTGATCCTGGAGCTGCTCTGCCGCCGAGCCGGGAGAATCGTGTCGCGCACCGAGCTGTGGGAGAGCGTGTGGGAGAGCGGCCTGGAGCCGAGCTCGAACGTCGTAGACGTCTACGTCGGCTATCTTCGTAGCAAGCTCGGCGCCCATCGAGACCTTCTCAAGACGGTGCGCGGCGCAGGCTACTGCCTGGTGGCGCAGTGAGCCTGCGCCACCGCCTGGCTGCGAGCGTCACCCTGCTCTGCCTGATGCTGCTGTCGCTGAGCGGCCTGGCGATCTACCTGGGCGCGCGCCGGACCCTGAGCGCCCAGTTGGACGCGGCCCTGATGGCAGTGACCAGCACCGAGGTCGCCTCAGCCGTGGACGGGCCGCGCATTCACCTGCATGACACCGTCGGCCTGCGCGGCGGCTACGAGCGCTATGCCCAGATCGTACGGCCCGGCGGGGAGGTTCTGGCCCGGAGTGATAGCCTCACCCAGCCTCTTCCGCGGCGCGCCGACCTCGAGTCGACCTCCCAACCGGTGCTGGTCGAGCTCGAGTGGCAGGGGCAAGCGGTGCGAGCGCTCTTTGTTCCCCTCGAGCAGCAGCAGGCGGTGGCGGTGGTGGCGCTGCCGCTCGCGCCGGTGCGGCAGGCTCTGAGCCGACTCGTGACGGTGCTGGCCGCCGTCATGCTCATCGGCAGCACCCTGGCCGCCGGGTTGAGCTGGTGGCTCGCATGCCGCATCACCCGTCCCCTCGAAGGAGTCGCCCTGGCGGCTCAACAGATTGGTCCGGATCAGCTCGCCCGACGCCTCGACCCCGAGCCCGGAGAGGACCGCGAGGTGACCGTGCTGCGTGAGGCCCTGAATGCCATGCTGGCCCATCTCGAGGAGGCCTTCCGCCTGCAGCAACAGTTTCTCTCCGATGCCTCCCATGAGCTGCGTACCCCGCTCACGAATCTCATCGGGCACCTGGAGGTGACCCTGCGTCGCCCGCGCGACGCGGAGCAGTATCGCTCCTGCCTCGAGAGCTCGCTCGAAGAGGCTCGGCGCCTGGCCAGGTTGGTGCGCGATCTGCTGACGCTGAGCCAGGCCGACCAGGGCGGGCTGCACCCTGGCTTTGCGCCAGTGGGTGTGCGAGAGTTGCTTGAAGCCTGCCGCGCGAGCTTCGAGCCGGTGGCCCGCGAGCGCTCGGTAACTCTTGAGCTTGCGGCGGACAGCGACCTGACGGTGCCGGGCGATGCCGACCGGCTCCGCCAGGTGATCGACAACCTGGTGGACAACGCCCTGCGCTACGCACCCGAGGGCAGCAGCGTGGCCCTGCGGGCCAGGGCGATCGAGGACCAGGTGGAGCTGACCATCAGCGACCAGGGTCCAGGGCTACCGGCCAGCGGTTTGTTCGAGCGATTTGCGCGTCCCGACCCTTCCCGCAGCCGGGGCACCGGAGGCACCGGGCTGGGCCTGGCCATCGTTCGGACCCTGGTGAACGCCCACGGCGGTCAGGTGATGGCGGAGTCCGGGCCCGACCGAGGAGCGACCTTTCGAGTCCTGCTCCCGAGGAACGGCATGAGCTCGACCCGGTCGGTCCAGGTCGCTCGGGAGGAAAGTCGGCGGGAAAGAACCTAAGAACTCGAAGGCCCCCCGTGAAATAGAAAGGGATCCCGGTCGACGCCAATCTGATCTCTGGCCTCAATCTCCCCGCGCCGCCCTGCTGTTCTGGTGGCAGGAATCTCCCCCTCCTCGGACCAACCGGGGGCAAATGCTCAAGCGCCTTCTTCTGGCCATGCTCCTCATGCTCTCTCCGGCCGCGGCCGAGCCTGACATCAACCCCATCCTTCCCAAATTCCGCCAGCTCTGCCAGGAGGCGCAGAAGGCCAGCGGCGTGCCGGGCTGCTCAGTGGCCGTGGTCTACCAGGGCAAAGTGGTGATGCTGGAAGGCTTCGGGGTCACCGACGTGAACCACCCCGTGGCGGTCACGCCCGACACGGTCTTCCACCTGGCCTCCTGCTCCAAGCCCATCTCCACCAGCGCCGTGGCCGCTCTGGTAGGCGATGGCCAGGTGAGCTTCGACGAACGGATCGCTGAGCTCGACCCCTCCTTCCAGCTCCAGGACCCCTGGGTCACCAGCCACCTCACCGTGCGCGACCTGCTCTGCCACCGCAGTGGCCTGCCGGGCCAGGCGGGCAACGAGCTGGAGGAGCTCGGCTTCGACCAGGCCGAGATCCTGCGCCGACTGCGCGAGGTGCCGCTGGACAACCGTTTCCGGGCCAGCTACAGCTACTCCAACTTCGGCATCACCGCGGGCTGCGTGGCGGCTACCCGGGGCAAGTTCGACGAGGTCTGCAAGACGCGCCTGTTCGACCCTCTGGCAATGACCTCGACCAGCACCCGCTACGCGGACTTCGCCCGAGTGCCCGACCGGGCCCGCGAGCACGTCATCGAGGACGGCAAGGCGGTGCAGCGCTACGACCGCATGCCCGACGCGCAGGCTCCGGCCGGCGGGGTCTCCAGCACGGCCCGTGACCTGAGCCGATTCTTGCTCCTGCACCTGGGCGAGGGAAAGGTGGACGGCAAGCAGATCGTGGCCCGCGAGGCTCTCCTGACCACCCACCAGCCCCTGATGGTGACCGGCTTCAACCCGGCCACCTTCAGCTCCGGATTCTACGGGCTGGGCTGGGCCTCGTCCTACAACCGCCACGGCATGCTGGAGGTGAAGCATTCGGGCGCCTTCTCCACCGGATCGCGCTCGCAACTGCTCTTGATCCCCGAAGCCGGGCTGGGCATCGCCATCTTGTGCAATGCCTTCCCCTCCGGCCTGCCTGAAGGTCTGTCCAGCGGCCTGGTGAGCCTGGTGCTGGAAGGAACGGGGAGCCTGGAGGAGGTGATGGCCATCGAGCTCAAGGTCAGCCAGGGCATGGCGGGCCTGGTGGACGGGGGCCTCAGCTGGTCGCAGCGTCCCGCCCAGGTCCAGCCTCCCCTGGCCGCGCAGGCCATCGAAGGGAGCTACGACAACGTTTACTTTGGCCCGGCCAGGGTGCAGAACATGCAGCTGAGCTTCGGCCACGAAATGATGGCGACGGCCCCCTTGAAGCCCTGGGACGGCAGCACTTTCTATTTCGAAGCCGACCTGAAGGATGGTCCCCTGGTCACCCTGGTGCGTTTTGAGCTGGGCCCGGGCGGAAAGGCGACCGCTCTGACTCTCGAGCAACTCAACGACTGGGAAACGGGGCGCTTCACCCGCCGATAGATGGCCACTCTGCTGGTCTGGCTCACCCGGCTCTGCTTCCGCACCCCCCGGGCCATCCTGGTGCTGGTGGCGCTGTCCTTGGTGCCGGCCGGCCTGGTGGCCCAGCAGACGCTCTCCTTCTCGGCCGACCGCACCCAGCTTTTGCGTCCCGATCACCCCGTGCAGGTTAACTACCGTCGCTTCAAGCAAATCTTCCCGGGCGAGAACGACATCGTGGTCTACCTGAGAGGCGGCAGTGAATCCGAGCGCGAGCAGGCGGTGGCTCAACTCGCCGAGCGACTCGAGCAAGAGAGCGCCCTGTTCACCAAAGTGCTCACCCGCTTCGAGCTCGAGTTCCTCAAAGACCGGGCCCTGCTCTACCTCACCTCCGAGCAGCTCAGCGAGCTAGAGCTCGAGCTGCGCCAGGCCCGCCCCTGGCTGGCCGCCCTGGGCCGAGAGAGCCGCCTGGAGGCGATCCTGAAGGCCCCCGCGCAGCTCAGCCCCACCCTCGACCGGGTGCTCGACCAGCTCATCGCCAGCTTTGAAAGCCGGGGGCGAGCGCCCTACCTGTCCCCCTTCTCGCGCGCCCAGCCCGACCCGGGCCAGGGGGGGACGCGCCACGGAACCCGGGTCTACCTGACCTCCCGGCAGGGAGAGGTGAGCCTGCTGCTCGCGCGCCCCGCCGACCGCAAGTCGCGGGCGGCCGTCCACCGGCTGCGCGAGTTGCTCAAAGAGGTTCGAGGCCTGCAGGTGGAGCTGACCGGCGAGCCGGTGCTGCAGGCCCAGGAAGCGCTGGATACGACCCGGGGAGCGGTGATCGCCACCATCAGCTCGGTCATGCTGTGCAACCTGCTCTTAGTGCTGGGCTTCGGAGCCTTCTGGCGGGCCCAGCTGATCGTCCTGGTCATGAGCGTGGGGCTGACCTGGTCGATGGCCTTTGCCGGGCTGACCGTGGGCATCCTCAACCTGGTGACCATCAATTTCCCCTGCATTCTGGTGGGGCTGGGAGTGGACTTTGGCATCCACTGGCTGCTGCGCTACGAGGAGCTGCGCGCCAGCGGGCTGGCTCCCCTGCCGGCCATGGAGCAGACCATGTGGGGCTCGGGGGTGGAGAACCTGACCGGCGCCCTCAGCACCGCGGTGGCCTTTCTGGCCCTGCGCTTCACGACCTTTCGGGCCGTGGCCGACCTGGGACTGATCTCGGGAGTGGGGGTGATGCTCTCGTTCCTGGCCATGGCCGTGATGCTGCCCTCGCTGCTCTTCCTGACCGACCGGCGCAGCAGCGTCCCTCCGCTTCCCCCCTCGCGCTGGCTGCCGGCCGAGCGCTGGGTGGCCGGGCACCCCGGCCTGGTGCTCACCTTGACTGCCCTTGGCACACTCTGGTGCGCCTCCTTCATTCCCCGCCTGCACTTCGACTACAACCTGCTGCACATGCACGCGCCCGGCTCGCCCCCGGTGCAGGCCGAGAGGCAGCTGCAGCAGACGGGGCGCACCAGCCTGGTGGCCCTGATCGCCGCCCCCACCGCGAGCGAGGCGCGCCGCCTGGTGGGCGAGCTGGAGGAGTTGCCCACGGTGGCCCGGGTGGAGTGCCTGGTGACCCTTCTGCCCGAGCAGGATCGCTCCGCCCGGGTGGCGGCCGCCCTGGCCCCGGTGCAAGGGCTTCCCCGGCCGGGGGCTCCCCCCCACCGCAGCGTCCAGGAGTTGCTCGAGCTCGAGCCCCTCTTCGCCGGGCTGGACAGGCGTCTGCGCCGACTGCTGGCCAGTCGTCCCGAACCAGAGCGCAAGGTGGGTCTGGCTCGCCTCGACCGCTTGAAGGCAACCCTCGACGGCATGGGTCCGGGACCCATCGAGGAAGGGCTGGAGAGCTTCGAGCAACACCTCATGGAGGACGTGCGAGCGGCCCTGGAGCAGCTGCAGAGCCAGCGACCCGGCCCGGCCATCGGGGTGGAGGACCTGCCCGGCAAGCTGCGCGAGCGAGGCATCGGGCCCAATGGCGAGTATCTGCTCACCGTCCATCCTCGCGAGAACGTCTGGGAGCGCCCCGCCCTGGCCCGTTTCGTGGGGGAGCTCGAGCAGGTGGAGCCCTCCGTCACGGGCAGCCCGGTGCTCATCTACCACTACCTGGGCGAGCTGAAGCGGGCCTACGAGACCTCCTGGCGCAACGCCCTGGTGATCATCGTGCTGCTCTTGCTGGTCCACTTCCGCTCTTTGAAGCTGGCCGGGCTGGCCCTGCTCCCCAAGCTGCTCGGGGTGGTGTGGATGCTGGGGCTGATGGGCGCCTGCGGGGTCAACTTCAATCCCGCCAACTTCATGGCCCTCCCCCTCACCCTCGGCATCGGGCTGGTCTATGGCGTGCACGTGGTGCACGGGCGCGATCAGGGCTACCTCTTCGCGCACTCCACCGGCCCCGCCGTGGCCCTGGCCGCGATCACCACCATTGCCGGCTTCGGCTCGCTCATGCTGGCCGACCATCGGGGCATCGCCTCGCTGGGGTTCGTGATGGCCAGCGGGGTGCTGGCTAACCTGATCGGAGCCGAGCTGGCCCTGCCCGCCCTGCTAAGGCTCACGCAGCGGCCACGCCCTCCAGGATGAAATAAAAGCCCACCGAGGGGATGGTGCGCTGCAGGCGCAGCCCGGCCGCGGCGTAAAGCTGCCCGATGTGCTCGGCGGTCCGCTCTGCGCCCCCGTTAAGGACCATCATGTTCAGGTCGAGCAGATCGCCCATGCCCGGCTCCTCGTCGAGCAGCATCTCCAGCACCAGCACCCGCGCCCGGGGCCGCATGGCCCGGCGAATGTGGCTGAGCACCTGAATGCACTGCTCGTCAGGCCAGCCGTGCATCACGTGCTTGATCAGGTAGCAGTCGCCCGCTGGAGCGAAGTCGAAAAAGCTCCCTCCCACCTTCTCGGTGCGCTCAAAGATACCGTGACGGCGCAGGTCCTCGTCGGCCTCGGCCACCACGTGCTCGAGGTCGAAGAGGATGCCGCGGGCCTCGGGGTGGCCCGCCTTGAGGGCGGCGGCCAGCATGACCCCGTGGCTGCCGCCCACGTCCACGATGGTCCGGAAGGGCGAGAAATCGTAGCTGGCACCCAGCTGCTCGGCCCACAGCTCGGTCATGGCCGCCATGGCCCGATTGAAGTTCTGGCCCTGATCGGGGTGCTCTTGCAGGTAGTCGAAGATACGCTCGGTGCCAAGGCCTGGACGCACTCCCGACTCCCCGGTCCGGATGCAGTGATGCAAGTGCCCCCAGCAGCTCCAGTGGCTGGGATCGCTGAGCATGACCGCCATGGGTCCCAGCGAGTGGGGAGTCCTGGAGCACAGCACCTGGCCCAGCTCGTTCAGCTCGTAATGGTCTCGGGAATGATGGGTCAACACGCCCACCGCCGCGCAGGCGCGCATCAACCGGCGCAGCATGGGCTCTTTCAGGTCCAGCTTGAGGGCCAGCTCGCTCACGCTGGCCGGCAGGGCGTCGAACACCCCCAGCCGCACCGCCGTGGCCAGCGCCTGGCTGGCCCAGTAGCTGGAGATCATTTGCAAAACGCGCACTTCAGGGGGGAGGCCGGTGGTTTCCATCGACCGGGCTTCGGGCGGGGGAGCGGGCTTCCTGGTCAGGTTTGCAGCCTCGCTCGGGCCTTGATCCAGCCGCTCTTGCGCGGGTCTCAGGGCTCACCGGGCAGGGAGCCGAAGCTCGGCCCCTGCCTCGATACCTGCTCGTTCTACGTGACCCGTAACCGTCGCGCCGCTGGTGGGGTCAGTGAAGACCAGGTGGGCATGGAAAGCCGTGTCCGCGTAGACTCCGACGAGTGTGCCTCGGACGGACTCCAGGTCGGCCTCGAAGGGGAGAACCTCTTTGCCCAGCTCCACTTTGTGGATACGGGCGTGCATCGGACAGGCACCGTGAATCACGTGCAGACGGACATCGCGCAACTCGCCTTCGACACAGAAGGGAAAGAGGGGTGCATCGATTCCCGATTGGCGAGCTGCCTGGCGGAGGAAGTCGTCCATCGCGCCAGGGTTGACGCGGGATTCCACAGTTTGCTCGGCCCATTCCCCCACGTAGCTCCCGACCAGCAAGGTGGCCGGTCGCGTCCCCTGGATGGGTTTGAGCTGGCCCTGGGAATCGACTTCGGTGGCGATGACCTGACCATCGAGGACGGTCACCTCGCCGGTCAGTCCTTCCAGAGCCCCGACCCCATAAAAGTGGGCCTGCCTGGTGACCTCTCCCAATCGCACGCGCCCCTCATGCTGCTGCTTTCCGATGGCTTCACGCATGCTTCCGTAATGCACGATCTGACCATCCCACGGTTGCGCCTGGGCGGCGGCCAGGATACCGACAGCGAGCGACGCTACGAAAAAAGCTCTGATCGGGTTCTTCATGGGTCCAGCCTAACCAGGCTTGACGCGATGCAAAATGATCTGGATCACTTCCGGCGCACGACGAGCCGGCGGGTCAGGGAGCGCCCTGCTGGTGAACGCTTTGTTTCCCCGAGGTTGCTGGAAGAGAAACGAAAGGAGGCCGGCGGGTCGAAAAGTCGAACCGCAGCCAGGTGGACCTGGGCGTTCCCCCCGTCTTGCAGCGACTCGCCGGCGCGCGCCGGGTGCTGATCTCAGGCGCCGGCGGGGGCTTTGATCTCTTCGTCGGCCTGCCCCTCTACTTCTATCTCAAGCCTCGCGTGGAGGAAGTCTTCCTGGCGAACATGTCCTTTGCCTCGCTGACCCCCGAGGTGGGGCGGCGGGTGGCCCTGGCCCTCACCGAGGTGGACGCCGACACACAAGGCTCAGAAGAGTACTTCCCCGAGCGAGTGCTGTGCCAGTGGTTTCGTACCAGGGGCGAGGAGGTGAGCATCTACTGCTTCCAGCGCACCGGCGTGGTGACCTTGATCGACGCCTGGACGAAGCTGGTGGACAAGCTCGGGCTCGACGCCGTGGTGCTGGCCGACGGGGGCACCGACAGCCTGATGCGGGGCGACGAGGTGGGGCTGGGCACCCCCCAGGAGGACCTGGCCAGCATCGCCGCGGTGCACAGCCTGCAACTGCCCTGCAAGATACTGAGCTGCCTTGGATTCGGGGTGGACACCTTCGATGGGGTCTGTCACGCCCGGTTCCTGGAGAACTCGGCCGCGCTGCAGAAGAAGGGCGGCTTCCTGGGAGCCTTCTCGCTCTTGCCCGAGATGAGCGAGTCGCGCCTCTTCCTGGAGGCGGTCGATTACGCCACGGCCGCCCTGTGCGGCTCGCCCAGCGTGGTCTCCAACTCCATCGCCTCGGCCCTGGAGGGGCACTTCGGCGACCACCACCGTACCTGGCGCACCAAAGGCTCGCGCCTCTTCATCAGCCCGCTGATGAGCATGTACTGGTCCTATGAGGTGGACGCGGTGGCGCGCCGTTGCCTCTACCTCAAGGAGCTGCTTCAGACGCGCAGCTACAGCGACGTCGACAGGGTGGTGCACGAGTTTCGCAAGCAATACCCTCCGATGCGGGCCTGGGAAGCGATCCCCTACTGATGAGCTGGAAGGCGCTGATGCAGAGCTTGCTGGGTGCATCTCAGGGAGAGCAAGATATCTCGCAGGCAGCCGAGAAAGCCCTGAAGACGGTACGCGGGCGCCAGGCCGGAGCGAGCTGCCAGGAGTACCTGGCGGCCGTGCGCGAGGCCCTCACCGACCACGAGAAGATGGCCGAGCTGGTGGCGGCCCACGGGCTTTCCGAAGAGGAGCTGCGGGCCTACCTCGGCTCGCTGCAGGCCAATCTGGAGAAAGAGCTGACCACCGTCCGCAGCTACCTCTCGGCCCTGCAAAAGCGGGTCGAGGAGCTGACCGCCGGGCCCAGGCTGAGCTTCGAGCTGACCTGCTCGCAGTGCGCACACGTCAATCCCCTGTGGGTCTCCAACTGCGAGCAGTGCGGGCGCCACCTGGCCATCGAGCGCACGCTGTGGGAGCAGCGCCAGCAAGAGGCCACTTCCCCTTTGAGACTGGGCCAGACCAGACGCCACCCCGCCTGCCAGCGCTACGAGGAGCTGTGCAAGAAGGTCCAGGCCCGGGAGATCAACACCATGGTCTTCTCTCAGCAGATGAAGTCGTTGGGCCTGGACGTGGGCAACGAGATGGCCGACATGACCCACCTGCCGCGCTTTGAGATCGAGCATTACCTGATGGGTCTCGACCAGGTGATCAGCGGGCTGCGTCAACTCCAGGAGGCCTGTCGCCTGGCCCGCGGCTACAACCTGGACTCCTATGTTCTGGGTCGGACGCTGCCCATGGTGGCCGAGGCCGAGCAGAAGATCACCTCGGGCACGGTGCTGCTCGAGCACGCCCGCCAGGAGTACGGGCTCTCCTGACATGCACAAAAGCCACCTCGGAGGGTGGCTTTTGTGGCCCGGCTCCAACCTCACCGGACTCTCCTGGTGCAACCTTCAGTCGGTGGTCGGCTCGCGCCGACGCTTCTCCTCGCGGTCCCGACCTGGTTCCAGGCCCGCCTCGATGGTCACGCAGTCGAGACACTGCAGCGCGCCGCGGTGAGCGCGCGCCCCTGTCGGTATCGGACCCGACAGCCCGCCGGACTTCTCGCAGACCGGAGCGCGCTTCTCTTTGGTTTCGCAGTCGAAGCCAGTCTGCGGCGTCGCTGAGGTCGGGACGCATACCCCTGTCGGTCACGGCCGACAGCCCGCCGAATCTTTCGCTCTTCGGAGCGCCCGCAACCGAAGCTGCAGGGTCTCAGCCCGACTTGCGCCGGGCAGCCGGCCCCATCCTCACCGGCCCCTCCTGGTTCGTTGCCCCGGGGGCACCCTGCGGTGCTGCTTCTCCTCGCGGTCCCGTGGCCTCGTCCAGGCCTGTCTCGATACTCTCGCGGCCGAGACGCCGCG
>QWHO01000201.1 GCA_021404945.1 bacterium CPR1
CGGCGATTTCGGAGGCAGCACCAACGGCATGGTCGTGCACTGGCCGAGGGGAGTGAAGGCCCGGGGAGAGCTGCGCAATCAGTTCCACCACGTGATCGACCTCGCTCCCACCGTCATGGAGGTGGCCGGCCTGCCCTTCCCCCGATCGGTCAACGGAACGACCCAGAAGCCCTTCGAAGGTGTCAGCCTGGCCTACACCTTCGGCGACCCGCGGGCGCCCGGGCGCCACCAGACGCAGTACTTCGAGATCGCCGGCAGCCGAGCCATTTACCACAACGGCTGGGTGGCGCGCAGCATCCATCGCGTTCCCTGGGAACCGCAGCCCCGAGCCACTCTGCAAGCCGATGTCTGGGAGCTCTACGATACGTCGAAGGACTTCAGCCTCTCCAAGAACCTGGCCTCCGAGTATCCCGAGAAGCTCAATGAGTTGCAGGCGCTCTTCCTGGAGGAAGCGCTCAAGTACAACGTCCTGCCCCTCGATGATCGTAGCATCGAGCGCATGGATCCGGCCCTGGCAGGCCGCCCCGACCTGATGGGGGCTCGCACCAGCCTGACCCTGTACCCGGGCATGACGGGGATGATGGAGAACACCTTCTTGAACGTCAAGGGGCGCTCCAGCACGGTGACGGCCGAGGTGGACATCCCTCCGGGCGGCGCCCGGGGCGTCATTCTGGCCCAGGGAGGGCGCTTTGGCGGATGGAGCCTCCACCTGAAGGACGGCAAGCCAACCTACACCTATAACTGGGTGGGTTTGGAGCGCTTCGAGGTCTCTGCCCCTGACGCTCTGCCTGCCGGCCAGGCCACCATCGTGGTCGATTTTGCTTACGATGGCGGGGGTCGGGGCAAGGGCGGCACGGCCACGCTCAGCGTGAACGGTCAGAAGGTGGCCGAAGGCCGGATTCCCAAGACCAACGCTTATGTCTTCTCGCTCGACGAGGGAGCCGACGTTGGGATGGACGAGGATACGCCGGTCAGCGAATCCTATCAGGCCGGCTCGGACAGTCGCTTCACCGGCTCGATTCGCTCGGTCACGCTGAAGGTGCGTTAAACTGTGTCGCCTGACCGGGCCAGGTCACGTGCTTTTCGAGGTGTGGTGAGAGCGAGGACAGGAGCGTTCGACAAAATTGTCTGCTATGCTGCAGGCAGTGCTGCTCGAAGTGACCGGCCTGGTGATGCTCTCGGTGCTCTTGTTAGGCTCCATGACCCCGCGCCTTTTTGCCGGCTGGTTTCGCAAGCTGGGCGATCCCACCGGCAAGGCACTGGCAGAGCTGGCGCCTCACCTGGGCCATCCCGGCTCGAAGTGCGACGGCTACGCCTGCTGGTCAGGCCCCATGTACCTGCTGGTGCTCAGCTTTGACGGGGAGCGTTGCCGCCAGGTCGTGCTCTCGCGGTTTGATCCCACGCTGGGTCTCGACCTGCCTCAGGTGCCTCCCCGCGAAGCCAGCCCGGCCGAGCTCACCGAGAGGTTGCTTCAGGCCCAGGAGCAACTCGACCCCGCAGAGCTGGAGCTTCACTGGGAGCGATATCGCTGGGCCCTGCAGCTTCACGAGCAGACCCGCCGGCAGGCTCGCTCTGGTCAGGTCCTGGCGAGCTGGTCCGACTTTGGCCTGGTGGATGGACGGCTCGGGCTGGTCTATTCCACCACGTCCACGTCCACGGACGAGGGGCTCTGTTGGAGTCCCGAGCTGGTTACCCGGGTCAACCAGCTGGGGTTCGTGGAAGCGGCTGAGCTGCTGCGCAAGTTCAGTGCGCCGATGGACGTGCAGGGAGGACAGGCACCACCTTCATGACGCTCAACACAGGGAATCGCGAAACCGTCCAGGCGGATTCTCCCGTTGCGGGCACTGAACACGTCAGGTTCCCAGTGCGAGCAACTGTAGTGAAGGAATGCCTTCAGTGAACCAGAATATCCGGCGGGATTTGCAATCCCCTCCTGGAGGACATTCGTGAGCACCTCGGCCAGCGATACGGCCGTCTCCGCGTCGGCGACCGATTCCGGCTCCGGGCCGGTCTACCGGCGCATTCTCCTCAAGCTTTCGGGCGAGATGTTCAGTGGCAGCGAGCCCTACGGCATCGATCCAGAGACCGTCAAGCGCTACGCCGGTGAGATCAACGAGCTCGTGCAGTGCGGGGTGCAGGTCGCGGTGGTCATCGGAGGCGGCAACATCTGGCGCGGGCGCATGGCCCCCGGCATGGAGCGGGCCAGCGCCGATTACATGGGCATGCTGGCTACCGTCATCAACGCGCTGGCCCTTCAGGATGCGCTCGAGAAGACCCGGGTGCACACCCGCGTTCTCACCGCCATCGAGATGCAGCAGGTGGCCGAGCCCTTCATCCGCCGCCGGGCCCAGCGCCACCTCGAGAAGGGCCGGGTGGTGCTTTTTGCAGGCGGCATCGGCAGCCCCTACTTTACTACCGACACCACGGCCGCGCTGCGAGCCCTCGAGATCGACGCCGACGCCGTGCTGAAAGCCACCAAGGTGGATGGGGTCTACGACATGGACCCCAAGAAGTATCCCCAGGCCACCAAGTTCCATCGCATCGACTATCTGGAAGTGCTGCAGCGAGGCCTGAAGGTGATGGACGCGACGGCCATCTCGCTTTGCATGGACAACAAGTTGCCCATCCTGGTCTTCAACATCTCCGAGAAAGGCAACATCAAGAGGATCGTGTTCGGAGAAGAGATCGGCACCCTTGTGAAGGAGGAAACCCGATGAGCGTGACAACAGACAAAGAGCTGTTCAAAGAGACCGAGGAGCGCATGAAAAAGGGCATCGAGGCCCTGGGCCGCGAGTTCCGCACGGTGCGCACGGGGCGGGCCACTCCGGCTCTCATCGAGCGCATCACGGTGGCCGCCTATGGGCAGGACATGCCCATCAACCAGCTGGCCAGCGTTACCGTGCCGGATGCCCGCATGCTGGTGATCCAGCCCTGGGACAAATCCCAGATGAGCGCCATCGAGAAGGCCATCCAGAAGAGCGATCTGGGCATCACGCCCACCAACGATGGCACCGTGATCCGGCTGGCCTTCCCCTCCCTCACCGAGGATCGGCGCAAGGATCTGGTCAAACAGGTCAAGAAGAAGGCTGAAGAGGCCCGGGTGGCGCTGCGCAACATCCGCCGCGATGCCCTCGAGCACCTCAAAGAGCTGGAGCTTCCCGAAGACCAGGAGAAGCGAGCCCAGGAGCAGATCCAGAAGCTCACCGATAAGTACATCGAAGAGGTCAGCCACTCGCTGGACCACAAAGAGAAAGAGATCATGGAGGTGTGAGCCCTCTTGTCGGGCGGGTCTACGTCGAGGCGCTGAGGCAGGCCGGTTCGGCCTGGCCCGGTCGCATCCGCATCACTCTGCCGCCGCGGGCTCGATTCGGGAGGGGAGAATTGCGGCTGGTGGCGGTGCGCCCCGGCGAGTGGATCCTGGCCTACGAAGACTATTCCGAGTGACTCTGCGTCTGCAGAGCCTGCCGGCCGAGGAGGTGCTGCTCTCGCAGCTCGACCTCACCCGTCTGCCCGAGCACGTGGCCGTGATCATGGATGGAAATCGGCGCTGGGCCAAGGAGCGTCGTTTGCCGGTGCTGCTCGGCCACCGGGCCGGGGTGAAGACCTTCCGGCGCGTCATGGAGACCTGCCGCGAGGTGGGTATCAAGCGCCTCACCGCCTACGCCTTCTCGGTCGAGAACTGGCGCCGCTCGCCCACCGAGGTGCGGGTCTTGATGCAGCTCTTCGAGCAGTACACCCGTAGTGAGCGCGAGAAGCTGGTCCGCACTGGCATACGCTTCCAGACCATCGGCCGCACCGACCTCTTGCCCGAGGCGGTGCAGCGTGAGCTGCGAGCCACCGCCGAGGCAACCGCTCACAACCAGGCCATGGTGCTCAACCTGGCTCTCAACTACGGCTCGCGCGATGAGATCCTGGAGGCGGCTCGCCAGGTGGGCCGCGAGGTGGCGGCCGGAAAGCTCGACCCCGAGAGCCTGACCGAAGAGAGCTTCTCGGACTACCTCTGGACCGCCGGCCAGCAAGACCCGGACCTGCTGATCCGCACCAGCGGCGAGCTGCGCGTCTCCAACTTTTTGCTCTGGCAGATGGCCTACACCGAGTTCTGGTTCACGCCCCTCTACTGGCCCGACCTCACCCGCCAGGTCTTGCTTCAGGCGCTGGTCGACTTCCAGCAGCGTGACCGACGCTTCGGAGGCAGCACGCGATGAAGCACAAACTGCTACGCCGCATCTTGACTGGCCTGGCCCTGGGTGGGGGCTCGGTCGTGATCATCTTCTGGGGCGCTCTCCCGTTCATGCTCGAGGTGCTCGTGCTGGCCCTGGTGGGCCTGAGCGAGTTCTACGCCATGGTCGAGCGTAAAGGTGTGCGCCCGGCCCGCCGCACCGGGCTGGCGGTTACGGCCGCCATCCTGGTCGGAGCCTACTTCTTGCGAGAGCCCTTTTTGGCGCGTCTGCTCCTGTTTTTGTTGACCGGCACCCTGATCACCTTCGTGCTGCGCCTGCCCGAGCGCATCTCGGCCCTGCTGGACGGAGCCACCACGGTGCTGGGCTTCCTCTATCTGGGCTGGATGTTCTCTTATCTGGTCCTCTTGCGTCGCATCGAGGGCACGGTCGTGCTGGGCGGTCACCTGGTCGAGCTGGGGGCGGCCCTGGTGCTGCTGCTGGTCTTCGCCACCGTGTGCTGTGATGTGGGCGCCTACGCGGTGGGGAAGCTTTTCGGCCGGCGCAAGCTGTATGAGAAGATCAGCCCTGGCAAGACCCAGGAGGGGGCCCTGGGGGCGCTGATGTGCGCCACCTCTGGCAGCGCCTGGCTGGGCGGGCTGATGGGAGTGCCCCTCTTTCACGGGCTGGTGCTGGGCCTGCTGGTGGCCATTACCGGCCAGCTGGGCGACCTCTGGGAATCAGCTTTGAAACGGGAGGTTGGCTTGAAAGACTCGGGCAGTGTGATCCAGGGCCACGGGGGAGTGCTGGACCGCTTCGACTCGCTGGCCTTTGCGGCCCCGGCGTTCTATCTCTACTACGTGACCTTCCTGGCCCCATGACGCGCGGCATCAGCCTGATCGGCTCCACCGGCTCCATCGGCACCCAAACTCTCGAGGTGGTGCGGGAATGCCCCGACCGCTACCGGGTGGTGGCCCTGGCGGCCCGCTCCTCCTGGGAGCTTCTGGCCAGACAGGCCCTCGAGCACCGCCCCGATCTGGTGGCCCTCTCCGACCCGACCCACTACGCCGCCCTGAAGGAGGCCCTGGCGGGCACCGAGGTGCGCGTGGCCGCGGGCGAGGAGGCGGTCTACGAGGTGGCCGCGCATCCCGAGGCCTCCATGGTGTTGTCGTCCTTCGTGGGAATGGCCGGGATGGTGCCCACCTTGAAGGCCCTTGAGGCCGGCAAGTGGGTGGCCCTGGCCAACAAGGAGGCGCTGGTGGTGGGGGGAGAGCTGGTCACGGCGGCCGCTCGCAAAGCCGAGACCACGCTCTTGCCGGTGGACTCCGAGCATTCGGCCATCTTCCAGTGCCTGCAGGGCCAGGTCAGGGCCGAGCGCATCATTCTGACCGCCTCGGGCGGCCCTTTCCGCCATCTCGAGCGAAGCGCCCTCGAGCAGGTCACGGCCGCGCAGGCCCTCAAGCATCCCACCTGGAGCATGGGAGCCAAGATCACCATCGACTCCGCCACCATGATGAACAAGGGTTTCGAGGTGCTGGAGGCTCATTATCTCTTCGCCATGAGCCTTGCTGAGGTGGACGTATGGGTGCATCCTCAGAGCGTCATCCACTCGATGGTCGAGTTCGTGGACGGCTCAGTGCTGGCCCAGATGGGTCCCCCCGACATGCGCACTCCCATCCAGTACGCCCTGTTCTATCCCGAGCGACGCGGTCCGGCCTGGTCGCGGCTGACCCTGGAGCACTGCCGCCAGCTCAGCTTTGAGCCACCTCGCCGGGAGGACTTCCCGTGCCTTGACCTGGCCTACGAGGCCGGCCGCCAGGGCGGAACCATGCCGGCGGTTCTGAATGCCGTCAACGAGGTGGCCGTGGAGCGCTTTCTCAAGAACGAGATCGGCTTTCTGGACATCCCCCGCGCCATCGAGGCGGCCATGCAGGCTCATACCCTCAAGGACGGGCCCTCGGTGAGCGATCTGCTGGCCGCTGACGCCTGGGCGCGCACCTTCGCGGCAGGGGTTCGAGCCTCGGCAGTTAATTTACCGCGGTAAACTTTTTTGCCGGTTTGGTGGTCTAACTTTTATGACACTCGATCTTCTGGCTCGCTACGGCGGAGGAATCCTGGCCGTGGTGGCCTGTTTTGGCTTCATCATCTTCATCCACGAGCTGGGCCACTTCCTGGTGGCCCGACGGGCCGGCATCCGCTGTCCCTATTTCGCCATCGGTTTCGGCCCCAAGTTGTTCAGCTTCCGCTGGAAGGCGACCGAGTTCTCGGTGCGCATCTTTCCCTTCGGCGGCTTCGTGCAGATGGAAGGCGAGGAGCCCGGCCAGACGGGAGACGATTCCTGGCACGGCCAGATGGCCCACTTCCTGGGTGAGGCCACCTTTCCGGCCAATCCGGTCCAGTTGCTGGCCTATCTCGATGAGCTGAAGAGCCGCAGCACCGATCTGGCCCTCTCGCCCGAGAATCAGGCCCGCTTCGACGAGGTGCGCGAGCACCTCCAGTTCTCGGCCGACCGCTTCTATGCCGACCTGAGCGACCTGGAGGGAAACTTCAACCACAAGTCCATCCCGGCTCGCATCGCGGTGGTGCTCGGTGGGGTCACCATGAACTTCATCTCGGCTCTGCTCTTGTTCTGGTTCGTGGGGCTGGTGTGGGGCGTGGCCAACGCCGCGCCGGTAGCCGAGCCTCGGGTCAACGAGGTGATGAAGGGCGGGCCCGCCGAGGCCGCCGGGATCAAGGCCAAAGATACCATCATCCAGGTCCAGGGCCGGCCCATCGTGACCGGGCAGGAGATGATCGAGGAAATCGGACGCTATCCGGGTGAGGAGATCGCGCTGAAGGTCAAGCGCGGCAGCGGCACCCTCGACTTCAAGCTGGTGCCCAACGTGGCCGTCGGTCGGGTGATGCTCAAGCCCGACGGCCAGGTGGTCAAGGTGATGTCGGCGGGCGACAGCGCCTTTAAGGAAGGCGACCGCATCACCCAGGTCAACGGCAGCAGCTTCAAGGGCCTGCCGGGGTTCGTGGCGCTGGTGCGCGAGCTGGCCCCAGCCGAGCAGGAGAGCAAGCTCACCTTCACCGTGGAGGGCCGCGGCCCGCTCGAGCTCAAGGGCAAGCTCAAGCCCGAAGGCAAGATCGGCGTCATTCCGGGCTCGCCCATGCACATCGTCATCGTCTCCACGGCTATCGGGCTGGTCACCGAGGTCGCGCCCGGCAGCCCCGCTGCCAGCGCCGGACTCAAGCCGCAGGATCACATCCTGGCCGTGGACGGCCGCCACATCTTCGGCCAGGACGATCTGGCCGAGCTGCTCGGCCGCCTGGTCGGCCGCGAGGTCGATCTGGAGGTGCTGCGCCAGGGCCAGGATGAGACGGTCAGGCTGACCGTCCCCCCTGACGGCCTGGCCGGGCTGGGGATCAAGCTGCAGCCGGTGGACGCTGCGTTCGTGCTCAAGTACGGCGTGACCAAGCTCGGCCGGCTGATCATCCAGCCCTACGAGATCATCTACGGCCTCATGGCCCGCAAGATCGAAGCCAGGACCATCAAGGAGCAGACCGGTGGTCCGCTGATGATCATGGGCATGATTTTCGACGTCTCGGCCAGCGGGCTGCCCACCCTGCTCTTCTTCCTGGCCCTGCTCAACGCCGCCGTGGGTGCTTTCAATCTGCTCCCCTTCCCGGCTCTGGACGGCTCGCGGCTCTTCTTCCTGGTGGTGGCCGCCATCCGCAAGAAGGAGATCGATCCCGAGAAGGAAGCGCGTATCCATTACTACGGCCTGCTGGTGCTGCTGGGGCTGGTGGCGCTCATCTCCGTCAACGACGTAGGTCGCATCTGGTCGGGCACGCAGCTGGTGAAGTGAGCGGGCTGGTCACGCTCGCGCTGGATCATCCCAAGCGCCAGAGCGATCGGCTGCGGCAGGCGGTGGGCATCCTCCAGAAGGGCGGCCTGCTGCTCGTTCCCACTGAGATCGGCTACGTGCTGGCCGCTCGAGGAGACCGCTCCGAGACGGTGGACCGTCTGCTGGGCGAGGGCTGGTCCTATCCGGCCACGATGCTGGTGAGTGATCTGAGCCAGGTGGGCCCGCTGGTGGGCTCGCTGCCGGCCGAGGCCGCCCCCCTCAGCCAGATCTTCTGGCCCGGGCCCCTGGTGCTCACCCTGGCCCGGGGCGAGAAGGCGATGGCTCAGCTCTCCTGCGGACAGACCAAGCTGTCCTTTCTGGCTTCCTCCCACCCTCTGGCCCAGGCCATGGCCGAGCAGTGCCCTTTCCCCCTGGCCACCGTGCCGGCTCGTCCGGGCGACGAGGAGCGGGCCCAGGGACGATTGGAGTGGCGCGACCTGCCCCTGGGCCTGGAGCCCACCGTGGTCGATCTAACCTCCTCCCCGCCCCGCGTCACCTCGCTGGGATTCGTAAGCGTGGAGGAGCTGACTCTGGCCTTGGAGGGCCGGCGCCCGCTCCTCTCCAGCGACCTGGCCACGCCCCAGCGCTTTGCCCGCTATGCCCCCGCTGCCCGGTTGATCGTGGTGGAGGGGGATCCCGAGCGGGCCGCCCGTCGCATCAAGTTCCTGCGCGATACCTACGTGATGACCGAGAAGTGCTGCCTGCTGGTGACCCGCGAGTCGGCCGAGCGCTGGTTCGATGGGGTGGGCGACGTGCGCGTGGTGGGCAGCCGCTCCGATGTCGGGGCCCTGGGGCGCGAGCTGCAGGCCGCCCTTCGTGACATCGAGGCCCGAGGCTCGGCTTCGGTGGTGCTGGTGGAAGGGGTGGCCCGCGAGGGAGCAGGGATGGAGCTGATGGAGCAGCTCACCCGCTCGGCTCACCAGGTCATCAACACCGAGGATCCGGGCTTCGCTGGTCAGGCCGGCATGCAGCCTCGCCAGCGCAAGCGATGAGCCTGCCTCGTGTGCTCTTCGTGTGCAGCGGCAATACCTGCCGCTCGCCCATGTCGGCGGCGCTGGCCGCCTCTCTGGAGCCCGGGCTGAAGGCTTCTTCCGCCGGTATCTCGGCCGTTCCCGACCAGTGCGCCTCGGAAGGCGCTCTGGAGAGCATGCGCGAGCGGGGGCTCGACCTGAGCGCCCACCGCTCGCGTCGCCTGGATGCGCGGCTCGTGGAGGAAGCTGACTTGATCCTGGTCATGACGAGCGATCATCGCCGCGCGTTCGAGAAGCTCTTCCCCTCAGCGATGAAACGCCTGGCTCTGCTCACGGAATACGCCCGTCTGGGCGCCCGGGCTCTGGGCAGCCCGGACGGGGAAGACGTAACCGACCCCTTCGGGTGCGAGCAGAGCGTCTACGACGCTTGCGCCGAAGAACTGGAACTGGCCCTGCGCGCCGCCCGCGCTCACTGGTCGGAGATGCCGGTGGGCTGAGCCTGGCCCTCGTCGAGGCGAGCTGCGGGAATCGTGCAGCGCAGAACCTCTCCTCCCCGCTTTGACTCGAATCCTGTGCGGTTCGCGTCCCGGCTTCTGGCCCAGGGCAAGCAGCGCCGCATTCCGCCGGGGCTTTACTAAGTCCCCAAGCAAGGAATGTCTGGAATGCTCTGGGCCTCGGCACGACCGGCGTGCAGACCACGCCGCTCGTCTACAATCGCAGCCTCTCCGGCACGGTCGTTCGTGTCCTGGGCCCGGGTGACGTTCGTGGAGTGGACCAGAGAGCTGCCCGAGGAAGCCCGCGAAGGCTTCATCGAAGAGGTGTTGGAGCGCTACGAAAAGGTGACCGGAGTGAGCAACCGGTTCGCCTTCTACCAGATGGTCAGCCAGCTCAGCTGACCAGGTCGATGCGCTCCACGCTGCGCAGAACCGTCCCGTCCTCCAGACGCAGGGCGCCGTCCTCGGTCAGGTCCACGGCCAGGGCCTCATGCTCGAGGCCCTCGCTCAGATAGCGCACCCGCGAGCCCACCATCGGGCAGCGCCCGCGCAGCTCGTCGAGGAAGGCTCCCAGGCCCTTGCGCTCATAGCGGTCGAGGTAGCTGCTCAGCGAGTTGAGCACGGCCTGCAGCTGCTGCTCGAGCTCGACCTCGTGACCGAGCTCGAGGGCCAGGCTGGTGGCCACCAGCTCGGGTGGGAACTCGCTGTTATTGGCGTTCACGCCCACCCCCACCAGGGCGAACTCGCAGCCCTGGCCGGATAACCGGCTTTCCACCAGCACGCCCCCCAGTTTGCGCGTCCCGCAGTAGAGGTCATTGGGCCAGTGCAGCTGCCATTCCACGCCCAGGGCGGCTCCTACGGCCAGGGCCGCCACCAGCGACAGGCCCTCGATGCGAGGGGGGCGGAGCAGCAGGGTTAGCCACAATCCTCCAGGCGGGGAGTGCCAGCGATTGTCGCGTCGGCCCCGGCCGGAGGTTTGCTCGCAGGCCACCACCACCAGCCCCGCCGAGACGCCCTCGCGGGCCCGTTCGTATGCCAAGCGGTTGGTAGAGTCGACACTTGCGTGTCGTTCCAAAATCCAATTCATGGGATTGGCTCCTGACTGGAGGAGGCTATCCTCCTGAATGCGAATCGGCTCTTCAGAGAAAGGTGTTGTTGCCCGTTGAAGAGGGGAGACTTCATGTCTGTCTACAAAATGCTTGAGATCGTTGGCACCTCCAAGGAGGGCTACGAGCAAGCGATTCGCGAGGCGATCGAAAAGGCCGCCCGCACGGTTCGGAATATGAGCTGGTTCGAGGTGATCGAGCAGCGGGGCACGGTGGTCGACGGCAAAGTCGGCGAGTACCAGGTCAAGCTGAACGTGGGCTTCCGCATCGACGACTGAGCGCGTCGGTCAGCCAGCTCGAGAGAGGCCAGGCGCACAGCCTGG
>QWHO01000714.1 GCA_021404945.1 bacterium CPR1
GGTGCAGCGATCGGTGTCGATCACCATGCCCCACTGGTAGGTGCCGACGGTCTGGATGCTCGTTTGCAGGGTATCTTTCGGTTCCTCGGCCATCGATTCTCCTCAGTGCGGCAGGGTAGCCTTCTCGAGACCCATGATCCGGCGGTCGAAGGTCGCGATGAACTGGCTTTTCTTGGTATTGGTCACGGTCACCTGAGTGGAAGCCCAGGGATTGGCGGAAGTGCCCAGCAGAGCGGACATCGGGTTCATCGGCCGCACCACGTCGTCGGTGTAGCGGCCGTAGGCGCCCCCCGCGTGGCCGTTACCGGCCGGAATCGCGATGGCATCCACGTGCACAGCCTGGGTCGGGAACGCCGGGCCGATCAGTTTGGCGCCTCCCTCCCCGGTCACCTCGAGCAGATCGCCTCGCTTGACCTTGAGGCTCTGACCCAGCTCACCGAAGGGGTTGATCTCGATCCAGCTGGCCCAGGCCACCGTGGTCATCGGATCAGGCAACTCTTGCATCCAGGGGACGTTGGCTCGCTGGCCATCGCCGAAATTTACCGAGGTGCTGGCGATCAACGTGGCCTTACCCTGAGCGCGCGGGCTCGGCTCGGTCAGGGCGCCTGCTGAGGCGGCCTCCAGGCCGCTCCAGGCGCTGACTCCTGCCGGCGCAGCGCCCCCCGGATTCCGGGCCGAGGGCGGCGGCAGAGCCACGTCGTGGTGGTAACGATCAAAGCTGGTGTCAGCCTTGGACCACAGCCCTCCCCTGGCCACGGCGGCATCGAAACGCGTCCCGAGAGCCTGGCTCAGCACGTCCCGGAAAGTCACGGCCCGGGCCGGAACGGGCAGCTTGACGCCTGCGGCTCGGGCCGAAGTGAGCAGCGTATCGCACACCGAGCGGGTATCCGAGCGCGGCTTCACGACCGGCTGGCTGAGGTTGTAGACCAGGCCGAAAGGCGCCTGCACCAGGCAGTCGCCCCACTCCTCCATCCAGTTGCGGCCAGGCAGCGTAAGATCGCACAGTGCGGTGGTCTCGTTGGCAAAGCATGAGAAGGCGACTCTGGTCTTGACGTTCTTGAGCTTCTCGGAGAACTTGAGGCTGGCTGGCAACACGTAAGCAGGGTTGCAGTCGAACACCCAGACGCTGCCCCAGCGCCCCTGGTCCAGCCCCTCGAGGGCCTCGCGAGTGGACAAAACCAGGCCTGGATCGGGTTGCAGCTCTCCCAGAGTGGGTAAGAGATCGGTTTCACAGGTGGCGATACTGCCCGAAACCAGCTTGCCCAGAGAGTGCATGGCGGCGAGGCTGGCCGTATCGAAGGAGCCATCAGGTCCGGCGATGACCAGGGGCTTGCGAGCCCGGGCCAGGCGACTGGCCAAACGCTCGATCAGCGCTCTGGGGCAGCCGCTCAGCTCGCTGGCTTTCTCGACAGTGGCATTGGCAAAGATCGACGGCCACCCCGAACGGTTGGCCCCGATCAGGTTGCCCAGGGCGGCCGCCACCCAGCCCTCGGTACCGGGCCGCACCGGCAGCCAGCGGTCGGCGTTGGCGCAGCTGAGGCTCATCCGCGAGGAGACGGAGACCATGACGCCCCGGTTGCGGTCGCGACCCTGCCGGAACTGACCGTAGAGGTGGTTATAGTGGATGGCAAGCGGGCCCTCGACCAGGAAGTCGCGCCCGAAGCTCACCACGTAGTCGGCCTGATCAAGAGGATAGTAGGGCAGCTCGGCTTTACCGGTCAAAGCTTTGAGAACGCCCCGCTCGGCCTCGCAAGAGGGGAAATCGAGCACCCAGACCCTCGCGCCAATGGCTTTGGCGACCGCCAGGAGCAGACTGCCCCGCGAGCCCTGGAGTCGGTCCACGATGAACAGTCCGCCGCTGCCTCCCGTCAGGGCAGCCTTGAGCGGGTCCTGAGCCCCATCCCAGGTGATCGACTTGCCAGCCTGCTGAGGCTGCAGCAACCGATCAGGGTGATAGTGCAACGGAATGGCTGTCTGCACCTCGGCCGAAAGCTTGCCCAGGTTCACGGGGTGACCCGGCAGGCCCTCCAGCTTG
>QWHO01000715.1 GCA_021404945.1 bacterium CPR1
CTCAACGGTGTAGGTCGCGCCCTGGGCGACTTCGGCCGGAGCAACCATGTAAATCTCGAAATCCTGGGCGGTAGCGGCAGCGGCGATACCGGCGACGGCAGCAAGAGCGAACACGGTCTTCATGGAGATTCTCCTCATTCTCTTTCTCGAATGGACACCGAACAGGTACTCGGCCATGCAACGAACATTTCGTTCTTGGCGACTTGAAGGTACACCAGCCCCAAAAAGCGGCAACAAAACCGTCCATCCCATCCGCGAAATTTGATTCAACTTGGTCCGAGATCCCGCACCGACGCCGATTTGCAGCGCGTGAGGTGCCCCGTCCCGGGCAAGGCCGCATCAACTACTACCACACATGGTGCGTGCTCTGGCAGGATTCCGATGCACTCGCCCCACGGACCATTCAGGGCGTCTGTCGTTCGAGCGTCTGGAACTCGAAGGCGGCGCAGTGCCGATCGTCGGCGGGATGACGCTCCCGCCAGGTCAGCACCCACTCCGGTCCCAGTGATGGGAACGTGGCGTTGCCCATCGGTTCCAGGTCCACCAGAGTCAGGTAGATTCGCCCGGCCCGCGGCAGCGCGAGGCGATACACCTCCCCGCCCCCCACGATGAACGGCTCCGGGTCGTCGCCGCACAGTTCCAGGGCCTGTTCGAGTGAGCGGGCAAGTTCGGCCCCGGTGGGTGCCTGTGCCATGGAGCGCGAGAGGATGATGGAGCGACGCCCCGGCAGGGGCTTTCCGACCGAGTCCCAGGTCCGGCGGCCCATGATGACTGAATGACCCCGGGTTTTCTGCCTGAACCACTTCAGGTCAGCAGGCAGGTGCCAGGGCAGCGTGCCTTCGCGCCCGATCACCCGATTGCGTCCCATCGCCACGATCATCGCGAGCATGGCAGAGGGTAGGGGAGCCCGGCCAAGGCGTTGGTCAGGCTTTGTCGGACTCAGACGGCGACCGGGGCTTTGATGGCCGGATGAGGGTCGTAGTTCGCAAAGGCGATGTCCTCAAACCGGAAGTCGAAGATGGAGCGGGCCCGGGGGTTGAGGACCAGGGTGGGCAGGGGGCGCGGCTGGCGGGTGAGTTGGAGGTGAGATTGCTCGATGTGGTTGGAGTAGAGATGGACGTCGCCGAAGGTGTGGATGAACTGGCCGGGGGCCAGGTCGGTCACCTGGGCGAGCATGTGGGTCAGCAAGGCGTAGGAGGCGATGTTGAAGGGCACGCCGAGAAAGACGTCGGCCGAGCGCTGGTACAACTGGCAACTGAGGCGTCCTTCGGCCACGTAGAACTGGAACAGGCAGTGGCAGGGTGGCAGGGCCATGTGGTCGATGTCGGCGGGGTTCCAAGCCGAGACGATCAGACGGCGGGAATCGGGGTTGCGGCGGATCTGGTCGACGAGGTTGGAGATCTGGTCGATGGTGCGCCCGTCGGGGGTCTGCCAGGAGCGCCATTGGCGGCCATAGACCGGTCCGAGTTCCCCGGTCTTGGGATCGGCCCATTCATCCCAGATGGAAACGCCCTGGGCCTGGAGGGAACGGACGTTGGTGTCGCCGGCGAGGAACCAGAGAAGTTCGTGGACGATGCTGCGGGTGTGGAGTTTCTTCGTGGTCAGCAGGGGGAAGCCGTCGGCCAGGTCGAAGCGAAGTTGCGCGCCGAAGATGGAGCGAGTGCCGGTGCCGGTGCGGTCGCGTTTTTCAACCCCGCGATCGAGGATGTGGGCAAGCAGATCGAGGTACTGGCGCATCGGGCCAGTGTAGGGAATGGCGGCGCGAGAATGAAGGAGGGCCCGGCGTGCGAACGAACGGGCCCTCTGCGTCTGGCTGGTGGAACCGGTGCAGGCTGAATCTCGAGCAGGGATCCTCCCGGAGAGGCGTCGGAAGGCGGGCGCTTCTCGGGTGTCCTATTCAGCCCCGAGATTCAATGTGGCCACCGTTATACGGTTTCCGGTTGAGATTCGGGCGCACCCGCGCATTTGGGGGGGTTGCGCTTGGATGGTGGAGATGAGATGATGCGGCCGCGCGCCCCGGGGCGTG
>QWHO01000202.1 GCA_021404945.1 bacterium CPR1
GACTGGGTGCCCACCTTCGTGCGGGCAGGCACCGACGAGGGCCAGGGGAACGCCGAGCTGCGCTCGCAAGGAGCCAGGGGACTGACTCTAGACGAGCTTGACGCGAGCTTGGGCGAGCTCTTTCTGGCTCCGCGACCCAGGCCCAGCGAGCAACTCGAGCTCTACTCGGGCTCTTGACGGCCGCGACGACCTGAGCCCGGCTCGCTCAGCGCTTGACCGCCGCTCGCTCGCGCAGCAACTCCATGTCGGCTTCGGTCCACCAGCATCAGGCCGATGTCGGGCCGGGTCACCTCTCCCTGGCAAAGGAGCTCGAGTCATCCTCGCAAAGTCGCTCGGCAATCGCACGAAAGGAGCTCCCCAAATGACCGCTCGCACCCTGGTGCAACCGCTCTTCGACGGCCCGGTCGACATCGTCGGAGACGTGCACGGCTGCCTCGAAGAGCTGCGCATCCTGATGGGCCATCTCGGCTACGACGCGAGCGGAACTCACCCGGAGAGCCGTCGCCTGGTCTTCCTGGGCGACCTCACCGACCGCGGCCCGGACAACGAAGGTGTGGTGCGGCAGGTCAAGGAGCTGGTGGAAGGGGGCCGGGCCCAGTGTATCCTGGGCAATCACGATCTCAACCTTCTCCTCGAGTCGAGAAAGCCTGAGAACGGCTGGTTCTTCGGCGAGCCCCGCGAGGGGCAGAAGGCCGCCGACGAGGCCGTTCGCGCGATGGTGCTCGAGTTCTTTGCCAGCCTGCCTCTCGCTCTCGAGCGGCCTGATCTGCGGGTCATCCACGCCTGCTGGGACGATGCAATGCTGGCCCTCGCTCGCCAGGCCACCTGCGCCCTGACTCTCCACGAGGAGCAACGGCAGGCCATCGAACATTCCTTCGCGGGGCGCAGCCTGGACAGAATCGATCAGGGCCTGGAGCGCCAGAACAAGAATCCTGTCAAGCTGCTGACCTCCGGTCCCGAGGCTCGGGCGGCCGTGCCCTTCGTGGCCGGGGGCAAGGAGCGCTGGGAAGAGCGGGTGCGATCTCCTCCACCATCGAGGGGGCGTGGGCTAGATGGAAGTCCTCTGGACGAACAGGCTCTGGCTCGACCAGCTGGATCCGCTCCGGCCAGCGCTCCAGCGGGCAACAAGCAAGGCCGGCTTTGGAGAAAAGGAGTCATTGTTGGTAACGCTCTGTTTGTGGGAATAAAAAACCTGCATCGTTGGACCCTCCTCACCGGGCCGTCTGGGCGACCCATGTCTATTATAAGTGTCCATGCGACAAGTAGTGTCATCAAGGATGAGAGGGCGGCAAAAATGAGCTACAGCCAACCGAGAGAGATGACTCAGCCTGAGGTCAGAGTTGACGCGCTCGGTATCAGCTCATGAGCAGACGCGGAAGCTGGCAACTCGGGCGGGTATCGCTTCATCGAAGCCGGGCGACCGCGTCGGCACTCTGAGCCAGAGTTGACGCGCTCGGTGTCAGCTCATGAGCAGACGCGGAAGCTGTCAACTCGGGCGGGTATCGCACATCGAAGCCGGGCGACCGAGTCGGCACTCTGAGCCAGAGTTGACACGCTCGGTGTCAGCTCATGAGCAGACGCAGAGGCTGTCAACTCTGGTGGGTATCATCGCCTGGCGACTCGCCCTCGAGCTCGCCCCGCAAGGTCAGAGCCAGCCCCTCCACCATGCGGGCGAAGGGCTCGTAGGTTAGCTTCTCCCAGGTGTCGCTCAGCTCGTGGTAGTGGTCGTAGCGGTAGAACACCATGTCGGTGACCATCACGGCGGGAATGCCAGCGGCCCAGAAACTGGCATGATCGGACATGCCCATGCCGGCTTCGAGCAGGAAGCTCTCACTGAAGTCGGTGGCGGCTACGCCCAGGCTGGGGAAGGCCACCCGCTCGCGCCAACGTCCCACCAGGCGCTGCACCAGCGGGGCCGACATCGAGTTGCCCACGAAGGCCACGAAATCGCCCACGTCCGGCACTCCCGGGAAGGGGGCGCGCTGGGAATCTGGCTCGCAAACGTAGTAACCCACCGTCTCCAGGCACACCATGAAGCGGACCTCAAAGGGAGAAAGCTGGCGCACATAGCGCACGCTCCCCATCTCCTCGGTGCGATAGAAGGGCGGCTCCTCGTTGGGAAAGAGCACGAAGCGCACCCCCTCCACTCCCGCGAGCAGGCGGGCCAGCTCCAGGACGGCCGCCACCCCGCTGGCGTTGTCGTTGGCCCCGGGGCAGTCGAGCACGGAGTCGTAGTGAGCCCCCACCACCACGGATGGGCCCGGACCACTGTCCGTTTCCAGGTTGTGAAACAGAGCCCCCTCGGCCTTGAAGCTGAGCCGATTGACCTGGTAGCCGCAGCTTTCGAGCTGGCCTTGCAGGTACTCGACCGTGGCCTCCAGGGCAGGATAAAAGCTCAGATTGCGAGGGCCGATGGTCTCGGCCAGGTGGCGCACGTGGGCCTGGAGGCGCTGGCGGATCTCCGGAGCAGCCGGGGGCGGGTCTCCCTGCCAGGAGACCCCGGGCATGGGGCAGAGCACGTCAGGCCGGGCAGACCCGGAAGTCCATCTGCCCCTCGAAGTCGGAGTTGTAGACCCGCACTTCCGGGGTGCGGAACTCCACCTTCACGCGGTACTTGCCGCCCTGCTCGGGCTGGAACTTGCGCTGGTTGGCGTGCTGCAAGAGCTCCTGCTCGTTGCCCTCTTCGTCCACCTGGAACCAGCGCACCCCCATGCCATCCAGGGGCGGGGTTCGCACGCTCACCTCCTGGTGGCCGTCCGAGTTGGTGCTCACGTCCACTCCATCCACCAGGTTGATGCGGCTCATGAACTTGTGCCACATGTTCTCGCGGTCTACGGGGCAGAACTCGGTCGAGCGCATGTTGCGCATCAGGCAGTCGCCGTGGGTGGGGCGATAGCCGGCCATCCGCTCGTAGGCATCGAAGCTGGGGAAGGCGCCCACCTTGCCCGGAGTGAAGTCGTAGTCAGCATCGTAGAGGTTGATCCGAAGCGAGCCGAGCACATTGTCGCCGTCGTTGATCTTCTCCTGGAAGGTGATGGTGTGACGGCCCGGCTCGAGCGTAGGGGGCTCGAGCGGTTTGAAGAAGCTGCGATCGTCAGTAAACAAGCCGTTGTAGAGCAGGGGCTTGCCGTCGAGCAGGATCTCCACGTCCACCGGAGTGTCCCAGCCCACCGCGCTGAGGTGAACGTCGACCTTGGAGGGCTTGCCTTCGGGGTTCTCGGGCACGTCGAAGGAATAGGAGACCGGGCCTTCGGCCAGATTCTGCCAGGGGTAGTCGCCCACCAGGGCCTTGCCGTTCTCGGGTTTGAGCTCGCCTTCCAGCCAGTGCTTCCAGGGCACGTCGGCCGTGCGAGAATGGTTGGCGCCCGAGTAGACCTGGCCTCCATCGTATTCCTCGCCCACATTGCCAAAATTATGTCCGAGCTCGTGGCGCAAGACCATGGTGCCGCTCTCCGGTGAGCGGGTGGTGATGGCGTAGCGCCCGCCAAGTCCGCCGTAGTAGTTGTCGTTGGCGATCAGGATGGGATAGTCGGTGGCCGGGGCCAGGGCAATGGCCTTCTCGCAGGCCCGCCGATCGCCCGGCATGATAGCTCGCTTGGAGCCCTCCGGTGAGCGGTAAAGCTTGAGAGCCGTATCCTTTTCTTCGGCGTCGCTCAGCCCCGACTCGTTGGAGGGCACGAAGACGGCGTGCACGTTGAAGAGCGGCAGATAGCTGGCAAAGGTCTGACCCTGGAACATGTCGTCGGTCATGCGCCTGGCGTCCTCGAAGAAGCGCTCCTTCTCCTCGACGGTGTAGCCGTCTCCCACGATGGTCAGGTTGATGCGGTTGTTGAGAGGGCCCTGACTGACCAGGGTGCGTACCTCCGACCCGGGCCAGGCCTTCTGGGGGTCTTTGAGGGCTTCCACGGCTGAGAGCGGCTTGACCGAGGCCCGGTACTCCCTGGGCAGGGCCTTGTCCGAGTAGAGCACCTCCTCGAACAGCTCCTGGCTGGTCTCGGTCTCTTCATCGAGGTGGGCGGGCAGCGAGCGCAGGACAACCTTGTCTTGCTTGATCTGCTTGTCCTCGGGCTCAACCGACAGAACCTGCACGTCGTCGCCGTCGCGGTACTGCTGCACACGCCAGGAGGGGGGAGGGTTGGTCTTCACGTTCATAGCCTCCCGACCTTACCAGGGAGAGATCTCGAACGGGTGAACGGTAAGTTACTTTGTAACCAACGAAGGTCCGGGCCCCTCGGGGGAGAACTTGCGCCCCCTCATGGGCCGCCCCATCGGAACCGACGCCACCCCCAAGGAGCGCAAGGGCGCTCTGGTGACGCTGTTTTTTACCATCTTCATCTCGCTGATCGGGTTCGGAATTATCATTCCACTGCTGCCCAGCTACGGCCAGCAGATGGGGGCCACTCCCTGGGAGATTGGGTGGCTGTTCGCCTCCTACTCGCTGGCCCAACTGCTGGCCGCTCCCATCCTGGGCGATCTGAGCGACCGCTGGGGGCGCCGCCCGGTGATGATCGCAAGTCTCCTGGGAACCGCCCTCAGCTTCGTGCTGCTCGCTCGCGCCCAGAGCCTGCAGATGCTGTTTGTGGCCCGCATCCTCGATGGCCTCTCGGGGGGCAACATCTCGGCCGCCCGGGCCTACATCGCCGACATCACCGAGCCTCAGAATCGAGCCCGGGCCTACGGTCTGATCGGGGTGGCCTTCGGGCTGGGTTTCGTGCTCGGTCCGGCCCTGGGAGGACTGTTCTTCCAGATTCACCTGTCCGCCCCCGCCTGGCTGGCGGCCGCCCTGTCGCTGGTGGCCACCGGCATGGCCTTCTTCCTTCTGCCCGAGACGCGCCACGCCAGCAGCGCCCGCCGGCCTCCTTTCTGGGCCTCCCTGCCGACCGTGCTCTCCCAGCCGGCGCTGGCCTATCTCATGCTGGTCGACTTCATGATCTGGGCCTCGCTCTCGGTCTACCAGACCACCTTCCCCCTGTTCGCCGAGCGGCGCTTTCACTGGGATCCAGGACAGATCGGGCTGGTGCTGGCCGCAGTAGGGCTGATCGGAGCCTTCGTGCAGGGAGGCCTGGTGGGCCGCCTGGTGGCCCGCCTGGGCGAGAAGCGCGTGCTGATTCTGGGCCTTTCTCTGGGCTCGGTGTCCCTGATCCTGGCCTCGCTGTCCACGCAACCAGTCCTGTTCCTGATGTTCCTGGCTCCGGCGGTGGCCGCCAGCGGTCTGGTCTCTCCCAGCCTGGTGGCCATGGTCAGCCAGGTCAGTCGCTCCGACGAGCAGGGCAGGGTACAGGGGGCGGCCAGCGCGATCGAGGGTCTCGGTCGCGCCACCGGCCCGGTGTGGGGCAACGGGCTCTTGCAGGCGCGCGGTGAGGGCGCCTCCTATCTGTCGGCCGGTCTGGTGCTGCTGCTGGCGGCTCTGCTGGCCGTGGCCATCAGGCCCGCTCGGGTCGAGCAAGCTGGCGCCGGTTTGACACCGGATGGCGGGGCCTGAGCGATGCGCAAATGGTAACTTTTGCAACAGAATCTTAATGCTTTGGACGCTTACTCCCGACCCGTCACCGGAGGTATGATACGTTCAGCACAACCGGCCCATGGCGTTCGGGCGCGAGCACGCGACCCGCAGAAGCGAAAGGGGAACCGCATCCGATGGACCTGCTGAATGGCTTTGGTCTGGGCTCTCCAACGACGCGAGGAGTGGGTCAGCCATTTGGGCTTGGAGCTGCGCCCGGTCTGGGCAGCCCGGCCACGGGGGGAACCGGTGCGCTGCCACCCGATCTCGTCGGTGTCCTCATCAATATGCTCAACCAGTTGCTGCAGTCGCTCACCCAGCTGAACCAGGGCTGGGGTGGATTTGCTGGTCAGGGTCAACCACCGGGAGGGATCGGTGGCGCCGGGAACGCTGGCAACGCTGGAAATGCGGGCAATGCCGGGAACGCGGGTAATGCCGGGAATGCCGGCGGGGGTGGCCGGGGCGGTGGAGCCGGAGCCGCCGGAGGAGCCGGTGGCGCGGCCAGTGCTGGCGGCGCTTACGGTGGCGGCGGCGTCGGAGCCGTCGGCGGGGCTGGCGCCGTCGGGGGAGCGGGCGGCGTTGGTGGAGCCGGCAACGGCAACGGAACCCTGACGCTGGGACAGTATCTCCTTTACGGCCCCGGTGGACCGCCGCAGGGCGGAGCCGGGGGCGGCACCGCGGGCACGGGCGGAGCTTATGGCGCCGGCAGCGCGGGCGGAGGCACGGGCGTGCAAACCCTCTCGGCCCCGGCCATGCAGGGTCCCTCCGACCTGAACGAGTTTGCCAGCTACCTGGCCGCCCAGCGAGCCGGTGGAGCCCTTCAGGGGCAGACCGGCATCTCGCAAAATGACGCCCTGGCGGGCACGCGCTTTGCGCGGGTGCAGGACCCGACCCAGTGGCACGCCGCCGTGGCCCGCGACTACGCGGCCCAATTTGCCGCCTATGCCATCGGGGCCGATCCCCTGTCGGCCCAGGGTCTGGCCGCCGGCCAACAGGCCTTCCCTCAGATGGCACCCGAAGCCCAGCTCTTCATGCAGGTCGCCTCCGTTTTCAAGGGTAACCTGTTCAATGGCCCCGGCCTCTACGACAACCCTGGCCTCGGGCGACTCCTGCAGAGCACCGGCAACGCCGATCTGATCAACAACCCCCAGGTGGGGCAGACCGATGTGCAGACCATCGGGGCCATCACTCAGGCTCTGAACCGGGGGACACTGACGCTGAATCAGGTGATCCAGAGCGGCACCATCGACAACCTCGACCGTTACTCCCAGATCATCAACTACGTCCAGACAGGCGGGTTCGCCAACGACATCTTCCGTTACGAGAACGCGCCCACATAAACTTCGTCGCATTGACCCTCACCCGAAAGACTCCAGGGGCGGACTGGAGAGGAAATCCTGCACAGCCATGCCCGCTCTTCCGACGACGCCGAGCTGAGCTGTGGGAAAGGCTTTGCGAAAGGCGTCCAGCCCGCTGAGACTGTCTCGGCGGCGCCCGCTCTTGACCTCCAGGGCCAGCAACCGCCGACCCTTCTCCAGCACGAAGTCTACCTCCAGATTGCCGTTGCGCCAGTAGGACAGTCGATAGCCGTCCGAGCGGGCACGGTTGACGAGGTAGGCGCCCACCGCTGACTCCACCCACCGCCCCCAGAGCTGAGGCGCCTTGCGAACCGAGGCGAAGTCCTCGGCCTGACTGGCGCTCAGGAGGGCATTGTTCTGCACCATCAACCTGGGGCTGGAGGCCCGCTGGCGCACCACCTGACCGGAGTATTTCTGGAGCCCGCTCACCATCCCGGCCGCTTCCAGGAGGTCAAGGTAGTGGGCCAGAGTGGTGGTGTTGCCAGCGTCCTGCAGTTGCCCCACCATCTTCTGGTAGGACAGAATCTGTCCCGAATAGCTGCAGCTGAGGAAGAAAAGGCGCCGGAGCAGCGCCGGCTTGTCGATACGCGCCAGGAGCAGCACATCTCGAGAGATTGTGGTTTCGATCAGCCCATCCCGAACGTAGTCACGCCAGCGCTCCCCCTCGTCGACCAGAGGAGCGGCGCCGGGATAGCCCCCAAAGTACACGAAGCGCTCGAGCTCCCAGCCGAACGCTTGTTGCATCTCAGGGAACGACCAGTGGGTCACGGGCAGCAACTCGAAGCGACCCGCCAGGCTCTCGGACAGGCCTCGCTGCAGCAGCAGCGGGGCCGAGCCGAGCAACAGGACCTTCAGCTCCAGGCCGGCGAGCGAGTCCTCGTCCCACAAGCGCTTGACGATCTCAGACCAGCCGCCCACCTTCTGAATCTCGTCCAGCACCAGCAGCCCCCGGGAGGCCTCCTGGGCAAGCCGACGGGCCTGGAGCCACTGTTGCTCGAGCCAGATCTGCTCTTCCAATCCGGGCGCATCGGCGCTGGCGTACCAGGTCGGTCCGTCGAATTCGGCCATGGCCTGACGGGCCAGGGTGGTTTTCCCGGCCTGACGCGGGCCGGCCAGAACCTGGAGAAACCGCCGCGGCTCTCGCAGGCGCCGTGTGAGGGTCGCTTGCACCGGACGCTTGTAGGACATCCTGAGCAAATTTACTCAGGATATTGAGTAAATCCTCCTCGCGGCACTCAAACGCCCTGATCGCCGCCAGCGGACCAGCCCTGGGCGCGATGAGGCCCAGACTCTGGGAAGCGGCTCGGGGCAAGGATGCTGGGCTCACAATCCTCAGCCTCAAATCTCCGGGGAAACATCCCGGCAACCTCTCCCAAGCGAAAGCACCATAGACTCGTTGCATGTTCGTTGCCCCGGCTCGAAAAGCTGACTGGACCGTGCTCGTGCTGCTCAACGGCAACAACGACCTGGAGGCGAACGTCACGCGCGACCTGGTGGAGCTCGAGCAGGTGGGGTCCACCAACCGGGTGCGTCTGGTGGCCCAGCTGACCCGCGGTCCCCAGGAGCTGGTCCACCAGCGCGAGGAGAAGCCGAAGCCCAGCAAGCTGGACGGCGACTGGGAGGGCACCCGGCGCTACGAAGTGGCCCGCTCTCCAGGAACGGGCCGCAAGCGCAGCCTGGAGTCGACCGTGATCAGCCAGCACGACAACCAGGACCACGGTCAGCCCTCCACCCTGAGCGACTTCCTGCGCTGGGGCGTGGAGAGCTACCCAGCCGAGCACTACCTGGTGGTGGTGGGCGACCATGGCAAGGGATTCCTCGGCACCGGCTTTGACGAGGTGCACAAGAGCACTCTGCAAATGCCCGAGCTGCGCCAGGCCCTGGAGCAATCGGGTCTCAAGCCGGACGTGCTGGTTCTGGACGCCTGCCTGATGGGCCAGCTCGAGGTGGCTTACGAGCTGAAGGGTCGGGCTGGCTACCTGGTTGGCTCGGAAGAGATCGTGGGCCGGGACGGGCTACCCCACGTGGACGTGCTGGGCTGGCTGGCGGCCCATCCGGAGAGCACCGGGCGCGAGCTGGCCGAGACCATGGTGGAGCTGGCCGAAAACGATCAGATTGCGCGCATGGACGAGAATCGGCCCGACGCGGCCGTGCAGCTCTCAGCCCTGGATCTGGGGCAGGTCGAGGCGGTGAGGAAAGCGTGCGACCGCCTGGCCGGGCTGCTCATGGAAGATCGGGTTCCGCGCTCGACCTTGAAATACCTGATCGGGCGCACCCAGCGCTTCAATCCCGACTCTGAGGCTCGTCCCGAGCGCGATTTTCGTGACCTGGGGCACTTTGCTGACCGGCTGCTGGGAAGCTCGAAGGTCACCGACCCGCTGGTACGCCAGGCGGCCGAGCAGCTGAAGACCGAGTTGGAGGGGCTGGTGGTGCGCCAGCACAACGCCGGAGACGGGGTGGAGGAGGCCACCGGGCTGAGCGTCTACCTGCCCACCCGCTACGGACAGGATACCCGCCCGCGGGGTTTACCCAAAGAGCAGTTCTCGCCCACCTGGGGCTATCCGCAAACGCAGTTCGCCCGCGGAACCAAGTGGGACGAGATGCTCAGCTGGCTGGCCGCCTGAGGGGTCAGGAGCGACGCGGGACGCGCACACCGCCCACCACCACGCCGCTACCGTCCATCCGCACCACACCGCCCGACTCGCCCTGAAGGGCCTCGGCCATGCGGGTCACCTCTTCGCGAGTCTGCGCTTGCCAATCCGGGTCGGCCTCGGCCGGCAGGAGCTCGGGTTTCCAGCCCGCCATCGAGGAACGGTCGTGCTGCACGGGCCGTTGCTCCCACAGCCCTTGCTTGCCAATGGTGCGGCTGGCCTGCTCGCCCTCCTCCTGGCGGAAGGGCTGGCCGGTGTTGAGATCGATGCTGACCAGGGCCAGGGCCGCGATGGCCCCGCCGGTGTGCATCATGACGTGGTAACAGTGCAGCACCGGGGTCTTGGTGAACGTCCAGCCGCGCCGCTCGGTGCGCTGCACGAAGATCTCCTGGTGCAACAGCTCGCCCTTGCCGGGCTCGGGGCGCGAGTTCCAGATCTCGATGCGATCTTCGGTATTGGGATTCTGGTCGAAGTGGCTGCCGAAGAAGATCTCCGAGCGAGGATAGGAGCTGTCCAGCGGCTTTGTGTCCAGGTGGCCCAGGAGGTAGCCATCGGGAGCGCGCTGACCAAGCTCGTTCCTGGCCTGCTTGAAACGGAAGAGGGCCCTTTGCGGATCGATGGTCAGCATCGGCTCAGTCTAGGCCAGAAGGCTGAACGAATTCTGAACCCCTGCCGGCGAGGCGTGACGCGAGAGCCCGGGCTACCTGGGCGGCCTGCTCGCGAACCGCCTCTCGGACGGTGGAGGCCCCATGCAGGTTCCCCGGGTAGCTCCGGACCATTCAGCGTGAGAAAGCGTCCAATCCGGTCGCCGACGAGATTCCTCCCCAGGCCGCCCACAGTTGAGCAAGTCCGGATGGCTGGACCTGCTCAGCCCAGGCGCAGGTTGGGAATTCCTGCAAAATCGCGCCCATTGTCGGTCAGCAGGATGGCTCCGGAGAGCGCTGCGGTGACCCCGATCACGATGTCGCCAGCGTGACCGCGCGGTGATCCAAGCCGCCTGAACACCTCTCCGGCCTCCCGGGCAACCTCTTCGGTAAGAGGCACAATCCCATCGCTGGTAAGAAAACTACGCCCAACCGCCAGTTGCTCAGGTGTGCGCTGCCCGCGGCAGAACTCGTACCAGGCCAGACCGCTCATCTGAATCTGCAACAGCGTCTGGCTCAGAGCGAGCAGAGAGGCTCGCTGAGCTCCAGGCTCGGACAGCGCCAGGATCAGAAAATTGGTGTCCAGGTGGTAGAGGCTAATAGCCGCGAGGCAAGGCGCCGCGGTGGACCGCCGATGAAGCGCTCTGGATGGAGGGCGTAGGCTTCCAGCTGACGCGAGTGCCTGGCTTCGAGGATCGCGTCCGCGCG
>QWHO01000203.1 GCA_021404945.1 bacterium CPR1
GAGCGTTACGTGCTGAAGGTTTTGCCTCTCCTTCGGAGGCGCCTCCACACAAGTCTGTCGGCGCGATTTACTGCAAAACCTTCAGCACTTCACTTTAGAGGGGTTGCCGGAAACCCCCTTGACCCAGGTTTCCGGTTGCGAGACGCCTGAAGTCCAGCCGCCTGCAATATCTCGCGGTGGCGGGAGGATTCCTCCGACACCGCCGCTGGACCTTGCTCACGCGACTGGCGCGTTCGCCAGGGAAACTCGTTCCCCACAGAGCTGGCGGAGGGTAGGATGCTCCCCTGCCGGTCGGGAAGGGGGGGCCGTGAGCGTCAAGCCCGAGGTGGTCTGGCCAGGTCTGGGCTCGCTGGTGGCCATCGCTCTGGGCTCAGCCCTGGCGAGCCCCCCGCGGGTCACTCTGGATACGCTGGTGCTGGCAGGGCTGGCCGTGGTGCTGGAGGCCATCTCCCCCCGGACTCACAAGACAGCCTTTCTGAGCTTGAGCCTGCCGCTCTATCCGGCTCTGGCCCTGCAGGGTGGTTTCCAAATGCTGGTTCTGACCGCCCTGGTCGGTCTGGGGTTGCGCTCTCTTCGTCCCCCTCGCGAGTTTCAGGTGGCGCTGCGGTCGCTTTTCCCGATCGCGCTGGGAGGGCTGCTGGTGGCCCTGGGTCAGGGCGGCGGCCTGCCGCCCGAGTCCCAGCTTCTGGTGGCTCTGGCCGTGCAGATGGCCCTGGACTGGGTGCTCAACGGACGCTACGAGGAAGGCCGGGTGTCCTGGGCCAGCCGACCGGTCCAGGCCGGACTGGGTGTGGTAGCAGGCATCCTGATGCAGTACCAGCCGGTAGCCGCACTGGCGCTGGTTCCCTTCCTGGGCATTCCCTGGCTGACCTTTCGCCCCGGTCTGGACAAGACGGAGGTCATGCAGCGCCACGTGGCCACGCTTCAGCTCGAGCTCGAGCAGCGCACCCGTGAGCTGCACTTGATGCTCGAGCTTTCCGACGAGCTGGCCGTCCGCTCAGGCTTGCAGGACGTGCGCGGCGTGCTGCTCAAGATGGCCCTCCAGGTGGCCCCCTGCCGAACTGGCGTGGTGTTCTCGCAGCGGCTGCGACCGGTCCTGTTCGAGAGCCCTGAAGCCGACCGGCTGCGCGAGTACGAGCTGCTGGGCCTGAGGGACTCGGCAGTGGAGAAGGCCCTGGCCGAGGGCCGTGTGGTGGCGGGTCATCCCGAGCAACAGGCCGAGCGGATGCTGCCCAGCGAGACATACTCTCTGGCCTTCCCCCTGAGCCGCTCGGGAGTGCTCTACCTGGGCCGCAACCAGCCCTTCACGGCCATGCAGCTTCAGCTTCTGAGGCTGCTCACCCAGCAGGCTGGCATCGCGCTGGACTCGGCCCGCCAGATCCGCCGCAACCAGCGCAGTCTCCAACGCGTGCGCAAGGCGCGCAAACGTCTGCACGTCTGGGTCTTCCGTCTGTCGCAGCTGCTGGATGGCTGTCGTCGCATCGCCTCGGCGCTGGATCGAGAGGCCCTCGAGCAGGCCCTGCCGGCCGCTCTCAGACCTCTGCTGCCCCAGCACCGCGCTGTCTTGCGTTGCTATAAGCCGCTTGATGTCAGCATCCCTGAAGATCTGGACGGTCTGGGAGAGTTCGTGGAGGTGGTGCGCGAGAACCAGACCGCCATCTTGCTCGACCCGGTCGAGGGCACCCGCTTTCACAGCCTGGTGATGGGCTGGGGCTCGCTGATGGGCATTCCGCTGGCTTCCGAGGGGCAGGTGGATGGGGTGCTGGTGGTTGGCTCGCCCGAGCCCGGGGGGCTCAAGCGCAGCCACCAGAACCTGCTGGAGGTGCTGGCCCTGCAACTGGGCACGACCCTGCGCAACATCGCTCTCTATCAAGAGGTGGTGGAGGCCGAGGCCCGCTTGCTGCAGTCGAGCAAGATGGCTGCCGTGGGCCAGCTGGCCGCTGGAGTCGCCCACGAGTTGAATACGCCGCTGGGGGTGGTCAAGCTGGGCCTGAGCCAGAGCCTGCGTTTTCTCGAGGAGAAGCCGGCTCGCTCGCGCACCCTGCTCACCCAGGGCATGGAGGCGCTGGAGTATGCTCAGACCATCATCTCCAAACTTCTCCACTACTCGCGCGAAGGACGGCTGGAGCAGCGCCAGGTCGATCTGGTGCAGGTCGTCGAGGACGGCCTGGTCTTCGTGGCTCACACCCTGGATCTCGACCGGGTGCAGCTGGAAAGAGATCTGCAGCCGGTGCCCCCGGTGCGCGGCAATCCCACCGAGTTGCAGCAAGTGGTCGTCAACCTGGTTCTCAACGCTCGCGACGCGATGGTGCAGGGAGAGGCCTCGCGCCTGGCGGTACGGGTATCGACTCGAGCCGAGCAAGGGCAGGTGCGACTGGAGGTGCGCGACTTTGGGCCGGGCCTCACGGAGGAGGTGCAGGCCCGCATGTTCGAGCCCTTTTACACCACCAAGCCGGTGGGCAAAGGAACCGGGCTTGGTCTCTACATCATCTCCCGCATTGCCCAGCAGCACGGTGGCTCTTTGAAGGCCACCAACTGCACGGATGGAGGAGCCTGCTTCGTGCTCGAGCTACCGGCCGGCCAGGTTTGAGGTCGTCTGGTAGACTTCGCCGAGATACTCGATCAGAGCCCTCAGGTCGGCTGGCTGGCTGCGAAACCCGACGTAGAGATCGGGTCGCACCCAATACAGCGTCTCGCTCGAGGCCCCGAAGGCACGGTGCAGCAGCTGCTCTCGGTCATGGTAGCCACTTGGGCCGATGTGGATGATGCTGATGAAGTCACCCCAGCGAGCCTTCACCTCCCGCTCGATGGTGCTCATCCATTCTTCTGTCTGCTCGCTGAGATCGATGCCTGAGAAGAGCAACAGGTGGGAGCCGTTGCCTTTGAGCAGGTCGAACAGGTGCAATTCGGCACCTGAGCGGGTGACCAGCTCGCCGTCGGGAACCCGGTCTCCCGGCCGGATGCCGGGGGCCAGAGGGGAGAACACGGTCAGGTCCTTCTTGTGCTCTCGGCTGAGGGGGCTCTTTCGATAGTTGATCTCGAGCTCGGAGAGCGTGCGCGCGATGCGGTGCTGAATCAGCTCGCTACCCGTCAAGAGCTCGGCCAGCTTGTTGCGCAAGTACTGGGCAACCGGATGGCGCAGCGTGGCAGCCCGGGTGGCTGCCTCGGCTCCCTTGAGCACCATCTGGCCCACGGCGTGGCGCTCGAGGGTGTAGCTGTCGAGCAAGCCTTCGCGAGCCTTGCCCTGCTGGACCAGAGCGAGCTTCCAGGCCAGGTTGAAGGCGTCTTGCAGGCCGGTGTTCATCCCCTGCCCGCCGGCCGGGCTGTGAATGTGGGCCGCATCTCCGGCCAGAAAGACCCGGCCGTGTCGATACTCGGATACCTGTCGCTCGTGAATGCGAAATCCGGCCAGCCAGAAGGGCTCGCTGAGCTTGAGACCGGATGGACCGCGCCTTTCCGCGATGAACTGAGCCTCTTCCAGAGTGGGGTCGGAGGGCTTCTGGTCGCCACTGGCGGTTCCGCAGTCAGCGATGATGCGCATGTGCCCCTCGCGGCCGATGGGGAAGAGGGCTAGAACCCCGTCAGGACTGAGATACACATGAATCTCGTTCAGGGCCAGCGCTCCGTGCACGATCAGGTCGGCCAGGATCCAGTTGCTGGCTTCGGCCTGCCCGGAGAAAGGGACATTCAGCGCGTGGCGCACCGTGCTGTGGGCCCCGTCGCAGCCGATCAGCCAGTCGGAGAACACCGTCTCTTCGCTGCCCTCCGGGGAGCGAAGCACGGTGCTGACCCCCTCCTCGTCCTGGCTGAAGCTGAGCAGCTCTGTGCCGCGCTCGAGGCTGACCCCGCGCCGCTCGAGACACTTGGTGAGAAGCCGCTCGGTCTCATTCTGGGGAATCATCAGGGCCGACCGATACGGGCTGGGCAGCTCGTCCAGGCTCAGGTGGGCGAGTTTCTTACCGTCCGCGTAGATATTGCTGGCGTGAGCCTTGAGCCCGATGGCCAGGGCATCCGCCACCAGCTGCTCGTCGCTGCGGGCAAAGACCTCCAGCGAGCGGCTCCAAAGCACCAGGGCACGCGACTTGTCCGAAGGCTCCCGAGCCTGGTCCACGATGCGCACAGTCAGGCCATAGCGGCGCAGCTCCTGGGCCATCATCAGGCCGACCGGCCCGGCCCCGCAGATCAATACGTCAGTCTTCATGCGGCTCGGTTCGCGCCAACCCGAGTGAGGCCTGCACCCGCCCTGGGGTCGCGGCTCAGGGTCGACCGGCTCCCCACCGCCCGCTGTGGGGATCCCCACCTTCCGCTGTGGGGATCGGGGTCGCGGCTCGGGGCCGACCGGCTCCCCACCGCCCGCTGTGGGGATCGGGGCTCAGCACAGTGCCAGGGAAGGCTCAGACATCCAGAGGCCCGGTCCGCAATCTCTTGCGTCCGGGCCTTCTTTTCGGCCTCCAGAAACCCCTGACTGTCCTGGCTCAAGCCCGCCGGGTCAAGCGGAAATAGCGCAGGGTATCGATCTCCACGAAATGGACGCCCAGTTCGTCCTCAAAGTGCATGGCCACGGTTGGCTCCTGACCCGAGTCCAGGTGCACCTTACTGACCTGGGCCAGCTGCGGGGCACGACCGCCAGTGCTGTCGTAAGCCAGAATGGGCTCGCCGGGGGCGGCCTGGTGCAGTAGCCTTCCCTCGGCCAGCGAAACGTAGAGCGAGCCGTCCGGACGCTCCTCCATGATGATGCCGCTGGTCACGTTCTCGGTGCGCACGGTGCCGTTCTCATAGTGGCGGACCAGCCGGTTGCCCTCGCCCTCTTCCTCGAAAGGATCCACGCGATCGTGAATCACCGGGTTGACCACCATGTCGGCCTGGCCGTTGCCGTTGAAGGAGCCCTGGTAGTCGTTGGCCGCCTGCATGGCCACCGCCTGCACGTTCTGAAGCAGACCCTTCAGTCCTTGAATCAGATCCATGACAGGGTTTTGTTGCTGCCCAGCTGCCATCTTCCACCCGGCCTCTCTGCGCGATTTCTTGCTCTCAGTCTACCCTGGAGGGGTGAAGAGGCGGAGAACACTGTCGCCAGGATATTGCCAAAGTGTTAATCATTCGAGCGAGCTTGTTAACGGGTCAGGAACGGTCTGGTTGCCGACCTGGGAGCGCACCCGAACCCCCCTTGACAGAGTTTTCCGGCTGCGCGGCGCTGAACGTTGGAGAGGTCCAGCCGCAGTATGGCCCCCGAGAGCCTGGCTCCTCCGCCACCACAAAGGGTTTGCGGTTAGACCTCCAGGTCCAGGGCCGCAAACAGACCAACATGTTTTTCAACAAACAAAGAAGGCGCTCAGAGAAAATCACAAAGCGCCAAACAAGTCCGCCCCCTGGACGGTCTTCTCGGGTGGAGAGGGTGGAGGCTATTTGGAGGTGCGTTTTCCGGGCTTCCCTTTGGCCCCCCGAGCTGGCTTGCCGTTGTTGGCAGGTCGGCCCTTGGCCTGGGGGGCGGCCTTGCCTTTGGAAGGCGATTTGGCAGCAGCCCTGGCTTTGGGGACCGGCTTCACGGAAGCCCTGGTAACGGATTTTGCGGCGGGCTTGCCTTTGGAGGGCTTCTTTCCAGCTTTCTTGCTGTCCACTTTGGCGGCCACCCACTGGATCACCGCCAGACAGTAGAGCTCCTTGCCCACGAGAAAAGCCTGAGCGAATGACAGCTGCATAAAGCTCGCCTGGCCGTCGGTCAGTTGGCTGGCGCGGGACAGACTGTCCTGAAAGGCCAGGGCGCAGGCCTGGTTGACTTGCTCGAGGGTAGGCGGGCTGGCCTTGGGGACGATCCCCAGGCCTGGCATCAGGAACCCCACACCGGTGGGGAACGGCTTGCCGGCGGTCTGGCCGGCGAAGTAGTTGTCGACGATCGTGCTTGCCATAGGCGGCTCGCTTTCGTCTTTGGATCGAGAGATTCCTAGGAGGCCATCTGGGCCCGCAAACGCGCCTCTTCCAGGGCGATCGAGGGCTCGATACCCAGGTCCTTCTTGAGGGCCTTGCGGGCCAGCTCATACTGCCTCAGAGCCTGCTCGGGACGGCCCAGGGCCACGTAGCTCTGCATGGCCAGGAGATGGGCGTCCTGGTTGCAGCCGTCCAGCTCGAGCATCAGCCTCGAGCACTCCAGGGCCTGCTCGTGTCGCCCCAGGCTCTGAGCCGCCAGAGCCAGGTTGCGCAGGCTCGAGGTCAGCCGTTCCTCGAGCTGGCCCCGCCAGTTGACGGCCCAATCGAGGTAGCAGCCTTCCAGATAGGGGCCCTGATAGAGCTGCAGCATCAGCGAGAGCTTCTCTACCGCCGGTCCGACCTGATGTCCGGCGTAGAGCCGATCAGCCTCGGCGATGGCCTTGTCGAGCTCTTCGGCGTCATGCCAGCGAGGGAGCTCGGGCTGGAAGTAGATCGCGTCGCTGGTACGGGCCAGATACTCGGGCTGGCCTTCCAGGCAGCGTCGGATCACGGAGAGCGCCTGGTTGAGGCTCTTGCGTCCCTTGTCGGGGTCACCCGGCCAGAACTCCTCCAGGATGGCCTCAATGGGAAAGCGCCGCCCGGGTTGAGCGGCCAGGCAAGCCAGCAGATAGCGGATCTTCTGGCTGCGCCAGAGGGATTCTTCGACCTCGTCGCGCCCTTTGAACACGCGAAACCCACCCAGGCTGTAGAGGCGAAGTAAAGGCACCTCGCTCTGGCTCGGGCCGCTTTGCGAGGCGGCTGCCAGGGCGGCCTGACGCACCTGAGGGTCGGGGTCCCCGGTCAGGGGAGCCAGCAGCTCGCTGCCTCCCAGGCAGCGGACGGCCGACAGGCGGGCAGCCTGGCTCAGTTGCCCGCCCGCCAGCACGTGCTTGACCTCGTGGGGGAACTCGCGCAACACGCGGGCCACCAATCGGTCCCGCAAAGGCTCGGGGCGAGCCGAATGCCAGCCCAGCAGGGTGCCGATGGCCCAGGAGCCACAACGGTGCAGCTCATCCAGGTGCTCGGCCCGCAGCAAGACCTCCAGAGCCGGCTGCACCAGCTCCTCCTGACCGGTCAGGGCGGCCAGCGCCAGCCGGCTGCGGGCCTGGGGGGCATAGAATTGCAGCTCGCCCAGAACCCTGGAGGCTCGCTCGAGCTGGGCACGAGCTTGCTCGGGCTGCCCGGCTTCCCAGAGCAGCAGCCCCACTTCGAGCGCGGTGCGAGCCATCAGGCCCGAGCCCAGCAGGTCGGCCGCGGCCTGGGCCTTGAGCGCCCAGTCGAGTGCCTCGGGTCGGCCGCGATGGAGGCGAGCCAGGCTCAAGCGAGCCTGCACGCCTTCCCAGGAGGGCTTCTCTTGCAGTTGGGGGTGGCTCAGGGTCTGGGCGGCCTCGCGCAACTTGCCGGCCGCCGTCAGAGCCTGGGCCAGAGTGAGCAGGCCCTGACGACGCTTGTGGGAGTCGCCTTCCTCAGGAAGCTCCTGGAAGACCGCATCCAGAGCCGCCAGCACGCTCTCCTCGAAAAGATCAGGGAATCGTAGCGCGAGCACGCCCGAGGGCTTGAGCCCGGTATCGCCGGGCTCGGCGCAGGAGGCCACCGCCACCGCCGCCAGCTGAGACTCGAGCCGGCCAGCTCGCTCCGGAGGCTCGCCGGCCAGCCATTCGCGGCTCTGCTCGAGCAGGCGCAGCACAGCCTCGGGAACTCCCTCCAGCGGAGGACGGCTGACCCGTTCCAGCGAGCCCAGCAGAGCAGCTACCTGAATTTCCCATTGCTCCCGCTCGGAAAGACCCATCTGGCGAGCGAGTCGGGCCGCCAGGCGGCCGGCCTCGAGCAGTCCTCCCCCCTCAGGGGGGCGCAGGGCCCGGCAGAGCGACTCCACTCCCCAGAGCAGAGTCTTGAGCACGGCCAGCTGGGCCTTCTCGGCCTGCCCTTGCTGGTGGCGGCGGGACAGGGCCTTCTGGATGGCCTCCAGCAGCTCTTCTACCCGGAAGGGCTTGCGCAGATAGTCGTTGACTCCCAGGCGAACGGCCCGAATGCAGTCGGCCTCGGTCGAGTAACCGGTGATCACCACGCTGCCGATCTCGGGGCGCTGCTCTTTTACCGCCGCCAGGGCATCCAGCCCGTCGGTGCCCTCCATGCGAATGTCGGTGACGATCAGGTCGTAGGTGCCGTCGGCCGCCTGCCGAATGGCCTCATCCCCGTTGGGGACCGCTTTGACCTGATAGCCTTCATCCTCCAGCACCGACTCGAGCATCGTGCGGAGTTTCTCGTCATCTTCCAGCAGCAGAATATTTGCGCTCATCGGGCCTTCAGCTTTTGCCGGGCTTGCTCGGCTTCCCTCCCACAGACCCACAAAAGCGTAAGGCTCGGCGTGGCAGCGTTGGGGCACGTTCATCGAGCCGCAGGATGGTCCGCTCGCACAGACCTCCGGGCTCTACGGCGAGGTGACCGCGGACGAGCTCCAGCGAGCAAGAGCCACGCGCCGCCAACTCGTCTCGTGACCGAGTGAGGTCAGCCGCACCAGGGGTTTCAACGCACCACGGTCAGGGCTTGATAAGCGGCCACCAGCACGGACAGGGCCCGATCAACCTGCTCGTCGGTGGTGGAGCGACCCAGCGTGAGCCGCACCGCTCCCTTGCCCACTTCGGGGCTCACTCCCATGGCCTGGAGCACGTGCGAAAGACGCACCGCCCCGTCGTGACAGGCGGGGCCGGTGGAGGCGGCCAGCTCCGGGCAGCGGGCCGTCAGCTCGGCTCCGGTCGTGTGCAGAAAGCTCAAGTTGAGGGTGTTCGGGAGGCGTTGAGTAAGGTGGCCGTTAAGCTGCACGTTTGCGCCCAGAGCGGTCCTGAGCCCGTTCTCAAGCCGATCGCGCAGCCGGGCCAGTTTCTGGCCTTCTTCCGGGCAACACAGGGCGGCCGCTTCTCCCAGGGCCACCGCCAGGGCCACCGGCTCAGTGCCCGAGCGGCGCCCCCCTTCGTGACCGGCCCCGAAGAGCAATGGCTCCAGGCTGCGACCCTGCCGAATGTAGAGCGCCCCTATTCCTTTGGGCGCGTACATCTTGTGGCCGGCCAGCGAGAGAAAGTCGATCCCTGTCAGGTCCAGGTTGACCTTGCCGGCGCTTTGAGCAGCGTCGGTGTGCAGCAGCGCTTTGCCCGCCACGGCTTCGGCAATGGCCTGGATGGGCTGAAGGGTTCCCACTTCGTTGTTGGAGTGCATGATGCTGACCAGCACCGTGTTCGGCCGCAGAGCCAGCCGGACCGATTCTGGATCGACCCGGCCGGTGGAGTCGACCCCCACCCGGGTGACCTCGGCCCGACCGGTGCGCTCAAGAAAGTCGGCCGTCTTGCTCACGCTGGGATGCTCGATCTGGCTGATCAAAAGGTGAGGCCTCTTGGGTCCGGCGTGGGCGGCGGTCACGCCCTGCAACACCCAGTTGTTCGACTCGGTGGCCCCGCTCGTCAGCGCCAGCTCGCCTGGCTGGCAGCCCAGGAAGTCGGCCAGTTGCGCGCGGGCCCGGTCCAACCCGGCCCGGGCCCGCGCGCCGTAAACGCTCTTGGTGGAGGGGTTGCCGAAATGCTCTGCCAGATAGGGCAGGGTCGCCTGCAACACACGCTCATCCACCGGAGTGGTGCCGTTATGATCGAGGTAAATCGGGTCATCTTGCATTTCGCCGCTCTTTGGCTGTCAGGGGAGGAACTCCTATCTCCCGTAGGGCTTTTGGGGATCAGGGAGAACTGCCCTTGGATGAGCGGGAGGCGGTCAGGCAGTATCAGGCCATGAGGGAACTCGAGGCTCCTCAGGGGACCCCCCCTCAGCTTCGCCTGCTCCTCGGTCGACTCACCGAGGCAGTCCAATCCTCCGAGCCCGCCATGGTGGAGCTTGACAGGGTTCTCTATCACATGCTCCGCTTCTTCACCGGCCTGGCGCTGCAAGCGCTTCAAAACGAGGGAACCTGCGTCCCGGCCCAGCTCAGGGCGATGCGCGCTCAGGCTGAGACCGTGGCAGGGGCTGAGAAGGTATTCAAGTCGGCAGTCAATTCGCTCAGCACTCGGGTTCGCAGCTGGCGCTCCGAGCAGCTCCTCGAGCTCTTCTTCGGGGGCATCGAACGCCCCGAGAATCGCACCCTGGCCCGCTGGTTGGGGTTGGGCGGCGATGCGCACCCGGCCCCGCTGCTCTCTGCTCGTCCTCGGGGTGAGAAGCTGCTGGAAGCCTCGCTGGAGCTGATCGCCGACTGGTTGACCGAGGCCAGCCCCATCTTCTCCGAAGAGGTGTGGACGCTCGACCGCGAGGTGGCCACCCTGGTCGGAAGCGCAATTCCAAGCTCGCGCGCACGCACCAAACCTCTTGCGGTGCCAGGCGATCCCCTCTCGGTCGAGCAGGCTCACCTGACCGAGGTGGTCGAGTCGTGGGCGGCTATTGTGCTTGAGCCCCCCCTCCCGCTCGATGACGAGGCCCTGATGGACCTCTTGCGGCACTACTTGCTGGCCATCGAGACCCGGGCGGCCGGATATCTGGCGCGCAATGCCTTCGAGCTGGCCGAGCACGACTACGATGCTCTGACGGGCTACGCTCACGGGGCTCGCGGCCGCCATCCGCTGGCTCCTATTCTGGCTGGCGCCATGGGGGGACGCGGGCGATGTCACAGCTGTCAGGGGCGTTTTGATCAGGCCGAGCGCGACTTCGAGATCGCCCTGCGCATGCACCGCGAGCTGCTCAACCGCGAGCCCACCCCTCAGGGGGCCGCCGCCCTGGCCTGGGCCCTGCTTTATCGCGCACTGAACCAGCGCTGCCAGGGAAGGGTGGATCTGGCCCTCTCCGACCTTGACGTGGCCAGCCAGTTTGCCGAGCTGGCCCCCAGCGACGATGTGCTCAAGCAGGCTCTGGCCCGCG
>QWHO01000716.1 GCA_021404945.1 bacterium CPR1
ATAGCAGACTCGCTCTGTGGGCAAGCTCACATGCGAAATTCCATTCGAAAGGAAGATTGAGGAATTTTCCGAAGGCCTGACACCTTACCGAGTCTTGAGGGACGTCGCGCGACGGGCGCGCGGCGGGCGCGAGCAGAACGAGCTCGAGACCACGAGTTTTCCCCCTGGAGCTCCCTCATGCCGGCCACGCTTCTTTCCAGCACTCTGCTCGGAATCGATTCCATTCTGGTCCATGTCGAGGTGGATGTCTCGAGCGGCATCCCATCCTGCCACGTGGTTGGGTTGCCCGACGCCTCGGTCTCGGAATCCTGCGAGCGCGTCCGCTCGGCCCTGCGCAACAGCGGCTCGCCGATTCCCTCGCGCCGGGTCACCGTCAACCTGTCCCCCGGCGACATCCGCAAGGAAGGCCCCCGCTTCGACCTGGCCATCGCACTGGGCGTTCTCTGCGCCGACGAGCCCGAGTTGGCCGGCCTGCTGCGAGAGACCCTGGTGCTGGGCGAGCTTTCCCTGGACGGAGGCCTGAGACCTGTGCGCGGGGTGCTGTCGGCCGCCATGGAGGCTCGTCGCCACGGCCTCAAGAGACTGCTGATTCCGGTGGGCAATGTCGCTGAGGCACGCCTGGTGGAAGGGCTGGCGGTGAATGGAGTGCTCAGCTTGCGACACGCCCGCGAAGTGGCCGCTGGACGAGCCAGGCCGGTCGAACCGGCGGCCCGGGCCAGGCCAGACCCCGCTCCCCCACCCGACCTGGTGCTGGTCAAGGGCCAACTGGCCGCCCGACGGGCGCTGGAGGTTGCCGCCGCCGGCAGCCACCACCTGGTCATGGTGGGTCCACCTGGCTCGGGCAAAACCCTGCTGGCCAGTTGCCTGCCCGGCCTGCTTCCCCCCCTGACCAGTGAGGAGGCCCTCGAGGTGACCCGCATCCATTCGGTCAAACGGCTCGAATGCGGGCTCATCACCGAGCGCCCGTTTCGCAGCCCTGACCCCAGCGTGAGCCGGGCCGGCCTGCTGGGCAGCCTGCTGCCGGGCGAGGTGACCCTGGCTCATCGGGGGGTGCTGTTTCTCGACGAGTTCCCGGAAATGCGACGCGATTGCCTGGAGGGATTGCGGTCACCTCTGGAAGGGGGACGGGTGGTCATCGCCCGGGCCAACTTTCGGGCCAACTACCCGGCGCGCTTTACCCTGGTTGCTGCCATGAACCCCTGCCCCTGCGGCTATCTCGGTGACCGTCAACGGGCCTGTCGCTGCAGTCCCTTTCAGCGCCAGCGCTATCAGGGCCGCTTCTCAGGTCCGCTGCGCGACCGCATCGACCTGCAGGTAGAGGTGGCCCGCCTCTCCCCGGCCGAGCTGGTGCGGGCCCAGGCGGGCGAGTGCACGGCTCGGGTGCGCCAGCGAGTGCTCGCGGCCCGCGACAGGCAGCAACGTCGGGGGGTCTTGAACTCGCAGCTCGAGGGCTTCCATCTTGCCGAGCACTGCAGGCTGGATGACCGCAGCGCCGACTTCCTGGAGTTGGCCGTGCGCCGCTTCGGGCTGAGCGCCCGGGTCTACGACCGGGTCAGGCGCATCGCACGCACCCTGGCCGACCTGCGTGAGAGCGAGAAGGTTGAGGCCTGCGACCTGGCCGAGGCCCTCGAATACCGCTATCTCGACCGCGAGCTCGAGCCCGAGGTGGACAGGACACCTCTGCATCCAGCCGAAGGGAGCCCAAAAACGTGCGCTTGAGGTCCGGGGGAGCGTCTGAGATGAGCAAGATCCTCATACTGGGCGGGTGTGGAGCCATGGGCACCGAGGCCACCCGCGACCTGGCCCGAACGTCCGACTTCAGTGAAATCCGGGTGGCCGACATCGACCGTGACAAGGCCAGCAAGCTTTGCCAGGAGCTCGGAGGAGGCAAGCTGAGCGCCCTGAGCGTGGATGTCAGCGACGAGAACGCCCTCGTCAAGCTCTTCGAGGACGTCGACATCGTGCTCAACTGCACCAGCTACCGCTTCGGTCTGGAGATCACCCGGGCCGCCA
>QWHO01000204.1 GCA_021404945.1 bacterium CPR1
GGCGTCTTCGGCCTGCTGATCGGCATCGGCTTCAAACTCTCGGCCGTGCCCATTCATTTCTGGTGCCCCGATGTGTTCGAGGGTGCGTCGATCGAGATCACGACGTTTCTGAGCGTGGCCTCCAAGGCGGGAGCGATCGCCCTGCTCGTGCGGATCATGATGACGCTGGGGCATTTCAGCGCCGGCGAGGACGCGAGCCGCGTCCTGGTGGGAATCGGATCGTTCGTCGGCCTCGTGGGCGTCGTCACGGCCACGTGGGGCAACCTCGCCGCCTATTTCCAGACCAACGTCAAGCGCCTCCTGGCCTACTCCTCCATCGCGCACGCGGGGTACATGATCATGCTCGCCGGTCTGCTGACGGCGGCGATGGATCGCGCGCAGCCCACGGCCGTCGCCTACGCCCTGCTCTTCTACCTCATCGTCTACGCCTTCATGAACATGGGTGCCTTCGCTATCGTCTTATTCCTGGAGAGCCGCCTTCAGCGACCGGTGGTGCTCGACGACCTGAACGGTCTGGCCCGCTGGGAGCCAGGTCTGGCGGCAATCCTGTCGCTCTGCCTGCTGTCTCTGGCAGGGCTGCCTCCGGCGGGGGGCCTGCTGGCCAAGTTCTTCCTTTTCGGAGCCGGCCTCAAGGGTGCCGGAGTGGTCGTGGCCACGGGTGTGGTGGGCTCGCTGCTGGGAGTCTACTACTACCTCAACCCGATCGGGCGGATGTACATGCGTGAGGGCGACGATCCGCGCCTGCCGAGCACCCCCTGGGCCTTCAACCTGGCCCTGGTCGTGGTGGTGTTGGGGCTGTTGACCTGCGGGCTCTACCCCCAGCCGATGTTGGATTGGGCTGCCTTCGCCGGCCAGGCTCTCGAGCAAGCTGCCGGTGCCGGGCCCGCGGTCACTCGCTGACCTGATCCCGAAAAGCGCCCGAGCCACTCTCGATCCGGGACCGGAGCTCGATCCGCCCTCCCCGATCTCGAAAGGCCCCGAGGGAGGACCGTAGCTCTATCCGCTCGCCTCCGTCCGGCCATCCAATCCAAGGAGGCTCAGCTTCCAGGTTCAGGTTGGTCGCTCCCAGTCCCGCTGAGAAAAAAGGCCCCGGGTCGCAAGACCCGGGGCCTTTTTCTGACAAAGACCACCGCCTTTTCTTTACTTGCGCGTGGTCAGGCTCACCATGTAGAAGCCGTCAGCCCGCAGCGCTCCGGCCTGCCAGGTGCTCTGGTAGTCGCCGGCCAGTTGCAGCAGCTTGGCCATTCCGGGGTCCGTCTTGGCCAGCTCGTTGCCGGCCTCGCCGTACACCTTCTTGATGTCCATATACTGGAAGTAGACCGGCTTGTCGGCGCCGAGCATGCCCATCACGCGCCCGAAACCGGGCAGGCTCTTGATGTTCTTGCCGCTCTTCTTGGCGTCGACCATCTTCTTCATGACTTCGCTGGCCTCATTGATGCCAATCAGCATGAAGTCCTCGGTCATGGCGTAGTAGAACTGACCTTCCACGTTGTAGATGGTCACGCCGTTGTGCTCTTCCTTCTTGAAGGTCGCGCGCACCGGCTCGGGGATGTTCTTGTTGATCAGGCCTTCGATCTCGGCTTTGTTGGCCAGACCGAGGGCCATGACCACGGGCATCTCCTGAAGCATCTCCATCTGGTCACCCGGGTCAGGCTGCTCGCCCTGGGACACCTGCTCGAGCGACTGCGAGAAGACCTTCCCGTAGCCGTCCACCGAATAAGCGAGCTCGCCGGTAAGCGGGTCGAGGATATTCTTCTGCAGGTCGATGCCACCCATCGATAGCTGCTGGGCAGGCATGTCGCGCATCTGGGCGGTCTCGGGGAACTCGCCCATGGCGTCGTAAATCATTTGCCACACCATCTTCAGGTTGAGCGAGCCGTACATCTCGGCCTCGGCGGGGTAGAGCTCGGCGCTCTTGATGTCGATGCCGAAGCTGGGCTTGAAGATCAGCGAGGCCAGCTTGCCGGAGGCGGCCGGGTCGATGCTGACCATGACCTCGCTGACGAGGTCCTTGCCGTCGGTGCCGGCACCGGCGGCAAGGTAGCGGATGCCTTCCACCAGCTTCTTCAGCTCGCCGGCCTCGGGCGGGATCTCTTTGAGGGCCGCTTCGGCGCCCTTGATCATGCCCTGCAGGTCACCATACATCACCACCACGTCCTGGTGCTTGATCTTGCCCATGGCGGCTTTGTAGTTGGCGGCCTCGGCCAGACTGGCCTTGGGCCCATCCAGGGCAGCCTTTACGTCGGTATCTTTGATGCCCACGATCAGCATTCCGGGGGCCAGTGCGATGGTGGGTCCGTCCTCGACCCCCTTTTCGGGGATCCAGAGCTTGGCGCCCTTGTGGTCTTCATTCTTAAACTTGATCTTGGCTTTGCCCATGAGCTTCTCGAGGCTCTCTTTGGCCTTGGCATCATCGCGCACACCGATGAGCAGGAAGCCCGAGAAAGGGGGCACTTTGGCGTTCTCGATGTCGGTGAAGATGCTCGGCTTGCCCTCCAGCGGGGCCAGCGCCAACGCCATCGAGGGCTTGGCCCAGGAGAGAATCTCTTCTTCCAGGTTGAGCCCTTCCGACTTCAGCTCTTCGCTCATGTTTTTGAAAACTTGCGTCTGCTTGAAAGCGTCAAGCAGCTCTTTCTGCTTGGCCTCGTCATACACGGGCGCGAAATCCATCGCTACGAAGATCTGAGACGTAGCGGGAGCCATCTTGAGGCCGGTATCCATGATCCCACCGGGCTTCTTGCCGCCCGGCTTCATCAACATGTATACCACGGCCCCGATCACCACGAGGGCAATGATGGCGATTATGGCCATCATCGCGTTGCCGCGGCGTCGTGTCGGCATTGCAGTCATGTCAATGCCCTCCTTAGCTGTTTGTTCTCGTGTTTTGAGCGTTACGTGTTGTGGGTCTTGCCGATTCTTCGGGGACGCCTCCAGACGAGTCTGCCGACGCGAGCTCCTGCAAAACCTTCATCACTCCGCTTTTCCATCCGCCGCGGCCCCCGGCCGTTTTGGATCACGGGCAATTCTCTGACCCTGCCGAAACCCCTGCGCCAGAGGAGAAAATTTTTCCCTGGCGCAGGGCAGAACGCTGTCATTCGCGCGGTAGGGGAACTGACAGCGCTCGCGAAAGCTCTTCCAGGCGGGCCCAAACCCGGCAGACTGAATGGCGGCCCGCCTGAGAGAAGAGGCATGGCAAGATTTTGTCCTCATTGCGGCGGTGAGGTGCGCGAGGCCGCGAAGTTTTGCGGAGGGTGCGGCAACCAGATGCGCCAGCGCAAAGCCATCAGCCCTCACGGCGGGCCCCGCCCCGATCCCCGTGCCGACTTCGTGGCTCCGGTCTCTCCGGTGGCTCCGGAGACGACCGCGCCTCCTCCTCAATACTGGGAGTCCTACGACTACCCCAGCCCCAGGCCGGAAAGTACCCCCCGCTACGAGGGTTGGAACGACGGCTATCGCCCTACCGACGCCTCGCGCCCCCTGCCGCCCCTTTTCATGGGGGAAGGGCCTGCATCTCCCGAATCGTCCTCCTCTCCGGTGGGCTCGCTCTCCTTGACCGAGCGCGAGTCGTCCCGCGAGCGGGCCCGTGAGATCGCTCGCAATTTCTCGCTCTGGGCTGCCGGCATCGTGCTTTTCCCCATCCCCTTCGCTGATCTCGTGCTTCTGATGCCGGTCCAGACGGCCATGGTCATCTCCATCGGCAAAGCCTACGGGGTCAAGGACCCCCCCGAGAAGATGCTGGCCCACATTGCCGCTGCCTGCGGCGCCAGTGTGTTCGGTCAGATCACCACCATGTTCGTGTCCAGCTTTATCCCCATCATCGGCAAGATCGTTACCGCTCCTTTCGTCTACGGCTGGACCTACGGCCTGGGCGAGGTGGCCATGCGCTACTTCGAGACCCAGGGCGAGGTCAATAAGGACGAGATGAAGCAAATTTTCAAACAGGCCAGCAAGCAGGCCACCCGAGCCTTCAAGCCTGCCGATGTCAGCCAGGCCCGCCAGAACTTCGACCATCTTCGCGATCATCTGTCCGAGGAGGATTATCGCAAGTTGCGCGAGCGCTTCGGGAACCAGTAGACAAGTTGCGGTAGAATAGGGATGCTGGGGAGTCTATCCTTCCCAGGACGACGCGAGGAGGATGCTTCATGCTGGGTGCACTTCCGGCTATCGGGTTTCTGACCACGGGTTTCGGGATGTCCTCAGGAGCAATGGCCCTCATGACCGTGGGGAGCCTGGCGGGTCTCATGACCGGACCACCGCCGCAGGTCGATGCCGGACAACTTCCCGGGCAGGCTTCCGGCTACAATTTTTTCGGGATGGCCGGGCAGGGGCCGACCTACAATTACCTCGGGGCCACCGGGCAAACCAGCGGATATCTCAACCAGGCTGTCTGGAACTTGAACGCCTCCCCCTGGAACAACGTCCACTACGGTCAGATTCAGGCCACCTGCGGCTGCCAGCCCTACAATGGAGTCCAATACCAGGCGCCAGTCCCCCCGCCGCCCCAGTACGCGCAGCCTCCGATGGGCTGCTTTGATGTCAGCCAGGCTCTCTGCAATCCCTATGTCTACGGTTCCCAGGCGGCTTATCAGGGATACTTCCAGGCAGGCTTTTACGCCCAGAGCTCTTTCCCCATACAATCCTTCCCCTGCCAGCCGGCCTACCAGCATCCTCAGGCCTACGCCCCGCCTTTCAGCCAACCTTATAGCTACGGCCTGGAGGCCTTCCAGGCCGGACTTTATTGCTATGGCTCCCGGTCGGTCAGCTCGTATCAGCCTTACGACTCTCATTCCTGTGGCTGCCAGCCGCCCACGCCCCTATCGTGTCCCCCTCCGACCGGAGGCGTGGAGCCCTACGCTCAGGTCCAGAACGGCCAGGTGGCCTATCCCAACCTGCCCCCCTTCGAATCGGTCACCAGCTGGGCTTCGGCCAGCCAGGTGGTGGCCCAGCGCCTGACCGGCGACCCCGGCGCTCAGGCTACCTACCACTTCAGCTCCACCGACCCGCGTCTCAATCACGACGGACGGGCCAACGAGCGTACTACCGTCTGGTGGGCTCTGCAGCAGAACGACCGGCTGCGGTTCGACGCCAACAGCAAGAATTTTTTCCTCACCTACCCGGACGGCAGCACTCGCAACGTGGAGACGCTGGCCAACCTGATGAGCGTTCGCCAGGCCTCGGGCTGGGATGGCCAGGTGGCCTACAAGGCCTTCGGGGACCGCATTCAGGAGGTTCTGGTCACGAACGACCTGATCTACCCGCCTTACCAGCCGGGGGCCACCGCGCTCACCACCAATCCGTTCGGCACCCAGTGGGACAGCATCTTCCCCCGCCCCGACATGGCCGGCCACTTCGGCTATCCCACCGTCAATCTGCCTCCTGGCACGACCTGGATTCCGCCCAACGGGCTCGCCTGAAGGAAATTCAAAACCGATTTGAGAAGCAAAGCTCGCTTCCGATGGCGAAGCGATGCTGGTCGAGCCCGGGTTTTCCGGGCGAGGCAAGTCTCCTGTTGCGCGCAACTGGAGGGAACTATCATGACGCAGCTCCGTGGCTGCTCCCGAGGGGTTTGGCCCGATGTTTGTGGCACCCGTCCTGGCCTATCTCGGCGATCTTGGCCGAAGGTTTGGCGAGGGGCAGGCCGAGCTTTCCGATCTCGAGCAAGCCGGCCAGGCCGCCCTCTCCTTTTGCCGTGATCACCGATTTGTGTTCGAGCGGGTGGCCTGCAGCATCGTCATCGACCGCACCGTGGCCGAGTTACAGCGCCAGTATCGGGCCGAGCTCGAGGCTCAGGAGCAGGCCCTGGAGCGCCTCCTGCAGACTGCCCGCGAAGGGCGTCTGCGCGGGCTGCAAGAAGCCCTGGGCCAGGTCATGAGCACAGCCGGACGCTGTCAGGAGCTGGCCGCCCAACTGCGGGCCGAGGAGGAGAAGCGCCCGCGCTACTCTCCGGTCAGTGAGGTGGACCAGTTCATCAAAGTGGGCATCAATGTGCTCAATGGCGCCCTCCCGGCAGTCGAGCTCGAGTCCCGGCTGGGCGGCACGATGAAGGTCGTGGAAGGGCTGGCGCTGGATGTGGAGCGCTTTCGGCGCCTGTACGACCGCTCAGACCTGGTTCAGCCCTCCATTGAGCCGCTGGCTCAGATGCGTGCCGGGCTGGGGGCGGTGGCTCAAGCCTTTCGGGAGGCCAGCTCTCAGACCTTGCTGGACGGGCTCAAGCTGCTCGGGGCTGGCTCCACCGGGATGCTGACCAGCCTGCGGGCCTTCGAGCAGGTGGCTCGGGCCCAGTCCTGCGTCCCCTTTCTCAATGAGCTGCGCCTGGGTCAGGAGCGACTTCACCCCGAGGCAGATCGCGAGCTGATCCGCCAGCTCTGGGGCCGAGTCGAGCAGATCTTCTACCACTACGAGAACGAGGTGCGCTCGGTGCGCGAGCTGTCGCTCTTCCCGTTGCTGGAGGCGGAGTGGTCGCGCACCGACACGGCCACTCGCGAGCTCGGTCGCGAGTTGACCCGGGCGGCCCCCATCTATGCGGAAAACCCGCGGGGTATCCCGCTGGCGGCCCTGGAGGGAGGATTCGAGCGGGTGCATCAGGGCCTGGAAGAGCTGTGGCGCCGGCTGGAAGCCGAGATGGGCAAGCTGGCCGAGGCTCCCCAGTTCGAGCTGCTCCGCGAGCTGGTGCTGCAGGTGGCTCGGGGGCGGGCTTCCCGACAAGATCTGGAGCGGGCCCTGGAGCACAATCGCAAGCTGCAAGAAGAGCTGCTTTCCGAGGTGCAGGGAGAGATGGCCGACCTGCTGGCGGCCCAGGGCGAGGCCTACGCCGAGATTGCCCTGTTCCTGCAAGATGACGATCCGGCCCACCTTCTGCAGGGCTGGACCCGGCTGGAGGCCACCCTGCCCCGCATGATCGAGCTGGTGAAGGCGGCGCGGGCGTCGCTGGGGGCTCAGTCGCCCCAGCAGGTGTCCTGTTTCCGGTGCGGAGCGGTCAATCCGCCCGGTCAGGGCTTCTGTCGCTCCTGCAAGGCGGTGCTGGGCTCCAGCACCGGTCCCACCGAGTACACCGATATTACCGCCGGTCCACCTCGGGGGCGGTCCCCGGCTCACCTGGCCCGGCTCGAGCAACTGGTGGCTGGATTCGAGGGGGGTGCCTCCAGCCGTGACGAGCTGATCATGGAGATCGACAGGCAGATGGATCGAGCCGATGACATCTGGCGTCAGTTCGAGGCCCAGGTCAGCCCACTCACCGGCCAGAACGAGGCCCTGGATGCCTACGTGCACTTCTTCATCGAGCAGATGAGCAACTACATGGAGGGGCTGGAGGCAATGCGCGAGGGCGATCTGTACCACGGCCTCTCGCTCTGCCAGGCTTCGGGGCACGAGCTGGTGGGCCTGAAGGCGCGTATCGAGGAGGCCCTGCGATGAGCTCGGTGCGGCGCCAGCTCGAGCTGTTGCAGCGCACCCGGCCGGCCGCGCCGGCTCCCGGCACCGAGCCCCGGGAGGAGGAAGGCCCCTTCATGCTGCGCTCCTGGGAGGCTGACACCGCTCACGCCCACGGTCCCTGGCCGCTCACCTCGGTGCGCGGTTTCTCGCGCTGCTGGCTCGAGCGGCTGGGCCTGGGCGAGCTCGATCCCGAGCGGGTGATCTTTCTGGATACCGAGACCACCGGACTGGCCGGTGGCACCGGCACCTACGCCTTCCTGATCGGGTTGGCCTGGGTGGAGGACGGCCGGCTGGTGGTGGAGCAGCTCTTGATGCGCGAGTACAAGGAGGAGGCGGCTCTGCTGGGGTATCTCAAGGAGCGCCTGGAGGGCTGCGGGGGGCTGGTCACCTACAACGGCAAGAGTTTTGACATGCAGCTCTTGCAGACGCGCTTCATCATGAAGCGTCTCAAGATCGACCTGGAGAGCATCCCGCACCTTGACCTGCTGCACCCGTGCCGGCGCATCTGGGGGTCGAGCTATGCCGACTGCCGGCTGGAGACCTTAGAGAGCGAGCTTCTGGGCCAGCCTCGCAGCCATGACGTGCCCGGTTGGCTGATCCCGCGCATCTACTTTAACTTTCTGCGATCTCAGAACCTGGGCTCGCTGCGTCGCATCCTGGAGCACAACCGCCGCGATTTGCTGGCCCTGATGGGTCTGGTGGGCGCCCTGCGCGGATGTCTGGAGCAGCCCGAGCAGCCCCGCGAGGGGCTGGCCGACTTCGGACTGGGCCGATGGCTGGAGGAGCTGGGTCTGCAGAAGCTCGGCTGGCAACTGATGGAGCGCGCCCTCTCGCGCAGCCTGCCGCCCGTGCATCGGCGCTCAGCCGCCTTGCGGGTGGCCCGGGCCCGGCGTCGGGCCGGCGATCAGGGCGGGGCGGCCAACCTGTGGGCCGAGCTGTTGACCGAGCACCCGCACGACCCGGCTGCCGGGGTAGAGCTGGCCAAGTACCTGGAGCACCACCGCAAGGATTACCAGGCGGCGCTTCAGCTGGTGGAGGGAGTTCTGAGCCGGCGCGACCTTCCCGTCTCGTTAAGACGAGCGCTACAAGAGCGGCAGGGACGCTTGCTCAAGAGGGTTTCAGCAGATTGCCCATGACGCGCAGACGGGCCGCTTTGAGCTGACGGGCCTTGTACTCGTCGTGGGAGGAGGCTCCGTTAAGGCTCTGGCCGTGGTTGTGGAGATCCATCAGCTGCACTTCGAAAGGGAAGAGGAAGTGCTGCTCGCGCGGTGAGCGCTCTTCCAGCTCCTCCAGCATGGCCTCGAGCTCGGGCCCCACGTGGAAACGTTGCAGGTAGGCCCGCATCTTCTGGGCCATCTTGAAGGTGGGGCTCTGGACCTTCACCAGGTGGCGGCAGGTGAAGCGAATCGAGCGGTACTCGGGGCTGGAGTAGGGATTCTCCAGCACCAGGTCGGGTGCTTGCACCCGCTCGTGGTGGTGCTGCACGGCATAGTCCTCGAAGTCGAGCTCGGGCGGGTTTTCTTCCTCGAAGCGGTGGTGGAACTGATCCAGGTCCAGCATGTTGTTGCGCGAGCGTCCGGGCGTCACGTTGGCGAAGATCACCAGGTTGTGCTTGCGCATGTAGCGCAAGACCATCAGCGCATCGAGTTGCTCGGGCACTACCAGCTTGATGCCCAGCCGGTCGTAGACGTCCTGAGCCACGTTGTTGGGCTTGTGCAGCAGCTTGAGGATCAGGCTGTCGCGGCTCTTGTCCTCCTTGAAGTAGACCCCTTCCAGGGGCACTGCCTCGGGCCCCCGACCCAGGCTGAGCCGTCCTGTCTCGCCGTCCTTAAAGATGTGGTGGCTGAAGCGATCCAGAATCTGTCTTTTGATCTCGTGGTAAAACTCGGATCGGATGGTGTGGTTGAGGTGGCTGACCGTGTGCATCACCCGCAGCACGGCGCAGGACCACATCTGCAGGCTGTCGCGCTCGGGGCTCGAGGCCCACATCAACAGGTCGACCAGATCCTGAGGCCGCTCCACCTCGGCCGGGAGGGTCAGCCCATCGCTGAAGTAACGCTTGATGAAGGCCACCGCCTCGAGGTGCACCCGATGGGCCTCATCGCGCTCGTCCTCCTGATCCAGATCGTAGCCGTAATCGGCCAGAAACTTGCGGGCCTCGCGTCGCTCGTCGAAGGCCAGGGCTGGCAGATCGATGGGGGAGTCGCCCTCGATGAAGACGCGCAGGATCTCCCAGGCAAAATCGTAGCGGGTCCTGCCCAGCGTGCCGCTCATACGGGAGCATTTGTTCTTGGAAGGCGGATTTCCTAGGCAAGCCGAACTCGCTGCGCATTCTTTTTGAAAGCGGCAAACTTTATTCATTTATTCTCTGGGGCCCTCCCGGCACCGGAAAAACCACAATCGCTAAATTAGCTGCGGCGGCAACTGGATATATATTTTATCAGCTTAATGCTGTTTCCTCAGGCGTTAAAGATATACGCGAAATTCTTGAAAAAGCTATTGACAGCCGCCGGCAGGGGAAGGGGACGATTCTGTTTATAGATGAAATCCACCGCTTTAATAAAGCACAGCAGGATGCTCTGTTAAATCCTGTTGAACAGGGGATTATCATCCTTATCGGCGCCACCACAGAAAACCCCTCATTTGAAGTTATACCCGCGCTCCGCTCACGGATGCGCATCTTCATGCTGCAAAGTCTTACTGATGAAGAACTTCGCTTCATTCTGCACCGTGCATTGAAAGAAGACCCGCTCATTACTGAAAACAATATTACTCTTGCTGATGAGGACTATCTTCTTTTTGTTTCAGGCGGTGACGCAAGAACTTTGCTGAATTTACTTGAATCATCCGCTGAATACGCAGTGCATGAAGGCAGGACGGAAATCACAAAACAGATTATTGAAGAAGTCCTCCAGCAAAAGAATACTCTCTATGACAAAAGCGGAGAAGGGCATTATAACCTGATTTCCGCCTTCATTAAGAGCATGAGGGGCAGCGACCCTGACGCAGCTCTTTATTGGATGGCCCGGATGATAGAAGGCGGTGAAGATGCTCTATTTATCGCCCGCAGGATGATTGTGTTTGCCTCTGAAGATATTGGCAACGCTTCTCCGAATGCACTGTTGTTAGCGGTTGCATGCTTTAACGCAATTGAAAAAATAGGAATGCCCGAAGGGCGGATTGTGCTCGCTCAGACCGCGGCATATCTGGCGGCATCATCTAAATCAAATGCCTCTTATCTGGCCATTGAAAAAGCCGCTGATACCGTCCGCAAAACGGGTGACAAACCAGTGCCTTTTCATCTGAGGAATGGTGTTACCCAGTAT
>QWHO01000717.1 GCA_021404945.1 bacterium CPR1
CGTGGGCGAGACTCAGCCGGGCACGGCCGAGGGGCGTCGCGGTCACATTGTCAGGGCAATTACGGCGGTCCACGAGACTACCGTGGTCAGCAATCCGGCCGCAGGTGGCCGATATCTCCGCCTCGTGGCGGCAATTGAAAGGAGTCCCGAGATGAACTGGAAGTTGCTCAAGAGCAAGCTCCGGGAACTCCGCCTGCGGGCCGGCAAGGACGCGAGCGGGGTCGACAAGATTGAGGAGGGTGCGCCCCTGATGGAGGCGCTCCTGAAGGAAATGGATGCCAGCGACGCCCTGGTGGCGCTGGCTCTGGATTTCCTGGCGGCAGGCAAGACCGAAGAGGCGATGGCCGCCCTCCAGAAGCTGCTCGACATGGCTCCGGCCAATGTCGAGGTGAACGCGCCGGCCGACCCGTTCATGATGGACGAGGCCAAGCGCAAGATGAGCGAGCTCGACCAGGAGCTGGCCCGGATGAAGCAGGCTCGCTGCGCGGCCGAGCTCGACCGCCAGCTCGCCGAGAGCAAGCTGCCCGAGAAAGCTCAGGCCACCCTGCGCAAGCGCTTCGAGGGCCAGGTCTTCGAGGCCGCGGCTCTGACCGAGGCCATCCAGGAGGTTCGTGACCTGCTGGCTTCCGCCGAGGCTCCCGCCGGTGTGGTCCAGCCTCGAGTGGAGGTCATCGCCGAGACTCGCGACAAGCTGCAGGTCTCTTAGGACCTGTGCTGCGGCTTCGACCCGTGGAAGGCCAATCTGTCCGAGGCTCAAAAGTCCATCTACCAGGGCGTGCGTAACCCTCGGTTCCGCCAGATCTACCAGCTCTGGACGGACGACCAGGACATCCGCGGGCGCTATGGCCCTGCGGCTCTGCAAGAGGCCGGCACCACGGCCGACATGCCCACCGCCCTGGGGACCTCGATGGAGAAGGCCATGGTCCAGAAGTACCTCGAGATGACCCCCGACTGGGACCCGCTGGTCTACATCAACCCGGACGTGAACACGTTCAAGACTCAGGACCGGATCCTGTGGGGCGGATTCGCGGGCTTGCCGACCAAGGCGGAAGGCGCGGCCTACGCGGACATCGGCTTCCCTCGCGAAGAGAAGGCCCAGTACTCCCTGGCAACCCGGGGCGGCCTGGTCTACATCACCCGCGAGATGATCAAGAACGACGACATGTCGATGCTGCGCGACCTGCCCAACCGCATCGCGGCGGGCGCTCGCAACCAGCTCAACAAGTTCGTCTTCGGTCTCCTGGTGGGCAACGCCGCCGGCGGAGCCATCAACACCGACACGACCTACGACGCGAAGGTGATCTACCACGCCGACCACCTCAACCTGGCCACCGGAGCCCTGGACTATAGCACCTTCGTGGCTGCTCGTCGCCAGCTCCAGAACCAGAAGAACTTCGGCGTCTCGACGCTGATGAACGACTCCGGCGGTATCAGCAACTCCGATACCGCGGTGACCGTGGTCAGCACGACCGGCATTCGCGCTGGAGACTACATCCAGATCGAGGCCGAGATCATCAAGGTGGCTGCCATCACGTCGGCCACCGTGCTGGACATCACCGGCGGTCGTGCCGCCCTGGGGACCTCGGCAGCCGCGCACGCTGACGCCACCCGTGTCTACCAGCTGGCCGACCCGATTCCGCTGCGCACCATCTACGCGGTGGTGCCCTACGAGCTCGAGGCGACCCTGGCGGCCATCCTTGGCTCCGACCTGGTGCCTGGCAGCGCCAACAACGACATCAACTTCCTCAACATGGAGGTCCGCGCGGGTCGCATCAAGCACCTGGCCGTCCCGTCCATCTACCTGGGCGCCGACCTCAACAACTGGTACCTCGCGGCTCCGGCTGCGGAGATTGTCAGTCTCGAGCTCGCGTTCATGGACAACCGCCGCGAGCCCGAGCTCCTGGTGCAGGATGCTCCGACCGAGGGCCTGGTCTGGACCAACGACCAGATCACCTACAAGGCGCGTCACGAGTACGGCGGTAAGGCCGTCGACTACCGCGGC
>QWHO01000205.1 GCA_021404945.1 bacterium CPR1
GCCGCGCTTTCCGCGTAAGAGGTCGCGTGGAGAGCAAACACATCCGCCACTTCATGCCGAGGGCGGGGAGTCAGGACCTTCGCCTGAAAGGCTCAGCTTTGACCAGTTCAGAATTGGAACGCGCGGATCTGTTGAACGGCGCCGCGCCAATTCCTGAAGCGTTCAACGCGCGGCGCCTTAGCGTTCTTCATCGGATGTGGCTTGCGTGGGCCAGGGTTCGCCGGCCCGGGAGTTGAATATTCCCGCCATGCTCTCTCCCCTGCGCGCGCTGGTTCAAGCGGGGATCGCCGTTACGGCCCCCCGCCCAGCGACCGCGCAGCTTCCGAAGGACGAGGTGGTGCTCGGGGGCACCCCGGCGACGGCGACGGAGTCCTGGGGTGCGCCCGGCGCCAGGCCCACCCCTGGCCCGGTTCCGGTTCCTATCGCCCTGATGACCGAGGAGCCCTCGGTGGCCGCCGAGGACGCCTTCGACCGGTTCCAGGCCGAGCAGATGAAGGTGCTGGGAAGGCAGGGGAAGCGGCAGAGCATCCTGCCCGAAGTGGCCAGGTTGGCGCAGCAGTTGGCCGACAAGAAGCTCGAAGGCAAAGCCTTCGGACAGGCCGGTCTTCGCCTGGAGGAGCTGGCCGAGTCTTGCCCGGGCGATCCCGTCGCGCAGCGGCTGATCCGCAACGTCATGGTCCGAAACTTCCGTTACGAGGACAACTGCCGCGATCTGGTGTTCAAGCTGGGGCCCGAGCAAGCCGTGCAGCGGGGCATGGAGGCCATGGAGGGCTGGTCGCACGGCCAGAGCAACTGGCTGACGAAGGACGTCGTCGAGCCCTGGCTGGGCCTTCTCGACGAGGTCACCCGCCAGTCCCGCCCCTCGGTCGAGCTCATGCGCACCACCGCGAGCGTGGCGCACAGCTTCTTCGAGCGTGCCGATACCAGGCTCGACCCCAAGATTCGCGAGCACGAGTCCGCCGAGCAGAACCGCGCCTGGGGCCAATCCTTCGCCATGATGCTGGCGGCCTGGGCCGACGAGGGGTCTTTGCAGGTCACCCGGGGCGGGAAGCCAGTCGCTCCGGCGGACATCGACTGGGCCGCGCTCTTGAAATCCGAACGACCTCCCATCTCCGAGCAGGGCGAGCTGCGACTGGAGGCGCCGGTCTCGACCCCAAAGCCCTCCAAGAAGGTCCGCGAGAAGGTTCAGGAGCTGGGGCGCGCCCTCGACAACCGGGGCTGGGGTGACAAATACGATGACCCCGTGGTCGGGATGTTCGATGCCCTGGTCAAGGAAAATCCCTCCCTGGCCCGTCAGGTCGCCGATGAGATGGCCAACCAGGCGATCCACTACCGCGCCAACCGAACCAGTTCCTACAGTGGGAGCGATTTCGGCTCCATGCTGTCGCTGGGCCTGATCCTCCAGCGGGGGCAGCCCGAATCGGTGGAACTGTTCCGCCCCCACGCCGCCGCCATGGCGGGCCTGACCTCCCGCCTGGCCGAGACGAGGGACCTCAGCTGGAACAGCACCGCCAGTCGCGAGCACCGGAGCGAGCTCTATCGCGGCCTGCTCAAATCCTTCCCGGAGCTCAATTCCGCTCGCTTTCTGAGCCGGGAGCTGCTGCCCCTGACTCTGGCCAGCACGAACGCCGAACGGCCCGTCTCCCAGCTTTTGCTGGAGCAATTTGACGCGCATCCCGACTGGATGACCCCGGTGATGGACGACTTCATGACCGCGCAGCAGCGCGACACGTTCAGGTCTCCGGGTAAGCTGTGGCCCTTCCTCACCGGAGCAGCCGAGCGGGGTTGGAAGCCATCACCCACGCAGTTGGACTGGATCGCCGGCTTCCTGTGCCCGTCGGCGAAGACCGAGGATGAATCCATCAAGCGCAATTCGGAACGGTTCATCGGCGCCGCCGAGACGCTCGGCCTGGTCGAGAAGCATCATCCCGGGCTGACCCGTGGCCTGCTGCTGCCCGACAACGCCGGAAAGCTCGTGCCCTGGAAGCGGGCCGCGATCGATGCGCTGCTCCACGAGCCGGAAGCCGACGTGCGCGACTTCTTCGCGCCACCCAAGAACCAGCACTCGTTGACCATTCGCGGGCTGGATAAAGCCTACGCGGCGATCCTGCCGGATCGGGCTGTCCAGGACGACCTGCTCGAGCGCGTGACGAGCGCCTATGCCCAAAGCCCTGACTTCAAGAGCTGGGCCAGGCCCGACCAGATGGCGATCACCATCCTGGGCTCCAGCGCACTGACGGAGGACCAGCACGAGAAGATGCGGGCCATCGCGCGGCCCGAGTTCGAGCGCGATCAGGGTTGGTATGTCTTCAACGACATCGTGGACGTCTACCGGCGCGAGTACCAGGATGAGCTGAAGGAGAAGATAGTCGACCCCAAGACCTCCGTGAGCGACCTGGTCCAGGCCGGGCTGGACTCTGTCCGCACCTTCTCGCACCGCGTCCTCGACAGCGACCTGCACATCCAGTCACGCGCCTACCAAGAGCCTCTCAGGCAGGCGCTGCAATCGCGCGGAGCCCTTGAGACCGAAGTGGATCGCCTGGTTGATACCTTCATCCAGGAAGCCGCCGGCCAGAGCGATTTGAGCCAGGTGCCTCTGTCCGCGCAGCGCGGGCTCTGGCTGGCCTACACCCTGGCCACCGGCGAGCAGGACCTGACCGAGCGGTTCGTGACGCAAATCAGGCCCGCGCTGCGCGCGCCTTGCGAATACGATGCGCGTCCGGTCTACTATCTGAAAGGTCACCTCGACGAAGTGTCCAGAGGAATGGCCACCGAGCGGATGCCGATCCAACCCGACCACCAGAGCTGCGATCGTCTGCTGAAGTTCTCCCTGAGCGCGCCCGACGCCGAGCCCGATGTCAGCGTCGTCCATGCCTGGTCGGAGCGCGTGTCCGAGCTGGGCGGTTGGGCCTCCCGGATGCCCGGACTCTATCCCGACAAACCACACTCAGCTTACCGCCTGTATCGGGCCGTGGCCGATTCAGGCCGTTCCGACCAGGCCATCGAGGACGACTGGCCTGCCCTTCAGGGTCTGTTCGACAAACTGGACGGAAACAACGACAACCTGGCGGTCTCCAAAGCCACCCGCGACTTCCTGGCGATGCGCGCGGACGGCTCGGACCGCCAGACGGCGCTCGATGCCGTGTATCGGCGTTACATCACGGGCCAGCAGGGCGAGTTGAATCCGGGTAGCTCGGTCATGGGCGAGACCCCGCAGGCGGTTCAACTGGGGGCGATCCGTCTGCGCAAGCGGGTCAGCTAAGGCGCCACGTGTTGAATCGTGGCAGGGCACTCCCGCCAAGGGTGGCCAGAGAGGATTCTCCAAATCTCTCGTCCAAGGGGGCCATGTGCGTCAGTCCGGCCGATCGGCGATCGTCCTTTTGCTCGGGTTGGGCCTCTGGCTCGCCTCGTGGGGCCACGAGCTGTTCGAAGATCACCAGCACGAGCACGCTCCCGAGAAACTGACCTTGACCCGGGTCAGCGACGCGACCAGCGAAGCTCTGGCCACTTGTTGCCAGGTCACGATTCCCGTCGCTCTCATCGCCCTGGCTCCCAGCCCGGAGCCCCTGTCCGCGCTGATCGCTCGGGCTCGTCGCGACGATGGTCCGCCGGCCCGGTTTCTTCTTCCCCCAGGCCTTGGCTGGCGCGGTCCTCCCCCTTCGGCATAAGCAAGCCGCTCTGATTTTTGCTTTTGTCGAGGGTCGCTTATGTTTCGCCGATTGTTGTGCTCGGCGGGGCTGATCGTGCTTGCTCTCACCCCGCTCCGGGCCGAACCGGCCCTGACCATGGAGCGGGTGGTGAGCCAGGCTCTCAGCTCCGGCCCGAGAGCTTCCGCTCTGGCTTTGAGAACCGACGTCGCCCGAGGGCGGCTGGTGCAGGCCGGAGCCTTCCCCAACCCCCGAGTGGGTGCCGAGCTGCAGACCACCGGTCTGAACGGCCTGCAGTGGTATGGCCTGACCGCGGCCCAGGAGCTCGAGCTGGGCGGCAAGCGGGCCGCGCGTGTGCGCGCTGCCGAAGCCGAGCTGGAGCTGGCCGATTGGCAGGTGGCCGACGCTCGCCGTGGCCTGGTGCTCGAGGTCAAGTCGCGCTTTGTGACCTGGCTGTTTGCCTGCGAGCTGGAGAAACTCCGCCGCGAGTCTCTTGAGCTTTCCGACCGCCAGCTGGAGCTTGCCCGCAAGCGGCTGGAGCTGGGAGACGTGGCCGGAGTCGACGTCACCTGGCTCGGCGCCGAGCGCGAGCGCCGTCAGGCGGCTCTGGAGCTGGCCTCCGGCGCGGCCCTGGCCGCCAGGGAGAGCCTGTCGGCTCTGACCGGCCAGCTCGGCCAGGCCGGCCCGCCGGTCGGGACGCTGGGCCGGGAGGGTCCTCGGGAGGCCCTGGACGAGCTCATCGCTCGCGCGCTGGCTGAGCGGCCCGATCTTCTGGCGGCCGCCGCCCAGACCCGCTCGCGGGTGTGCCAGGTGGAGGTGGAGCGCAGTCGGGCCGTCTCCAACCTCACCCTGACCGGTGGCCTGGCCTACCAGGACAACAGCCTGGGGGCCGAAGCCTTCCTGCCCCGCGGCGTGGTCCAGGGCCTGGAGGACCGTACCTGGGTGATCTCGGCCGGGTTCGAGATCCCCCTGCCGCTCAACGACACCAACCAGGGCAATATCGAGCAGTCCGAGACGCTGGTGCGCCAGGCCGAGCTGGAGGAGGAGGCCCTGCGTCTGGAGGTGCGCGCGCAGGTGGCCGAGAGCTATCAGCGCTGGCAGGCGGCTCGCAGGGCGCGCCTGCGGTTGACCGACCAGGCCCTGCCCCAAGCCAGGGAGAGCCTGGAGATCATCGAGCGGGCCTACCAGCTCGGCAATCGCTCGGTGCTCGACCTGCTGCTGGCTCAGGAAACCTATCTGAGCCTGCGATTGAGCCAGCTCGAGATGGCACGCGATGAGGAGCAGAGCCTGGTGGCGCTGGAGAGCGCCCTGGGCCGGCACCTGGAGGATACCCCGTGAGAACCTTGCTCATCATTTTGCTGCTCCTTTTAAGCCTGCCCGCTCCGGGCCATGAGGGCCACGAGCACGAGGACCTGCGCGAGACGAAGACCGACGAAGACCCGGAACGGGTGCTGAGCGAGCAGCGCGAGCTCAAGTGGCAGGGCCGCTCCTTGCGCCTGACCCTGCGGGCCTACCCGAAGGGGGCGCGGGCCGGCGAGCCCGTGGAGCTGACGATCCGGCTGGAGGAGCGGATCGATCCCCCCGACCCTCTTCTGGGAGAGGCCGCCCCCGTGGCCGACCTGCCCTTCGAGCTCACGGTGCAGGGACCGTCTGGCTCGCAGCTCGAGCTCCAGAATCAAGACCTGGCCCTGGGCGAGGGCAGGTGGCTCTTCACGACCGCCCGGCCCGGGAGCTACCAGCTCCTGGTGCACGCAGCCGGCCCTCCGCCGCTCGAGGCGTCCTTCGCCTGGTCGACCCCCGCTCCGCTGGCCCGGCGCGTGGCCCTCTGGGCCAGCGGCGCGGTGCTGGCGCTCTGGGCCCTGGTGAGCCTGCTGTTTTTGCGCCGCTGGACGGCTCGCGATCAGGCCGGCGGCTGGGTGGTGGCCGCTCTGGCAGCCGGCGGTCTCTTTTACTGGGGAAGCTTTCCCCCGGCGCTGGCCCTGGCCCCGACCGGCCCGGCCGCCGCCGAGCCGGGCTCCGAGCGCTCGGTAGTGGTCCCGGTCGAGCTGCAGCGCTCGCTGGGATTTACTACCGGGGAAGCCCGGCTCGAGCAGGTGAGCCTGGCTATCGAGGTGCCCGGACAGACCCTGGCTCCGGCCGGCAGCGAGCAGAAGATCCAGTCCCCGGTCCTGGGAACCGTCCTGGGAGAGGCAATCCCCCAGGTGGGCGACCGGGTCCACCCGGGCCAGGTGCTGGCCGAGGTGCAGGAGCTGCACCTGACCGCCGAGGAGACCCAGCTCAAAGGGCACGAGCTCGAGGTGGCCGCCCGGCGCTATGAGCTGGAGGTGGGACGAGTCGAGCTCGAGCGCCAGCGTCTCCAGCTTCAGGGCGATCTGGCCGCCGGGAGCACCCGCCTGGCCCAGATGCGCTCGCAGCTCAAGCGCTCGGAGGAGCTCTACGCCATCTCCGCCATCCCGCTCAAGGAGCTGGAGGCCGCCCGCTTTCAGGCCCGCGCCGCCGAGCAAGAGCAGGCCGGCCTGAAGAAGGCGCTCGAGCGATTGTCTCGTCCTCCCGGCCTGCCCGAGCTTCCGGCGGCCGAGCACGAGCACCGTTTTGCTCTGCGCAGCTCGCTGGACGGAGTGGTGTCCCAGCGAGAGCACGCCCGGGGCGAGGTGGTCGAGGCCGGGGCCTTGCTCTTCACCATCGTGGACCTGAGCACGATCTGGGTGGAGGCGCGGGTGAGCGAGAGTGAGCTCCCGGCCGTGCGCCGGGCGGGACGGGCCGAGATCGTCAGCCCGGGCGCCGAGCGCAAGTACGCCGGGCGGCTGGTCAGCGTCCGGCCCCGGATCGATCCTCGCTCGCGCACGGCCGGAGTCCTCTTCGAGGTGGACAATCGCCGACTCGAGCTGCTCGAGGGGATGTCGGCCCGGGTGCGCCTGCTGGGCGGGCGGCGCGAGGTGGTGACCGTGCCGGCTGATGCCGTGCTGGGCTCGGGCGACAAGAGCGTCTTCGTGCAGGTAACAGCTGAGGAGTTCGAGGCCCGCACGGTCGAGGTGGACCGCGTGCAGTCGGGTCGCGCCTGGATACGCACGGGGCTCGAGCCGGGCCAGAAAGTCCTGGTTCGGGGAGCCGGTCAGCTCGCTTCCGAGCTCGCAAAGCGGGCCCGCTGATGCTCGACCGCCTGATTCTCTGGTCGATCCGCAACCGGCTGGTGGTGGTCGTGCTGGCCGTGCTGCTGACGGTCTATGGAGGCACGCAAGCGGTGCAGATGCCGGTGGACGTCTTCCCCGACCTGAACCGGCCCACCGTCAGCATCCTCACCGAGTCGCACGGCCTGGCCCCGGAAGAGGTCGAGACGCTCATCAACCTGCCCCTGGAGTCGGCTCTGAACGGGGCGACCGGGGTGGAGCGGGTGCGCTCGGTGGCCGGGATCGGCTTGAGCATCCTCTGGGTCGAGTTTGACTGGAATACGGACATCTTCGTGGCCCGCCAGATCGTCAACGAGAAGGTTTCGGCCGTGCGCGGGCGTCTCCCGCGCGGCTCAGAGCCCGTGTTGGCGCCCATCTCCTCGATCATGGGTGAGATCATGCTGGTGGGGCTGACCAGTCGCACCGGGGCGACCTCTCCCATGGAGCTGCGCAGCCTGGCGGACTGGCGATTGCGCCCGCGCCTCATGGCCGTTCCGGGTGTCTCTCAGGTGATCGTGATCGGGGGCGAGGTGCGCCAGTATCAGGTGCTGCTCGACCCCGAGAGGATGCTCCACAACCAGGTGAGCGTGGCTCAGGTGGAGCAAGCTCTCTCGCAGGGCAACCAGAACACGTCCGGGGGCTTTCTCGACCGTCAGGGGCAGGAGGCGCTGGTGCGCAACCTGGGCCGCATCGCCAACCTGCCCGACCTGGCCCGGCTGGTGGTGGACTACCGCCCCGAGGGACCGGTGCGGCTCGATCAGGTCGGCTCGGTTCGCTTCGGGCCCCAGATTCGGCGCGGGGCGGCCTCGGTCTCGGCCCGCCCGGGAGTGATCCTCAGCGTGCAGAAGCAGCCGGGCGCCAACACGCTCGAGCTCACCGGGCGCCTCCAGACGATGCTCGCGGAGGCCGGCCGGGAGTCGCTGCCAGCCGACGTGGCCCTCACGCCGCTATTCGAGCAGAGCCACTTCATTCGCGCCGCCGTGACCAACGTGGAGGAGGCCCTGCGGGATGGAGCCCTGATGGTCGTGCTGGTGCTGTTCGCCTTTCTCCTCAACCTGCGCACCACCCTGATCACCCTGACCGCCATCCCGCTCTCGCTGGTGGTGGCCACTTTGACCATGCAGCACCTGGGGCTGACCATCAATACCATGACGCTGGGGGGCCTGTGCGTGGCCGTGGGCGAGCTGGTGGACGACGCCATCGTGGACGTGGAGAACGTCTTTCGACGCCTGTCCGAGAACCGTCGCAAACCCCAACCAGAGAACGCGGAGCGAGTGGTTTTCCGGGCCTCCAGCGAGGTGCGCAACTCGATCGTCTACTCCACGCTCCTGATCGTGCTCGTCTTCTTGCCCCTTTTCTTCCTGGGGGGGATCGAGGGTCGGCTCTTCCAGCCTCTGGGCATTGCTTACGTGGTGGCTCTGGTGGCATCTCTGCTGGTCTCGGTAACGCTCACTCCGGCCCTGTGCACCTATCTTCTGGCCAGCGCTCGCTGGCTGGGCCAGAAGGCCGAAAGCCCGCTGGCCGCCTGGCTCAAGAGGCTCCAGGAGCGGGTGTTGCGCCGCACGTTGCGCCATCCGGTGCTGGTGCTGGGGCTGTGCCTGCTGGCTTTCCTGCTGGCCCTGGCCAGCCTGGCCACCCGGGGCCGCGAGTTCCTGCCGCCCTTCAACGAAGGGACCCTGACCGTCAGCCTGATCACCGAGCCGGGCACCAGCCTGAATGAGTCCGACCGCATCGGACGCGCGGCCGAACGGGTGCTGCTGGCCATCCCCGAGGTGCGGGTCACGGGCCGACGCACCGGTCGGGCCGAGCTCGACGAGCACGCCGAGGGGGTGCACTACTCCGAGCTGGATGTCGATCTCCGAGCCGGACGAGGGCGCGATCAGATTCTGGCCGACGTGCGTAAGGGCTTCGGCCCGTTCCCCGGGGTGGAGGTCAACCTGGGCCAGCCCATCTCGCACCGCCTGGATCACATCCTGTCGGGCATCCGGTCTCAGGTTGCGGTCAAGGTGTTCGGCCCGGACCTGGCCACCCTGCGCAAGCTGGGTGACGAGGTGCGCTCGACCATGGCCGGGGTCAGCGGCGTGGTGGATCTTGCGGTGGAGAAGCAGGTTTTGATTCCCCAGCTGCGCATCCAGGTCGATCCGGTCCGCGCCGGCGAGTACGGCCTGACTCCCGGCGAGCTCAGCTCCACCCTCGAGATCGCCCTGGGCGGGGAGCCCCTGGGCCAGGTGGTGGAGGGCCAGCAGGTCTACGACCTGGTCTTGCGTCTCGACGAGCCCTTCCGCGACCGGCCTGAGTCGATCCGCCGCTTGCTGATCGACTCGCCCGCCGGTCTGGTTCCCCTGGGAGCGGTGGCCGACGTGGAGGAGGAGCAGGGCCCCAACCAGATCATGCGAGAGAACATGCTGCGCCGCATCGTGGTGCAGTGCAACGTGGCCGGGCGCGATCTGGGCAGCACGGTGGACGAGATCCGCCGCCGTCTCGAGCGGCTCGAGCTCCCGCCCGGCTACCACTACACTCTGGAGGGTCAGTTCCAGAGCCAGCAGTCGGCTTCGGCCACGCTGCTGGGCTTCTCGCTGGTCTCGCTGGTCGCCATCTACGTGCTGCTGTATCAGCACTTTCGCATGCACAGGCTGGTCTTGATGGTGCTGGCGGCGGTACCGCTGGCCGTCACCGGGGGGGCTCTGGCCCTCACGCTGACCGGCCAGAACCTGTCAGTGGCCTCGCTGGTCGGCTTCATCACCCTGTGCGGCATTTCGTCGCGCAACGAAATCATGCGCTTGTCCCACTACCTGCACCTCATGGAGAAAGAAGGCATGCCCTTCGGCCTGGAGCTGGTGCTGCGCGGCAGCCGCGAGCGCCTGATCCCGGTCATGATGACCGCCCTCTCGGCCGGTCTTGCCCTCATTCCCCTGGCCGCCTCGGCCGGCGCCCCCGGCAAGGAGATCTTGCAACCGGTGGCGGTGGTCATCCTGGGCGGGCTGCTCGTCTCCACCCTGCTCGAGACGGTCGTCACCCCCATCTTGTTCTGGACGTTTGGAGCCCCGGTTGCCGGTCGCAACCCTCATCACGACAAAGGAGAGTCCTCATGAAACCCACAACCCTGGTGACCCTGATTTTCAGCCTGCTGGTGGGAGCCGCCCTGGCCGGCGAGCCCGCCCAGCCCACTCTGGAGCAGATGAAGAAGCTCTATCCGGCCGCGGCCAGCTTCGTCAAGAAGCCCCTCGAGCTGGGTGGCCACACCCGCGAGCACATCGAGGAGGCTCTCGGCTTCAAGCTCGACGGCCACGACCTCAAGACCCCCGCTTACGTGGTGCGAGGGGCCGACGGTCGCTCGCTGGGAGCCGTCTGGCCCACCGACGTGCACCTTCCCGAGGGCAAGTATGCCGACGTGCTGGTTGGGGTCGACACCAAAGGAGCGGTGGTGGGAGTGCTGGTCTGGGGAGGCCCGGTGCCGGCCATCCAGGAGGTCGCCTATCTCGAGCAATACAAAGGCAAGAATGCGGACTCTCCCATTCGGGTCGGCAAGGACATCAAGCCCGCCGCCGGTCAGAAAGGGCCCTCGGCCGATCTGGCCGACAGCGTGCGCCGGGCCGTGCTGGTGCTCAGCCACGGTCTGCTGAAGGCGCACCAGCACTGATGCAGGACGGGTGAGCGACAACCCCTACAGGCCCGGAATCAGCAGCTTGCCCAGCAGCCCCACCAGGGCGCACACGGTCATGGTGGGCAGAATGCTCACGTGAAGGCAGCGCATCTCGAGCGCTTCGGGCGAGGCTTCGAGCGCGTCTGGCGAGGCAGCGCATCTCGAGAAGCCTCAACCAGGTCGAGCGCGCTCGAAGTATGTAGGATGTCGATCCGGGGGTCCCGAGGTTTGAGTTTGACTCGAGCGCGGGACTGTCCAGCTGAGATTCCGGGGAAGGTAGCGGTGGTTCGTGGGTCGC
>QWHO01000206.1 GCA_021404945.1 bacterium CPR1
TGGCCCTGGCCCTGCGCGAGCAGTTTCTGGGCGAGCATCACCCTCACGTCGGGGGGAGCCTGAACAACCTGGCCAACCTCTGCTATGCTCAGGGACGATACACTCGGGCCCGGGTCCTCTATCGCAAGGCTCTCACGGTCTGGCAGCGCTCGCTACCCGAGAGCGATCTGCGCATCGCGGTGTGCCTCAATAATCTGGCTGTCATCTATCGAATCCAGAGCAAGTTCCCCCAGGCGGAATCACTTTACAAGCGGGCTTTGAAGCTGGCCGAGACCCATCAGGGAGGCCAGGCCCCTCAGGTGGCCCGCATCCTCAGCGGCCTGGCCCTGCTGTGTAAACAGATGGGCAAATACAAGAAAGCTGAGGTCTACCTCGAGCGGGCCCTGGAGATCACCCGGGGTCTCGGAGACGACCATCCCGACGCGGCTACTCAGCTGATCAACCTGGCCTCGGTCTATCAGGCCCAGGGCAAGCTGGGCCAGGCCAAGATGCTGGGTTCGCAGGGGCGCTTCGAAGCGGCCGAGCCGATCTGTCGGCAGGCGGTCGAGATTCGCCGGCGGCGTCTGGGCGAGTGCCACCCCGAGGTGGCCGACGCTCATCGCGAGCTGGGCAATCTTTACGAGGTGATGGGGCACCGCGAGAAAGCACTGGATGCTTACAGCCAGGCGGTGGACATCTACCGGGAGGCCTGCGGAGAAGACCACCCCGAGCTGGCCAACACGCTCGAATGCCTGGCCGGACTGCTGCGCCGCTTGCTCAAGCATCGCGAGGCCGAAACGGTCGAGGCCCGGGTGCGCCAGATCCGCATCAATCTCTCCCGTCAGGCAGTCATGGAAGCAGAGGGCTCAGGAGAGGAACCCTTAGACGAGTAAGCAGGGCGGCGGCGTGGTCCGACCGGCACGCGGCAATCGCCACCTGCAGGGCCCGCAGCCGGGCACTGGGCCGGGTCGATGCCAGTTCTCCCTCACCATGCGGCCAGGGCCAGGAACAGCGGAATCCGGGCCAGGGCCCGCCAGCTCAGCAACCGAGTTGCCGCAGCACGTCCTCGGAGTAGTACACGTGGTAAACCAGGCTCAGCGTATCGCCGGTCTGGCTGGAGGCACCCAGATGAAGGTTCTCTTCACCCAGCGCCTGCGAGAAGTAACGGCGTAACTTGCGTCCTAACAGCGTGTTGGCGGTCTGCACATGGTAGCGCACCGGCTTGATGCCGTGGACCTGCAGGGTGACCGGCTGTTGCATCTGGTTGAGCGAGGCAGTCATTTCGATGTAGGGGCTGTTGCGGCGACGGAACAGGATCACCAGCCGCAGGCACTCGCCGTCGGTCGAGTTCACAACGCAGACCATGCGGCGAAGAACTCGGAGGAAGTGCTCCTCCAGGCGGCTGAAGTGAAAGAAGTTTCGCTCAAACCGTTTGCGCTTCTGAGGCTCGAAGTTGTAGCTCGCCACGATGTTGGAATTCTCTCTACTGGGCGGAGATTCCCTGCTGTGACGCCAGCTTGTGGCTGAGAAAACCGATTGAGGCCAGAGCGCGTTTCTTCTGCAGCAGGCTGGATTCGTCAAAAGACAGCGTATGGGCCGCGTACCGCAGGAGGGCGATCTCGTAGGAAAGCGGCTCGGAGCCCTCCAGCAGGCGGTTGACCCAGCGGCGCAGCACCGCCAGCAAGAGACCCTCCCGGCCCTCGATCAGGCCTCCCCCTCTGGCCAGGCTGGCCTCCACGGCCACGGCCCGCTCGAGGTCGTGGGGGGTCGCTAGAGGGGTGAGAATGAACTTCAGGTCGTTCTCCAGCTTGGCCAGGTCCTGCACGGCGTGCCCGTAGGCGGTGTGGAAGAAGTCGATGATCCAGTAGTTGGAGTTCTCGTCGAGCAGAATGTTGGCGTAGTTGAGGTCGCCGTGGATCCAAGAAGAGGTGCTCTCGCGCTCGGGGTCGATCAAAAGCCCTAACTGAGCGGCCCGGTAGAAGGGGGTCGGGTCGGGCACCTGCTGACCCCCGATGCAGAGAGGCCCGCTCAGCTCCTCTCCGTAGACGTTCCGGGCGCGCTCGAGGGTGCTGGCGGCATAGCGAGGCAAGAAGCTGTAGTATTCGAAGAATCGGAATCGCTCGCTGGTTCGGTGGCCGTAGAGCCGACCGAGAACATTCTCGAGCACCTCGTCGAGCACGGCTGCGGCCCGTGCATCATGCTCAGCCCCGGCGGGCAGGCCTTCGAGCCAGCTCTTGAGGGTGCTCACCGGGCGCACGCCCATGGTGGCGTAGGTGTACTTGAGCCCGGAGACCTCGCCCAGGTCGACCACCTCGCGCACCTGGGGGGCGTTGCTGCCCAGGATGTTCTCCACCTGCTCGAAGCGCACGCGCTCGGTGGCAATCTTATCGCGCCGGTCGAGCTTGACCACGAAGGGAGCCTGACGGTAGCCCAGAGCGTCCTGGCTGCTGGTGCGGTAGACCCGGGCCCCCGAGAAACCCCCGCCCAGCGGGGCCAGCTCCACCTTGCGGCAGTCGCGGAAGAGCAGCTTGATGAGATGGCGGTAAGGATGACCCGGCTCGAGGTCGGGGCAGTCCACTTCCGGGGCCGGAGGCTCGGGATGGCTGAGCTGCTCGCGGGCGGGGCTCGGAGCCCCCAGCCACTCCAGGAACTCGGAGACCGAGTCGATGACCTGTACCCTGAGCACGCCCTTGAAGTGCTCCAGGGCCTCGAAGTGGCGGCGCCTCTGGCGGCTGGCTACCAGGGCGCTGCACACGGCCAGGCTATGGCGCTGGAAGCGGGTTTTCAGCTCATAGAGCAGGTAGTGGATCTTGACATCGGTCCAGACGCCCACGACACCGATGCGGGTTTCGGGGCCGGACAGGCGCTCGACCAGGCCGGAAAGGTTGCCTTCCAGAGTGTCGTTGAGGCTGGTGGAATCCACCAGGTAGCTGCGAGGATGGTGAGTGAGCGCGTCATGCAGGCCAACCACGAACTCGCTTCCCGTTGTGCCCTGGACGCAGTGGGCCCCGAAAAGCTCTATCTCTGCCTTCTGGTCGGGGTCGGACAGGTCGTGCCAGTCGCGCACGTGGATCATGGATAGCTCGCCATCCTCCAGGCACGCCCTGAGAAGGGTGGCCATGGGCCCGCGCGATGGATCCTCACCTAACAGGCGCAATGACTCGCTCCAGCCTACGTGCAGCGGGTTCGGCAGGGGGTCGAGACGTCCCAGCGGCGCCAGGAAGTCGTTCTGCAGGCACTGGGTGATCAACAGCGAGGCCATGGTTTCTCCGTAACCTTTTGTTTGCCGAAACCCGTTCGCACAGGCTTTTCCCTTCGTCGAACGAGGCCTTCGCAACCCCTCTTCTGGGGCCTTCCCGAGGGCGAGCTCGAACATGCCATGTCCCCCGAAAGTGGCCATGCATGGGGACAGTACTGGCGCGAAAATGGGATAAAATTGGCCTTCTTCCACAGGCTCTTCACAAGGAGTTCACAGGTGAGCACCGGAATCCGAGGTCCCTATCAGCCGGAATGATCCCGCTGAGACGGGCGCCGAGCGCGTCACCAGAAAATTTGGGGAGGACGAGACGATGGTTAAGAATCAATCGAAGAGCCGCCTGGTGAGTTGTGTGGAAGTGGGGGAGCTGGAGCTGCGTCCACCTGTTCATGCCGCCCTGCCGGTAGCAGTGCCGGGCAGGGCGCGCTGGACCTGCCAGGTGCCCCATCGAGGGGGGCAGGCGGACCAGGCGCTCAAGCGCTTGAAGCACTCGGCCCGGTTGTATTACACGCTGGCCACGGGGCTGTCTCGTTGAAACGCACTTCGACAAGAAGCGTTCGACGAGCCGGCTCCGAGAAGGAGCCGGTCGGCGTTTTCAGGGTCGGTCTGCGGGCTCTATGCTGGCGCGAGAAACGGCAGCGTTACGCCAGCCGTCTCGAGAGCCTGGCGCTGAGCCAGGAAGAGGCGCTCGAGGCCTGCCCAGCCGGCGTCGATCATGCGGTTGAGGTCACTTCGGGAGAAGGGAGCCCCTTCGGCGGTTCCCTGCACCTCGACGAGCTGGCCGCGGCCGGTCATGACCAGGTTCAGGTCGACCTGGGCGCGGGTATCCTCGGTGTAGTCGAGGTCGACGAGCACCTCGCCGTCCACCAGGCCCACGCTGACGCCGGCCACCTGGTCGTGCAGGGGGAACTCGCCGATCAGGCCGTTCCTGAGCAGCCGGTCGCCCACCTGAGCCAGGGCCACCCACGAGCCTGTGATGGCCGCGGTGCGGGTGCCAGCATCGGCCTGGATCACGTCGCAGTCACAGATCACCTGGCGCTCGCCCAGCTTCTCGAGCCAGGTGACGGCCCGCAGGCTGCGGCCGATGAGGCGCTGGATCTCGTGGGTCCGACCCGAGTTGCGGGAGCGTTCGCGATTGGTGCGATTCATCGTCGCTCGGGGCAGCATCGCATACTCGGCGGTCACCCAGCCCCGCTTCTTCTCGGCCATCCAGGTGGGAATGCGCTCTTCCAGGGTAGCCGCGCACAACACCCTGGTGGAGCCGGCGCTGATCAGCACCGAGCCCTCCGCGAAGGGAGCATAGTTTAGCTCAAACGAGACCGGCCGGATCTGGGAGGGGTTGCGGCCATCGGCTCGAGTCATCGGTTTCCTCCTGGACGGAGCGCTCGGGGAACGGCGCTGCGCCCGCGGTCTAGTTCCCCACGGTTTCCCCGCATGCCTGCAATCAACAGTAAGGAGAACTGCCCAATGATCTGGACCGAAGAGCATTCCCCCGCCCTGCAAGACGTCATCACCCGCTGCCGGGCCACCATGGACGAGCACGTGCTCAACTCGAACTTCCTGGTTTCCCGCCAGGGCGAGAGCTTTCTGCTCTACTCCAAGGGTCCGCTGACCCAGGTGTTCGCCCGCATGGTCGAGATCCTGGTGGAGGACCTGCCCGAGTGCGAGCCCCCCGCTCGAACCGCCATTCCGGTGCCCACGGCCCGGGCCAGGAAGGTTCGCCGGTAGATGCCGAAGGGGCCCGGATGAAGCTGGGGATCGCTCCCATCGGCTGGGCCAACGACGACCTTCGCGACTGGGGGGCTGAGCGCACCGGCTCTGAGATCATGGCCGAGGTGGCCCGGGCTGGCTATGCCGGCTCGGAGATGAGCTACACCTACCCGAGCGATCCCGAGGTCCTGAAAGCGGCTCTGGCCGAGTACGGCCTGGAGTTGTGCGGGGCCTATCGCTGGACCAACCTGGCCATTTCCGAGCGGCATGCCTATGAGCTCGAGCGGGCTCAAGAGCATGTCGCGTTCTGTCGGGCTGCCGGCGCCCGTTACGCCATCCTGGCCGAGGGAGCCGGCAGCCTGCACTGGGACGCCCGCGGTCAGTCCAGCGTGGTAACCCCGCTTGACCAGGCCGGCTGGCGGCGCCTGACGGAGGGCCTCCGCCGGGTGGCCGAATTCGCCGCTTCCCAGGAAGTGCGGGTTTGCTACCATGCCCACGCCGGTACGGCCATCGAGCGCCGTCCCGAGATCGATCGGCTCTTCGAGCTCCTTGAGCCCGAAGAGCTTACTTTCTGTCTGGACACCGCTCAACTGGCCTACGCCGGCGAGGACCCCGAGCAAGCAGCCCGCGACTACGCCGCTCGCATTCCCTATGCGCACCTCAAGGATGTGCGTCCCGCCGTGCTCGACCGGGTCCACCTGAATCGACCGCGCTTCCTGGAGGCCGTGCGACGGAACGTGTTTTGCACCCCGGGTGCGGGCGGCCTCGATTGGTCCGCCATCTTGCCTCACCTTCGTCAGGCGGACTGGTGGGTCGTCGAGGCCGACCAGGATCCGGCCCAGGCGCCCCCCTTCCAGGTGGCCGAGGCGGCCCGGCGATTCCTGGAGGGCTTCGCTTGAAGGCGCTGGGCGTGGCCGTGGTGGGAGCGGGCCGCATCGGAGAGCTGCACGCGCGTCATCTCTGTGGTTCCATCGAGGGAGGCGAGCTGGTCTGTCTGGTGGACCCCGAGCGCGAGCGGGCTGAAAAGGTCGCCCGCGGTCGGCCTGTGCTCGACAGCCTGGAGCAGGCCCTGGAGCTGAGCGAGGTGGAGGCCGTGGTCCTCTCCTCGCCCACCGACCTCCACGCCCGCCAGATCGAGCAGTGCGCCGCCCGGGGCAGAGCCATCTTCTGCGAGAAGCCGGTGGGGCTCGAGCTCGAGCGTTGCGAGCGCGCGCTCGAGGCAGCCCGCGAGGTGCCTTTCCAGATCGGCTTCCAGCGCCGCTATGACCCCGGTTTTGCGGCTGCCCGCCAGGCGCTCGAGCAGGGCCGCATCGGCCGGCTCGAAATGCTGCGCTCGCTGACCTGCGACCCGGCTCCTCCGCCCATCGACTACCTCAAGGTGGCGGGGGGGATCTTCCGCGATATGGCCATCCATGACATCGACGTGGCTCGCTTTTTCGGGGGTGAGGTGGTAGAGGTGACGGCGGTGGGAGCCTGCCTGGTGGATGCGCGTATCGCCGAGCTGGGCGACGTGGATACCGCCTGTGTCACCTTGCGCTTCGAGTCGGGCGCGCTGGGCGTGCTGCAGGCCTGGCGCCGCGCTGTCTACGGCTACGACGTTCGGGCCGAGCTGATGGGCTCAGGGGGTAAGCTGGTGGTGGAGGAGGAGGGGCCCCTGGCCCTGCGCAGCTATCGCGGCGAGGGCGTGCTGAGTGATTTCTACGACGGCTTTCTGAGCCGCTTTCGGGAGGCTTACCGGTTGGAGCTGGCGGCTTTCGTCGCCAGCGTGCGCGCGGGGCACTCTCCCACCCCCGGCCCCCACGACGCCGTGCAGGCCCTGCGAGTCGCCCTGGCCTGCGCCGAGTCTTTGAAGAGCGGGAGAACCGTGCGATGTTGAAGCTGGGTCCCCAGGAAGGCCCGCTGGTGGTGGAGGTCACTCCGCGGATGGCGGGCTGGAGCCACCTCACCTTCCGGGTTCACCGCCTGGCGGCCGGGGAATCTCTGCAAGCCCGAAATGACGACGAAGAAGGTGTTCTGGTGCTGCTCTCGGGTCGAGGCACCTTGCAGGGCCAGCCGGTGGAGCGTGTCGGCGTTTTTCAGGGCCTGCCCTGGTTTGCCTACGTACCCCGGCGCCAGGCTTGCATCTTCGAGGCGGAGACCGACTCTGAGCTGGCCTGGGGGGCGGCCCCCTGCAGCCAGGACTATCCCGCTCGCGTGTTGGGTCCACGAGATTGCACGGTGGAGATGCGCGGCGGTCACAACGTGACCCGCCAGATCACCCATCTCGTCGACCCCGGTTTTTGTCAGCGACTGCTCTGCGTCGAGGTCTACACCCCCAGCGGCAACTGGTCGAGCTACCCTCCCCATCGCCACGACGCAGACCGCCTGCCGGACGAGGTCGACCTGGACGAGGTCTATTACTACCGGATGCCCGAGCGGGGGTGGGCAGTGCAGCGCCTTTACGACGCCGACTTTGACGAGCTGTTCTTGTGCCGCGATCGGGACACGATGGTCGTGCGGCGAGGCTTCCACCCGGTCGTGGCGGCCCCCGGTTTCGACGTCTACTACCTGAATTTTCTGGCCGGGGAGCACCCGCTCTGGGTGGTTTACGACGATCCTGAGCTGGCCTTCGTGCGGGGCGATTGGAACAGCCCCGCTCCGATCCGGCTCCCGCTCAGGCCATGACCGTGCGACCCGAGCAACCGGCCGATCAGGAGGCCATCCGCGAGGTGAACCGGGCCGCCTTCGGCGAGGAAGGTGAGGGCAGGTTGGTGGACCGGCTGCGCAGGGAAGGCCACTTGCGGCTTTCGTTGGTGGCCGAGGAGCAGGGCCGGGTCGTGGGCCACATCGCCTTCTCGGCCATCAGGCTGGAGGGCCGCGAGGTGCTCTCGCTGGCCCCCATGGCGGTGCTGCCTGCCTTCCAGCGCCAGGGGATCGGCTCGGCCCTGGTGCGGGCGGGTCTTGCAGCGCTAGCGCTGCCCGTGGTGGTGCTGGGTCATCCCGAGTACTATCCCCGCTTCGGTTTCTCGGCCGCCCACGCCGCCGGGCTCCGCTGCGCCTGGTCGGGACCGGCCCTCATGGCCACCGAGCCTCTTTCGGGTGAGCTGATTTACCCGGACGCGTTTGCGGAGGTTTGAGTGGACCTGATATCGGTGGGTCGGTGCATGGTGGACCTCTACTGCGACCAGGTGGGCTCGCCGCTGCGCGAGGCCCAGTCGGTCTCCATGTACATCGGGGGCTGCCCCACCAATGTGGCCGTGGGCGCGGCCCGACTGGGCCTGAAGGTGGCCATGTTGACCCGGGTAGGGGAGGACCGGACCGGCGAGTTCGTGCTCGAGACTTTTCGCCGCGAGGGGGTGGACGTTTCCCACATTCACGTCGATCCGCGCGCTCATACCCCGATGGTGATGGCCGAGATCATGCCCCCCGATCGCTTCGCCCTCACCTGGTACCGCGAGCGGGCCTCCGACCTTCGCCTGGCCGAGTCCGACTTCGAACGCTCGTGGCTGGGCCAGGCCCGAGCGGTGCTCGTCTCGGGCAATTCGTTCTCCACCCCGGAAGCTGCTCAGGTTACCCACCAGTTGGTACGCGAAGCGCGCGCGGCCGGTTGTCGCATCATCTACGACATCGACTACCGACCGGTGCTGTGGTATCGCGAGTTGCCCGATGGCACCCGCGAGCTGGTCGAGCCCACGCGCCTGAAGGATGTGCTGGCTGAGGTGGATTTGCTGGTTGGCACCGAGGAGGAGTACCAGGCTCTGGCGGGGGGGTTCGAGCCGGCCCGCAAGCTGGCCCCAGGCGCCACGGCTGTGCTCAAGCTGGGGGCGCGGGGAGCGAAAGTGGCTCTGAGCGGTCAGAAAGCGGTCGAAGCGGGCGGCTTTCCGGTCGAGGTGCTGAACACGCTGGGAGCGGGCGATGCTTTCCTGGCCGGTTTTCTCTCCGGCTGGTTGCGCGATCTCCCTGTCTTGGAGTGCCTGCGTCGGGGCAATGCCAACGGCGCCCTGGTGGTCACCCGCCATGGCTGCGCACCGGCCATGCCGTACGCCCTTGAGGTGGAGGAGTTCCTGGCCCGTGGCCTTACGCCCCGGGTGGATCGACTGCACGCCGCCGGCGCCCTGAAGCCGCCTCCGCAGCGTCCGCTGGCGATCCTGGCCATCGACCACCGCACCTGGTTTTCGCAGCGATGCCAGGACGACGAGCGGGTGGGTCGCTTCAAGCTGGCCGCCTGCCAGGCGGTGGCCGAGCGCTTCCGTCAGCGTTCCTTCGATTGCGAGCTGGGCTTCATTCTCGACCGCGAGGAGTGTCTGGGCTGGGCTGACGCCGAAGGCTTCTGGACGGCTCAGTGCCTGGAGGAGCCGAGCAGCACTCCCCTGCGGGTCATCGGGGCGGACGCCGGGGTCACCCTGCGCTCGCGCCCCCGGCGCCGGGCCGTCAAGCTGCTGGTGACCTGGCCCGGAGGCGAGGGCCAGCGGGCCACGCTGGAGCAGGTGGTGGCCGCCTGTCGCGCGCTGGGGCGCGAGCTGATCCTGGAGGTGCTGCGCCCCGACCAGGGTTGCGATCTGGCCGCCGAGATGCAAGAGCTCTCGGATCTCTCACCCGATTGGTGGAAGGTGCCCGTCGGCCCCGATCCCGCCCGCATCGCTCAGCTGGCCTCGCGCGACGAATGTTGCCGCGGGGTCCTGTGGCTGGGGGGAGGGGAGCCGCTGGAGGAGCTGAGCGCTCAGTTCGGTGCCGTTGCTCGTCTACCGGCCTCGAAGGGCTTTGCGGTGGGACGCACGGTGTTCGAAGAGGCCTTTCTGGAGGATCAGCCCGGGCTGGTGGCCGATCACTTCGAGCGGTTGGTGCGGGCCTGGGGATTGTGAAGTTTTTCACAGAAACTTGCTCCCGGCCTGTGGTAGGCTGGGATTATCGAGCGGGAGGTAAGCGAAAATGCCGAATCGAGCTGCCATAGCGGCCGCCACCGAGCATCGGGACGTGGCCGAGGAAGCCTTTCACGTGCTGCACTTCAACCAGGAGCTGGTGCAGTTCGCCGACACCAAGGCGGGAACCCTGATCGTGATCAACAGCCTGTTCATCGCCGCTGCCCAGGCGGTGGTGGGCGGCAAGAGCGCGGTGGTGACGCTGTCGGCCGCGGTGGCGGTGCTGGCCGCGGCCCTGGCCATCTTTTTCTGCTTCTCGGTGGTCAGCACGCGCTTCTCCGGGCCTCAGGCCGCGCGCAACGACCTGGTCTTCTTCGGAGACATCACCCGGCGGGCCAGCGCCGAGCAGTACGCCTCCGACTTCTTCGCCATCCAGGGAGCCACCCAGGTCGAGGATGTGCTTCGCCGCACCTACGTGGTGGCCGGCATCGCCCAGCGGAAGTTCGCCGCTTACTCCACGGCTCAATTCATGACCGGATTGTCGGGTGCGGCCTGGGTGATCTTCAACGTGCTCAGCCTGGTGTTTCACTGACCGGGTCGCCCGAAGATCCCCGCGGGTGCCTGGCGCCCCTCAGCTGGCTGGTCGCTCAGATTTCCTTGCGTTGGGCCGGAATGCCGACCCAGGTCTCCCCGGCTGGAATGGTCACGTCCTTAAGAACCACCGCCTGGGCCGCCACCACGGCTCCCTCGCCCACGGTCACGCCCGGCATGAGGATGGAGCGCTGTCCGATCAGGGCCTTCTTGCCGATCTTCACGGGGGAGAGAACCAGGTAGCCGCGCTCGGCGGCGTGGCAGGAGATGGCCGCCTCGCCTCCGATGATGGCCCCGTCTTCGATCTCGAGCAGGCTGAGATCGTGCACGTACTGGCTGTTGATCATCACGCCTTCGCCAATTTTGGCGCCCA
>QWHO01000207.1 GCA_021404945.1 bacterium CPR1
AGCTACGGGGGCCAGGTGCGGGTGGGGGTGGCCTGCGACGACCGCCTGGTGACCGACCCGGAGACGCTGGTGGAGGATTTCCACGCCGCCTTCGATCTGCTTGTTGATCGCGCTTGAGCGAAGCGCAGAAGTCGGGCACGTAACCTGCTGCGAAGAACTTGTTCTGAGCGGCTCCAAGATGAAGGGCCCGACTTCTGCGCGCAGCGATCATTAGATTGAGGATTCTGGGAAGGGGTCTGAGCTGTCCCATGAGCATGCATTCTTGAACCGCAGGCTGGACGAGCTGGCCGAAGTGCAATCGCACGAGTTTCGTCTGATCATGGGCGCGCTGGCCCTGCACAAACGCCAGTTCAGGACGATGCAGCAGTCCATGGGAGAGATGCACCAGTCCATGGGCGAGATGCAGCAGACTGTCGGCAATGTGCAAGAGTCCATCGGCGAGATCAACGAAACCCTGGAGCAGCTCAGCTCGTCCACCGATTTCCAGGCCCAGGCCATGGAACGCTACAACGCCGCCGCCGAAGAGCGCTTCGCCTTCCTGCGCCAGGTTCTGGCCGAGCACGAGCACGGCGACCCGGCCGCCTGATTTCAGCTTTTTTTCAGTCCCCCGGTCTACCAAGACGGGTATGAACGTGTACTGCTGCCCCGCCCCGAGCTACGGGCCCTACTATCCCCCGCCCTACTATCCGCCGCCCTGTCCTCCCCCCTGGCAGGAGCCTCCCCGGGATCATTCCGCGCTCTCGCGCGCGGGGGGGGGCCCTGTGGGGCGGCGCCGTGGGCTGGGAAGCCGGCTCGACCGCCGGCCAGATCGTCTTCGGACCTCCCGGCGCGCTGGTCTTCGGCGTGACCGGCGCCGCCTACGGAGCCATCCGCGGTTGCCAGGAAGGCTTTGCCACCACCTTCTGCACGACCGTTGGAGCCGGCCTGGGAGCCCAGGTGGGCATGCAGTGCGCCGGTCTTTTTGGTGGCGTGGCCGGCCTGATCGTGGGCGGCTACGTGGGCTACAAGCTCGCCAACTGACCGGCGCCCAGACGAACTCTCCACGTTCGGACTGGAAGGCCCCAAGGAGCTTGCTCGAGCGTTACGCGCCCGGAGAACGCGTGCGCACACGGACCCCGCCCACCGTGACTCCGGCCTTGTTGACCTGAACCCCCCCCGCGACCTGACCCTCATCGACCGGGCCTCGCGCCAGTGCCTTCAAAGCATCGCTCAGGCTGCTGCAGGCTAGATAGCTCTTGAGGAAGCTCTCGGTCGCCTGGCCCAGCTCGCGGCCGGTCCAGGCGCCATCCCGCACGCTGCCCACCAGGGTCTGGTAAGCCTGGCGGCTGGCCTCCACACCCTCGCTCGGCTCCAGGGCCTGCCGCAGCCGGGACAGAGCCTCCAGGCGCTCATCCAGGCTCGAGCCGGGCAGGCTTTCTCCCGTCAGCAGCTGGTAGTCGGGAGCCACCGGGCCTTCTCCCAGCGCGGCGTGCAGCCGAGCGGCCAGCAGCCGGCGTTGCTCGAACGGCTCGGGAGGCTGGCGCAGGCTCTCGAGGGCCAGCTCGGGATCGCCCTGCAGGTCGAGCTCCACCTGCAGCCGCTCCACCAGCTCCGAGCCTTGAATCTTGCCCAGCTGGCCGCTCTTCAGCTCGGTCAGAAGGGCCCGGGCATCCTTGCTGCTCAGCTTGCGATTGAGGTCGGCCAGAGTCTGCGCATCCTCCAGCAGCTTCCGGTCGCTCAGCCCGACCAGGAAGCGATAGTCGTCCAGCGAGGAATCCACGCCGGTCCCGAAGTTGACGGTGCCCTGCTGGCGGTCGAAGAAGGCGTTCAGGTTGATCCCCTTGACCGACTCGTGCTCTGGCCGCCACAACAGCTGCTCGGCCTTCTCGCGGAGCTCGAGCGGCTCGGGGCAGCTGCCCGGCTGCAGGCACTTGAGAGCGGTCTCGGTATCCCCCGCCAGGCGCTCCTCGCGCAGGAACCGGTCGGTCACCGTGGCGGGATCGCCCGGGTGGGCCAGCAGCCGGGGGAAGAGCTCCAGGGCCGTCTTGTCGTCCAGGCGCTTGATCAGAGCGCCCAGAGCTTCCCCCACCCGGGTGAGGTCCTGCTCGGGAGCACGCAGCTCGAGCAGGCGAGCAAAGACCTGAGTCGGACGCTGGGGCATGGGGACCCACTTGTGCTGCTCCTCCCAACGTTTGCCCCAGCGGCCGGCCATGCTCGTCCCTGACATCATCGCCTTGTGGTCCTGGGACCTGACGGCGCTGGCCACGGCCTGGTAGGCCTTCAGCGCCTCGGGATAGGGTACCCCGCAGCCCGTCAAGAGTCGGTCGGCCTCTAACGAGTCTTGAAAACTGCCCCCCAGACGGCCCAGCTCCAGCAGCCGCTCGCGAGCTTCCGAGCCGTGCTCGTGGAAGTAGGCCAGGGCCGGGGCCAGCCACTCGGGTCTCAAACCCTGCCCGGCCCGCAGCTCGAGGAAAGGATCCACCAGGGCCTCCAGCGGGCAAGTGGGAGACGCGATTGCGGCCAGTCGTCGCATGTCGGCCAGGGCCTCGGTCTCCTCCGGCTCGCCCATGCCGAAGAGCTTCAGGTGCGTCATTGCATTCTCGCTCGGGTGCTCCTTGTGGAAGGCCTTGAGGCGCTCGTAAAGAGCCAGCTTGGCCTCCACGCTCTGGCCGCTGGGGACGGCCAGGACGTCCAGCGTGGTCTTGCGCTCGGCCACCGGAAGCGAGAGCAGGTGCTCGCTGCGGTATTGCCTGGCCTGCTCGAAGTCGGGTCCCAGCTGGAGCAGTCCGTCCGGTCCCAGGGGGGCCGGGGTCCAGGCCACCCCATCCAGAGCCACATGGAAGACCGCTTCCGGATTCGAGCGCAGGCTGGCGTGGACGGCCATCGCATCCTCGGAGTGGGCCACCGTCCTGACGAGGCCGAAGGTCGCGTCGGAGGGCAGGAGCTGCACCCCCGAGCGGGCCAGCTCGCGCATCTGGCAGGCCAGCGGGTCGCGGTCCAGCTCCGGATGAGGCTCGCCCAGGTAGAAGAAGCAGGCTGCCTCCAGCGACGTCAGCTGGCACGGCCGGGTGGCCTGGGGGCCCTGCACCCACACGTTGGTCAGCGTTCCTCGGGCAGCCTCGCGGTGAGCCCCGTAGACTCCGGCCGGGCGGGGGTGCTCGGGGATGGGTTTGAACCGCCCATCGTCGAGCGGCCAGACATTCTTGAGCGATTCCGGGTCAGCCGTGTCGATCACCATGACCTTGGCGTGCATCAGGCCCTTGTCGGATTCGCGTACCCGGTAGTTGGACTCGGCCACCAGCAGCTTGACCCCCCCCTCCTTCTCCAGCCGGGCGAAGGGCGCGGCCGCCCGCGGGTCGGTCATGGCCGAGAACTCCTCGCGAGCGGAGTGCGAGAGGTCCTTGAGCTCCTGGAAGCTGGAAACCGGAATGCGCTCGACGTTCATGGCCGGCAAGACGGCGAACGGACTCTTTGGCTCGGAGCTTTCCTGGCTCACCTGCAGCCCGCCTACCGGCCAGCCGTCGAGGCCTTCTGGGGATACGACATTCTTGCCGTCGCTGAGGATAAATCCCCTTGCCTTCAGGTCGGTCGCCAGGGCGGCGAGCTCGCCCCCCAGCGGAGCGGGACAGAGAGCCCAGGCCACCGCTGCCTCGATCCCCGTGCGCGGCGCCGGCGAGACGTTCAGGTTGCCACCCAGGATGACCTGGTCCGGCGAGGCGTTCTCGGGAGCGCTGGCAGCCCGCGCGGGAGCCGTCCAGGGAGTGAGCGGGGAACCGAGGGAGGGAACCTGCATCGAAACCCCTATTCGCGTGGAGCCCGCTCGGCCCCTGTGCCGCGTGATCGCCCCCACCCGCCGCCCAGGCCCGATCACGACGAACGCTCGTTCCCGGCTCCGACCCGAGAACGGATCATGATCCGCTTGCGAGCCCGATCACGACGAACACTCGTTCCGGGCTCCGACCCGAGAACGGATCATGATCCGCTTGCGAGCCCGATCACGACGAACACACGTTCCGGGCTCCGAAAAAGCCGTGGACAGACCCGGGCCCGCCGGCTACAATGCCGCAATGGACCAGCCGCCCTATCGGCAGCCATCACCGCCCTGGATGCCCTCGACTTGATCTCGCAGGCTCTGGGTGACAAGCTCTTGTTGCTTTTCGACAGTGGCATCCGCCACGGTGCCGACCTCTTCAAGGCCCTCTGCCTGGGCGCCCGGGCCGTCTGTCTGGGCCGTCCCTTCGTCTACGGGCTGGCCCTGGCGGGGGAGGAGGGCGTGCGCGAGGTGCTCGCCAACCTGTTGGCCGACTTCGAGCTGACCCTGGCTTTGTCGGGCTGCTGCAGCCCGGCCGGTCAGCACCTGGTGGCCGCGCCCTGAATCCCCTGGTCTGCCAGCCCATCGGTTATCTGCGCAGCCGCTACTCGAGCAAGTATCAGGCTCCCAGCCAGCCCGAGGGGGGCGAGCAGGGCGTGGTGGAGATGCGCCAGGACGACCCCCGCCTGGTGCAGGCGCTGCAAGACCTGGAGGGCTTCAGCCGCATCTGGCTGATCTGGTGGTTTCACAAGAACCAGAGCTGGCGCGCCCGGGTGCTGCCTCCGCGGGGGCGCGGCGGCCGCAAGGGTCTGTTCGCGACCCGCTCGCCCCACCGTCCCTGCCCGCTGGGACTGAGCGCCGTCCCCCTGCTGGGCATCGAGGGCCACCGCCTCTACCTGGGCGAGCACGACCTGCTCGAAGGCACTCCCATCCTCGACATCAAGCCCTACATCCCGCGCTTTGACGCCTTCCCGGACGAGGCAGCGGGCTGGTTCGGAGAGCTGGATCTGACCCCCCGTTTCCAGGTGGTGGCCTGCTGCGAGCTCGAGCCAGCCCTGTTCGAGCGAGCCCGGGCCATTCTCGAGGTGGATCCCCTGCCCCACCGCACCCGTCGCATCCTGGCCCTGAAGGATGGTCGCTACCGCCTCAGCTGCGGGGATTATCGGCTCTACTACCGGATCGAGGGGGAAACCGTGCGCATCCAGGAGGTCAGGCTCCGCTAATGTGCCAACAAAACTCGCTGGAACGCAGTTCCGGCGAGTTCGTCAGATTTAGCCCGCGACAGCCACCTCTTTGCCGGCCAGCGGCATGTAGCTGCGCGACCTGGCGTCGAAGGCCAACACCGTTCCGTCCTTGATGCGGTAGACCCAGGCGTGCAGGTGCAGGTCGCCCTTCTCCAGCCGCGAGGCCACCGCCGGGTGGGTGCGCAAGTTATCGAGCTGACGCAGCACGTTGAGCCCGATGGTCTTGTCCAGCATCTCCTCTTTGGGCAGGTCGCCATGGTTGTCGACCACCACGCGCCGGGTGGACTCAGCCTGGCTCAGCCAGTTGGCCACCGCCGGCAGGCTGGTCACGCTCTCGGGGGAGAGCAGGGCCTTCATGGCGCCGCAGTCGGAGTGTCCGAGCACCACGATGTCCTTCACCTTGAGCACGGCCACGGCATACTCCAGGGTGGCCGCCTCCCCTCCGCCCTGGCCGTAGGGGGGGACGATGTTGCCCGCGTTGCGCATCACAAAGAGCTCGCCAGGCCGGGCCTGCAAGAGCATGTCTGGGCTGATGCGCGAGTCCGAGCAGGTGATCAGCAGGGTATCCGGGCTCTGGCCCGTGGCCAGGCGCGAGAACAGCTCGCGCTCGTTCTCGAAGACGCTGTTCTGGAAAGCGACCAGACCGTTGAGAAGCTTCTGCATGATGTCCTGCCTTTATTTGATTGGATTCGGATCCATCCTGACCGCCCCCGATGGCGACGGCGTGACGAAGGGATGAAGATTTCGTGAAGAACCTGCCAGGCCCGGCCGAAAAGGGAGGTCCCATTCGCTTTTCGACCGGGCCGGGAGGTCTGAAAGTTGTCCCACGTCCCGATGACGCGTGCTACGAGTTCAACTGGCCGCCTGCAAGACGGGGCGCTTGAGGCGTGCCCGCGTCTCCAGCTCGGGCCATTCCACCACCAGGTTGCCGCCCAGCGAGCGCTGGCGGTCGTCCCACGAGCGCATCAGTTGCAGGCAGGCGTGGTCGAGGGTGGTGAGCTGGTCGAGGTAGACGTGCACGGTGGCTCCATCGGGAATCTGGTCCAGAGCTTCAGCCAGGCGCGGCAGGGTTACGAAGGTGGCCGAGCCGGTCAACCGCAGCTCATACAGGTTGCTACCAAGCCGATTGAGCTCGGCCTCGAGGTAGCTCGAGCGGGCCAGAAGCTTGATGAGCGAGCAGCCCATGCCGATCAGCACGCCGTGCAACAGGTCGGTGAAGACGATGGAGACCAGGGTGATGAAGTAGATGGCCACCTCACTCTTGCCGAAGCGGGCCAGGGCTTTGATGTTCTTGGGATTGACCAGCTTGTAGCCGGTGTAGACCAGGATAGCGGCCAGGGCGGCGGTGGGAATCAGGCGCAGCACGCCCGGGAAGACGACCACCAGGGCCAGCATCCAGACGCCGTGCAGAATGGCCGACCAGCGGGTGCGAGCTCCGGCCAGCACGTTGGCCGAGCTGCGCACGATCACGCCGGTCATGGGCAGCCCGCCCACCAGCCCACACAGGGTGTTGCCCACTCCCTGGGCCATCAGCTCGCGGTCGTAGCGGGTGCGTGGTCCGCTGTGCATCTGGTCCACCGCCGAGGCGCACAGCAGCGTCTCGGCGCTGGCGATGAAAGCCAGAGCCAGCGCTTCCAGCCAGATCTCCTGGCTGGTCAGCAGGGTCCAGTGGGGGAACACGAAGCTCTGGGTGAGGTTGGCGGGCACCTCCACGGTGCGCACGTCCAGTCCCAGGGCGACGGCGGCCAGCGTGGCGACCACCACCGCGGCCAGGGGAGCGGGCACCGACCGGGAGAGGCCGTGAAAGCGGTTCCAGACAACCAGAACCGTCAGGGTAAGCAGGCCGAGCATGGCGGCCAGGTGGTGACTGGTGCCGTCCATGGGGAAGACCCCCTTGGAGATGGCTTCGGGGATGGAGGCCAGGTTCGCCAGTCCCGAGCCGCGCGGCTTGTCATCCACCATGACGTGGAACTGGCTGGCGAAGATGAGCACGCCAATTCCCCCCAGCATTCCCCCGATCACCGAGGGCGAGACCGCCTGGAACCAGCGTCCCAGCTTCAACAGGCCAGCCAACAGCTGGATCAGGCCGGCCAGCAGGATGATGAGGGCCAGGGCCCCGGTCCCGTGGCGATGGACCAGCTCCCACACGATGACGGCCAGCCCCGCAGCCGGTCCGCTGACCTGAAGGGGAGAGCCGGCCAGGAATCCGACCACCAGTCCTCCGATGATGCCGGTGATCAGGCCCGCCGCCGGAGGGAGGCCGCTGGCGATGGCAATACCCAGGCACAGAGGCAGCGCCACCAGAAAGACCACCAGTGAGGCCAGGTAGTCCTTGGGGTGCGGCCCTCGGGGGGCCGAAGAGCTCAAGAGTTGCATTGATTCCGTCCTACACATCTTAATCCGTGCATACATACTCACATGTCTTCGTGAAAATGCCCTGCCAGGAGGATGAAGATCGGATGAAGAGCAGAGGACGGGTTTGCCGCGGGGGCCCAGGAATGGCACGCGGTGGGAGCCGGCCCCCGGGCGACCTCCAAAGATTTTCCCCTCCAAGCCCCCTACCGCAAAGCTTCCCGATAAGCCCGAGGCGGCTGGAGCTTACCGCGCACGCGAGGATCTGGCTGGCTGATAGCTCTGTTTCCCCGTCGACGTCGAGCGCGCCTGGAGTCGCCGCCGCTGGTCGCCTGACAGGCGGTTCTGCATAAGCCTGCGAGGAACCCCCCGGGTGGAGTCAGACCACTTGAGCCGTGCCCGAACGTGACCGTGACCTGATCTTGCTGATCGAAGACGATCCCGCTGTGCTCTCCTCGGTGCGGCGCCGCCTGGCCTTCGAGGGTTATGGGGTAGAAACGGCCAGCAATGGCCTGGCGGGGTGTGAGCAGTTCGAGGCCCTGCAGCCCGACCTGGTCATCCTGGATGTCGGGTTGCCGGGGATGGACGGCCTGCAGGTGGCCGAGTGGATCCGCGAGCGCTCCCAGGTCCCCCTGCTGATGCTGACGGCCCGCGATCGGGTGGAGGACCGGGTGGCCGGGCTGCAGAGTGGGGCCGACGACTATCTGATCAAGCCTTTCGCCATCGAGGAGCTGCTGGCCCGGATGCGGGCCCTGTTGCGGCGTGCCTCCTGGGCCCCCTCGCAAGATCCCGAGGCGGTGCTGCGTTTTGAGGATCTGGTGCTCAACCAGGCGGCCATGACGGTGACTCGCAACGGCCAGCCCATCGCGCTCACGCCCCGGGAGTATCAGCTGCTCGAGCACTTCATGCGTCACCCGCGTCAGGTGCTCAGCCGCGAGGCGCTTTTCGAGGCCGTCTGGGGATTCGACCACATGGGTGAATCCAACATCGTGGATGTCAATGTGAAGAAGATCCGGGAGAAGACCGAGGCCGGAGGGACCAGCCGTCTGATCCAGACGGTGCGGGGCTTCGGTTACGCCCTGCGCGAGCATCCTTGACTCTGAGGCAGCGCCTCACCCTGGTGCTGGGACTGGTTTTGACGTTGGCATTTGCGCTGGTCACCCTGGCTCACTACCGGGCTTTGCGCCAGGCGGTCGTGGCCGAAGTGGACGAGACTCTCGACCTGCGCGCTCAGGTCCTGGCCCGCGAGATAGGATCCTTTGAGACCCCCCCGGGCAGTTACGACCCCGAGGTGTTCTTCCAACTGGTGGACGAACATGGTCGCGTGCGCCTGGCCTCCTCGGGGCTCGAGCTGGAGCCATTGCCCGCCGAGCCGGTCGGCGCGACCTTCACCAGCCAGTTGCGCGGCACCCCGGTGCGAATGCTGGTGCGTCCCATCACCTTGCGGGAAGGAACAGGCTTCCTGAAGGTGGGCGAGTCGCTGCACCTGGCTCACGAAGGCTTGAAACGCTCGGTCACCGGTCTGCTCCTGGCCAGCCTGGCCGGGCTGGTGCTGGCCCTGGCCTCCATCTGGGCGGTGCTGCGGCAGGGTCTGCGTCCCTTGAAGCGACTGGCCCAGGTGGCCCGGGACATCCTGGAGACGGGCGACTTCTCGCGTCGCGTGCCGGAGTCGAGTCCGCCCCAGGACGCGGTCGGCTCGGTGGCCCGACTGCTCAACCTTCTGCTGGCGCGGGTGCAGGGCCTGCTCGAGAGCCAGCAGCGCCTGCTGGCTGATACCTCGCACGAGTTGCGCAATCCCCTGACGGTGATCCGCACCGACATCGACCTGTTGGCCCGTGAGCTCCCGAGCGACGTGCGCCAGGAGGTGGCCGAGGAAATGGCCCGAGAGGTGGAGCGCATGACCCGTCTGGTGGAGGACCTGCTGGCTCTCAGCTGGGCCGACCAGAAGCTGCCCATGCGATCCGAGCCGGTAAGGCTGGACGTGCTGGCCCAGGAGCTGGTAGAGCGCAGTCGGCGAAGCCATCCTGATCGCACGTTGGAGTTTCACAGCCCGGCGGCGGTTTGCCTTCAGGGCGACCGCGAGCGCCTGCTGCAAGCTGCCTCGAACCTGGTCGAGAATGCCCTGCGCTATTCCCCGGGCGCGGTGCGCGTGCGCGTCTACGAGAAGCCTGGCTGGGCGTTCCTGGAGGTGGAGGATGACGGTCCCGGCATTGCTCTCGCTCAGCAAGAAGCCATCTTCGAGCGTTTCGTGCGGCTCGACGCGAGTCGCAGTCGGGCTACGGGAGGCACAGGGCTGGGACTTCCCATCGTGAAGGCGCTGGTGGAAGCGCACGGGGGCAGGGTGCAGCTCCACAGCATCCCGGGCAATGGCTCGCGCTTCAGCTTTCGGGTGCCGTTGGAAGGGGTCAGTTCGACTCCGCCACCCTGATTCGCGAGCGACGCAGGAGATTCTTGCATAAGTGCGAAATTATATACTTATGCCAGCAAGAAGAGTCGCGGCACGCGAGCTCGCCAATCTGTTCGGGGTGCTCTCCAACCCTGATCGAATTCGCATCGTGGAAGAGCTGCGCCACGGCGAGAAAGACGTGGGAACTTTGCAGGCGCTGGTGGGCATCAGCCGTCCCCGTGTCTCGCAGCACCTGGGTCTGATGCGGGCCCACCGCCTGGTGGAGGAGCGACGCGACGGACGCCACGTTTACTACCACCTGTGCCTCGGGCGACTGGCCAGCTGGGTGCTTGACGGGCTCGACTTCGTGGAGATCGAGCTGAAGGGCGGACTGCGCGAGACCCTGGTCGAGGCCGCCCGTCAGTGGCGCGAGGATGGCAGCGAGGACCTCACTTGAGGACCACGATCTCGACCCGTCGGTTCAGCTGCCGTCCGGCCGGATCATCACGCCCATCCGTTCGCTGGTTCCGGGCCACCGGATGGGTCTCACCCAGGCCCACCACCTGGGCCTGCTCTGCGTTCCATCCCCCTTCGCCCTCCAGCCACGCGCGCACGGCCTCGGCGCGGCGCTTGGAGAGCTTGAGGTTGTAGGAGTCGCTGCCTTTGTTATCGGTGTGGCCTTCGATCCGGATTCTCTTGTCCGGATAACGCTCGCTCATCGACTCGGCGATCTGCGCCAGAGCCTGCTCGGCGCTGGGACGGATCTCCGCGCTGTCGAAGTCGAACAGCACGTCCCCCGATACCGCGTAAACCACCTTCTTGGGCCCCTCTTTCACCACCACGCCAGGGATATCGATCTCGGGCAGCTCGACGGCGACCAGATCGGTATCCACCAGCACGCTGGCTCAGGAATGTCGACGTTCACCCCCAGGCTTTCCTGGCCCAGGTCAACCCGGGCCCCGGGAACGTTCACCCCGATCCCGCCCTCACCCAGGTTGACGCTGGTGCCGCCGGCATTGATGGACACGCCTCCCGGACCGGTTCGTACCCGGGCCGAGCCACCCTCCACCTGCACCCCGTCCTGATTGACCTGCACCCGAGCGCCTCCGCCCGTCACCGACTGGTCTCCGTCGGAGCCGGTTCGGACATCGACCAGGTCGCCATCGGCGCCATCCTGGGTCCGCACAGATACCCCGTCGGATCCGGTTCGGATGTCGACCCGGTCGCCATCAGCGTTATCCTGGGCCCGCACCGAGACCCCGTCGGATCCGGTTCGGATGTCGACCCGGTCGCCATCAGCGTTATCCTGGGCCCGCACCGAGCCAGCTCGGATATCGACCCGTTCATCCCGGGACCCTTCAGAGCTGGAGGTGGAGGAGCTGCATCCTGCGGTCAGCAGCAAGAGAGCCAGGAGGGTCATGAGAGTCTTCATCCCGGAGAGTTACTCGCAGGCCTGGCCCGGTCCTCTTGGGGAATGGGTCTGTCGGGAGGAGTCGGAAGAGCTTGTCAGTTGCCAATGAAGCGGCACGCGCGAGGGCAAAGAGCCGGAAAGCGCTGAGGACGCGGAGCTGCGCAGGCTGGAACATCGCCGCCGTCTTTAAGGTTGCGGTTGATGAAGGCCGACTCGAGAGCCGCCTTGGCGCTGTCAGGGGGAAGGCCCCGCCAGGCACTTTTCGAAGGCGCACTGGAAGCGCTCCAATCCCCGCTCCTGGCTGCGCAGCACCAGGTCGAATATCTTAACCCCCTCCTCCTCGCCGTTGTCATCACGCAGAAATCTCCACCTGGCCCGGCACTGATCAGTGGCGCAGGATCGTCCTCGAGCGAGCCGAATCGCCCGCAAGCCTCCCCGTGACTTTCATCTCCTTCTCCTTCGTCATCCTCTTCTCGGTCGCGTTCCTGGCCCG
>QWHO01000208.1 GCA_021404945.1 bacterium CPR1
CTGCTCCCGGTTGCACCAGGCTCTGGCCGACCTCGACCGGATGTTCCTGGGAACGCTGCACTCCTTCTGCGCCGGGCTGCTTCGCGAGCACCCCACCCGGGCCGGTATCTCGCCGGGCTTTCGCGAGCTGGAGGATGGCGAGGACGAGAGCCTGCGCCACCTGGTCTTCTGCCGCACTCTGGAGGAGCCGGCCGGTCATCGACTGCTCAAGGCGCTTTCCTGGATCAAGCCAGAGGAGCTGCTGGAGGCCCTGGGGACCGTGTGCAACCATCCCGACGCCTCCTTTCCGGCCATCGAGGTCGAGCTTCCGGCGCTGGTCTGGGAGCCGGTGGACGCCTTTGCTCTGGAGCTCGAGGGACTGCTGCCCGAGCCGGTGGACCCCAGAACCACCTGCAACATTCAAATCCGGGGTAGGCGGTTTCTGGATCGCTGGCGCAGCGCCAACCGCGGGAAGCTCTTCGACCTGGTGCAGCTTTTGGCCGAATGGGAGCGCACGCCCAAGATGGTGATGAAGTACTGGGCGCCGACGCGGGCGGAGCAACTGGCGGTGCGTGAGCGGGTGCTCGAGCGGGTCGAGGGTTTCCGCACGCGCGTGGTGCTCTCGTTCCTGGAGCAGTGGCGCGCCTTCCTGTACTTCGAGTGCGTTCAGTTTCTCTTGCTCGTTCGCGAGCGCTACACAGCAGAGCGCCGTCGGCGCGGGCTGGTAAGCTTCGGCGACCTGGTCACCCGCGCGGTCGAGCTGCTGCGTCACCATCCTTGCACGCGCGAGAGCCGCTACCGCTTTCTCTTTGTGGACGAGTTCCAGGATACCGACCCCCTGCAAGCCGAGGTGATCTTCTGGCTGGCCGCCGAGCCCGGCCAGGACGAGACCGACTGGACCCGTCTTCGCCTGCGCCCGGGAGCCCTGTTCGTGGTGGGCGACCCCAAGCAGTCCATCTACCGCTTCCGGAGCGCCGACATCGACACCTATAGCCTGGTGGCCGACCGGCTCGGCCCCGTGGTGCGCCTGTGCGCCTCCTTTCGCTCGCTCCCCGCGCTCTGCGACTGGAGCAACCGCGTCTTTCAGGGATTGCTGTTGGGCAGCCCCGAGCAGGCCGCCTTCTCACCGCTCACGTCCATGCGAGAGGGCGAGGGGCGAGTCTTTTCGCTCAGCGAGTCGTGCTACCGCTACCAGGACGCCGCCGCTTGCGAGGCACCCCGAATCGCCGAGTGGATCCGCGCCGCCGTGCTCAAGCGGGGCTATCGCTGGGGCGACTTCCTGGTCCTGACCGTCCGGCGCGACGACCTGAGCCACTACGCCCACGCCCTGGAGGTGCGAGGCGTGCCCGTGGAGGTGACCGGGCGCCGCTCCGAGGGCACCGAGCCCGTGGAGACTCTGCTCGAGCTCTTGACCGTGCTGGGCGACCCGCGCGACCAGGTAGCCATGGTAGGCATGCTGCGCGGCCCGCTCTTCGGGCTCGACGACGACACCCTCTTTCGCCACCGCCAGGCCGGGGGAGCCTTCACCTGGTGGGAGGGCCCGGGAGAAAGCGCAGTCAACGACGCCCTCGAGCGCCTGCGGACGATGCGCGCCTGGGTGCGCACCCTCCCTCTGGGAGCCGCCGTGGAGCGCATTCTCGAGGAGACCGGCCTGGTGGCGCGGGCCGCGTCCCGACCGGGCGGCCCCTCCGAGGCCGCCGAGCTCTACCGGGTGGCCGACCAGATCCGCCGGCTGGGGAAGACCGGTCTGCTGCTCCCCGACGCCTTGCGCGAGATTCGACTGCAGCGCGACCAGCCCCCCGCGCTCGACGTGGGCCGTAAGGACGTCGTGCGCGTGATGAACCTTCACCAGGCCAAGGGTCTCGAGGCGCGGGTCGTCTTCCTGGCCTCCCCCACCGGCGGCTCCGAGCTGCGTGCCAAGACCCGCGTGGTTCGCTCCGGGCGCGCAGCCCAGGCGTTCATGTCGATTCGCAACATGTGGCAGGTTTTCGCCCAGCCCGCCGACTGGCCTCAGCACCAACAGGCCGAGCTGAGCTACCTCGCGGCCGAGCGCACCCGCCTGTTGTATGTCGCCGCCACCCGCGCGCGAGAGCTCCTGGTCGTCAGCCGCTGGACCGGCACCCACGGCTCCGCCCGGCGGCCCTGGGCGCCGCTGGAGGCGTTCGTTTCCGAGGAGCTGGCCGAGCTCCCTCGCGTCGAGGCAGAAGTCGAGCCGGGGAGCGCCGACGGATTGGACGAGGCCCGCTGCCGCTGGAGGGCGGAGAGAGAGGCGGCCCGGCTGCCGAGTTGGAGGCGCACATCGGTGCGCGCCGAGTGCTCCGAAGGATCCCTGCACGTCTGGATTCCCCCGGCCCCACCCAACGCCGAGCGCCCCGACTCCGGCGCCATGTGGGGCGACCTGATCCACCGCCTGCTCGAGCAGGTCATGCGCACCCCTTCGCTCAGTCGCTCCGACTTGCAGCGCCTGGCCGAGTGGTATGTGCTCGACACTCCCGAGCTCGTCGACCTCATCCCCCAGGCTCTGAGGACCATCGAGAAGGTCAAGCAAAGCGAGCTTTGGACGCGCGCCCTTTCGGCCGAGCGACGCCTGGTGGAGGTTCCTTTCGGCGTGCTTGCCGAGGAAGGCAAGATGGTCTTTGGCATCCTCGACCTGGCCCTCGACACTGGCGAGGGCTGGGAGCTGGTGGACTACAAGACCGACCGCCAGAAGGTGGACGCGCTGGTGCGCCGGTATGCCGAGCAGGTGGAGAGGTACGCCCGGCACTGGGGGGAGGTGACCGGGGAGGAGGTCAGCTTCGCAGGCGTTTTTGGTGTGCGGGAGGGGCGGTTGAGTGGGGATTTAAGCGGGGGCAGGTAATCCCCAGCTCGGAGTGTTGGCCTGTCTCCGAACACTGACGAGAATTCGCGAGAGAGGAACCGTTTCTTGGCAAGTTGGAATTCCCCCCAGCCCATTCCTCTACGAACTAGCTGGGGTGTCGGGAGCCCAGGCAACTTCGTCGAGCCAACAGCAGGCCTACTGATGCGTCATAGCCCCACTGCCGGGCTGAAATTCAACTTGTGCAAGGGCGGATTGCCCACCTGGATTCGCCGGGACCGGAACGTCGCCGCGATTCCCCGCGCCTGAAGGTTGGCTCGATGCAAGTCGGGCTCGAGCAACTCCTTCAGTTGGAGGAGAGAGCGAACACAATCGGGCCCGAGTCGCCCGTCCCAGATCGGCCACGTGAAGCACGATCCCTGACTCCACCCTGTGGTGCTCAGGCCCTTCCTGCCCGGCGCGGAAGGTAAGAGGCAGAGCCCTCGATAAGCCAATAAGTTGGCCATCCAGACGGTGCGGCTCTTGTTGTCGCTGGCCGTGGGATCGCGGTCCATCAGGGCGTATCGACGATCCTCGATGGGATCCCAGCGCATTGAGAGCTTCTCGTCGCGATAGGCCCACGGCTCGAAAAGTGCAGCATGGACTCGCTCCGGGGTCACTACCCTGAGCAACTGCAAGACAGTGTCCAGGAAATACTGGTGCCCGGATCCTGTAATGAAACAGAACGGCGTGGCGCGGATCCGCTCAGATTTGTCCATCAGGCAGGCGTCGCTGCCGAAGGCCGCAAGCAGATCCAGGGTTTCGCGGTTGCCCGGACCGGAGTCTGCCAGGAACCCTTCTGCATAACCTCGGAACTCCTGAGCCTCGCAGTCAATTTTCTGGCCGAGCGCAAGCTCGGGGCGCGGGGCCGCCTCCTTCAGTGCTGCCAGCCACGCCCCTCGTTTTGCCTCGCGGGACCGCTCCAGAGGAGCAACTTCCTTGTCAAAGGCTTCCCTGCGCTCCTTCCCTCGAAGCCCGCGACTCTTGATCTCCTTGATCTGGTCGGCGACGGCCTTCCTGGCTACCTCAAACTCCTTTTGACGGTCCCTTCGCGCTTCGTCCGCTCTCTCGTCTACCACGCGGCCCTTTAAAGCCTGGCTCAACACTTCGCACAGCGCTTGTGGTGCCGCAGCGGGATGATCATAGAGGACCGGATGCCAGGTGGCGGCGGACCTCTGCCAGCCCAGCCTGGCTTCGGTGTCGCGGACCACCGCCAGGGTGCCGAGAGCAGCCAGGAACCCGAGCGGATTGGTGCCGTCGAGTCCGTCCAGCACCAGCTCAGACGCTTGCATACTCCTGCCTCCTGCTTTCTGCAATGACATTCTGGCTTCCATACCAGTCCCCCAGTCGGACGATGGCCTCGAGATAGGCAAGACCCCACCAACCGTACCGTCTCGTCAGACGCCAAAAGCGCTCGCTGACTCCCGAGTCGGCCCGATGGGTCGGCGTCAGGCCTTCCCTCGTCTCTGACTTCAGCTCTATAGAGAGGTCTCCAATTGTCCCGGAGACCTCCGGTGCCTTGGAATCGATGCAGACCGGAGCGAATGGGCGGCCGTGACCGTGATGGCTGGCGATCAAGTGCAGCACCAAGTCGCGCCACTCATTCGGGAAGGTCCCCGACCGCGAGGCCAGTTGGAGAGACAGCATTTCGTGCCGAAAATTCCCCGGCAGTCCGCAGGACTCACGGATGCCCCGGCGACGGGCCGGGGAGCTAGGTATCGAGCGGGACTTTGCCAGCGGCTCACCCGACAGGGCCGCAAGCTCGTCCCCCTGACGGAGCAGCACCTGGAACCTTCGGTCCAGTTTGCCCGCGTCGTGCCACCGGACAGCTCCTAACAGCGGCTCCAGATAATCGTCGGACAGGCAGCGGGTTGCCATCTTGGCAACGGCAGCCTCCACCGACTCGGTGTGCCTGCTCAGACTCACTTCCCCGTCGGCGGCCGAGGTTAGATCGTCATCATCGGCATACAGGTCGGTCTCGAAGACCTTCCCAGGCCGCCCGAAGAGAATGAGCCCCCCGGATGGATGCTGCTCGGCGCCCGACAATCTGACCTTACCCAGAATTTCCAGCCACCAGGACGGGGGCATGACCTCCTCGTCTGCAGGCTGGTAGGCCAGGAGGTGGCTGATCGCCTCCTGAAGCCGCTCCCTTTCCCAGGCAGGGTCTTCGGCAACCTCCAGCAAGTCCTGAAGCGGCTGGCACGCCGACCAGGGAGCCAGCACGTCGCGCTGCAGCCTGAGGCCGACCGGCATCCCCGTGGGCACCCGCGCGGGTTCCCAGAGGTCCAGCTGAGCGGCACCCAGGGCCTCGAAGACGGATACCTGCCCGACACCCTCATAACCATAGGTCGCAGGCAGGACCACAGTTTCGTTGGGGAGGATCTCCTCTGGCTCCCTGCAGACTTGCGACCTCTCGCGGCCTCGCCAGAGCAGGCAGGGCCTGCCCTTTGAAACCATGGTCGGTTCGGGGGCGGGTATTCCTTCAAGATCCTCTCCCTGGTCGACCCCTCCTGGTTGTTGGGCAAGCCAGCGTCTTAACTGGTAGAGAGGCACGGCCAGGGTCTCGCCACTGGAGGGTGGACAGAGGGCCATGGTCTCCCTCCACGTGCTCGTCTCGTCCTCCAGGAGGTCGGCGCGCCACAAGACACGGACCTCGGGCGCCCCCCGCTCTTTCCCGTGCAGGTATAGGGAAATCTCAGGCTCGGGCACCGGTTTGGGAGCTGTCTGGCAGAGGAGGTCCAGATGCGCAGGCAGCAGGATCGGCGCGTCGGGTCTGGGCGCCAGGCAGGGCGTCAGATCCTCAACGTCGGCGAGGGTCGCATCGAGGACATTGAAGCCGAAGTCCAATTCCTCGTAGTGCCCGAGAAGCTCCCAGGTGCGGGCCATGGCCTCTCCGTAGACAGGGTCAGGCCGATCCGGCTCGGTGTCCTCAGTTCTGATCAGGATGCTGGCAGGCGACAGGCCTGGCAGTCCCATCCGGTTGAGACGACCGAACCTCTGGCGCAGGGCGTCCAGGCTGGCGCACTCCGTGATCATGGCGTCGAAGCTGAAGTCAGCGCCCACCTCGATGCACTGTGTGGACACCAAGATGACCGGCTTGGAAGGGGGCTGCGGAGAGTTGGCCCGCAGATAGGGCTTCCAGTTTGCCACGACCCGATCCCGCTCGTAGGGCCGCAGTCGGCCGGTTAACAGGACGACCTCGGCACGGCCATTTCCCTGCAACAGTCCGGCGATGTCGCCGGCCGTCCGCACTCGATTGACGATCACCGCCACACGGGCCCGGCCTTGCCGGACATACTCCAAAGCCTGCTGGGCTGCTGCCTCTACCAGGGGGTCAACGGCCTTTCCGCGCTCGCTTTTCAGAAGCTTCCTTTCAACGGGTTTAGAAGCGTTCAGGCGAGCGTCCAGGGTGGGATGAGCGAGCGCGGCCTCCCTTTCGTCCCCGGGGAAGACGGAGCCGGCGGGAGTATCGGCGGGCGGCGTGGCCGACAGGACTGCAAAGGCGAAGGGGTTACGCAATGGAACCTCGGCCCAGGCTGGCGCTCTATAGCCTTCAATGGCTCGTAAAGTTTGAAAAAAAGGCACCGAGCAGTGAGCCTCATCGAGGATGATCAGGCTGTCGTTGGCCGCAAGTCCGGCGAAAATGGGCGCACTGAGCTGTCCATAGCCGTATCCGCGAAAAAGAAGGCGAGAGCCTACCTGATCTACCGTCGAGGTGATCACCGCCGGTTGCGAGGGAATCCGTCCCCAACCATCGTCGCGCAGGATTCCTCCCCGCAGCCGTGCGACCGCCAAGGGACGCTCGGTGCCGCCGATCTGGAGCAGACGCTCTGCGATCGCTTTCAGAGGGCCATGATTCGATGTGCGCAACCGGTGCGCGATTTTCTCGGCGCGATCATGGGCCTCGTCCACGACGATGCGGCGATCGACGACGAACCAGATGCGTCGTGGAGCCGTCCGCTCCCCCACGGGCCTGTCAGCCTGGGAGGCGAGGGCGAAGATGGCCGCGTCGATGCAAGCTGTTTTCCCGGCCGCAGTCGGTAGGTCCAGAATCTCGGGCCAGCGGCCGTCCTGAATTCTGTGGGCCAGGGAGTCTTGCCAGGGAAAGGGCTCGTAATCCCAGAGAGCACTGAAGAACTCGCCAAAGCTCGGCATCGGGCTCATGGGTCAATCCCCTCCCATTTCATTCAATGGACGGAAAAATCCGTATCCCCGGTAACGCCCAGCCCCCAGCAGGAGCGGACCGCAGATACGGTCATCGAAGATCAGGAGGGCGTGTGTCTGTCGCCTCAAGCTACCGTCCTTGCGCTGCAGGCGGGGGAACGCGCCTGCAGTGGGCACTCCGAGGTGGGTCGAGACCGGCAGCACCACCACCTCTGCGGGTGCAGGCAATCCGGTGCGAGCGCAGGCCTGGCGAATCATGCCGGCCACCTCCTCGAGGTATTCCTTCTTGGTGCGTCCCTTGGGATGTCGATCGTAGACTACGGGCGTCACACTGCCCCAGATCCGGGCTCCGCGAGGATGGGCGGTCCAGGTGTCAGAGCGCAGCGCGTAGGGCGGGCTAGAAGTCGTCTCCGCCCTGAGCTTCCAGACGCCAAGCCGCCCAAGCTTGAGCACGGGCACCCGCGCCAGGGACTCCAGCAAGCCACGACGATCCTCGACCGGCAGCTCGCGGGGCAGAGCGCATCCCATCCCCAGCAGCCGCCCGTCAGCGTGATCGTTGCCAACGAAGCCAAGCGGAACGAAAGCCAGATGGGCCTGCTCGAGAGGCGCGCCGGCCGGGTCGTGCCCGCTGAGGAGAGACCGGACCGAAGAGGACGAGTCGTTGCTCTGGCTACAGAGCGCCTCGCGCCAGCGCTGCGTGATGGCCAGGACCGACTGGAGGTCGAGGTGTCTGTAAGGCGCCGCCTCGGCTTCCAGCCGAAAAACCAGCATTTGGGGCGCGAAGGTGGTTCCGCGGCCAGCCGGGGGTGCGGGCGGCGCGGGTGGGGCGTAGCCCTGGTAGAAGGGAAGATTGGGTCGTAATCGCATCGGGGGGCCGTCGGCGAACTCTTCCTTCAACCTCTTTCGGGCCTCCTTCTGGAGCCGGCTGTCCGAATCGTCGGCCTCGGCCACCTTCAGGCTCGCGTAGTGCTCAACCGCGCCCGCATTGTAGCGTCGCTCCAACTCGCCGAGAGTGCCCTCGGTGGCCAAGCGCATTCGGAGGGTGGCACGCCCGTCGTCCGGGATCCAGTTGGGTGCCGACGCGTCCTCCGGCTGCGCCAGCCACATCTGCACCAGGGACATGGAGTGGCCCAACCGCGAAACCTTGGAGCAGAGGGTTTCCAACGCACTCCTGACCGGACCCTCAGGCTCTGCTTCCCAGAGCATGAATGCGGTGTCTTGGTCTAGCCAGGCGCGCGCAAAACTACGAGGCTGACGGTCCCGGGTCAGGGGCAGCGAGTGCAGCAACGCCTTCGATGGGCCCGCACGGTCATTGACCGGGACGTAATGGAGCACGACGGCTCGCGGAGTGGCTCCCGGGGCGTGCACCGCGGGTGGCCCCAGCCGCTCCAGCCAGAGCAGCGCCGCGCGCTCCTCGGGCCCGCCTTCGGAGTGGAAGTGCGCCGCGGCCAGAGCCATGAAAACCCGGCCCGGGTGCGGCGGCCACTCTACCCGATCATAGTCCCCTGGCTCTGCTGCCGCGGCAAAGCCATTGAGGTAGCGTATGCCAATCGCAAGCATCTCACTCCCCCGCTTCTTCTTTCGTGGCCTCGAGCTGGCTCAGCCGGACCAGCTTCAGCAACTCCGGCGATGGCTTTAGGACGAGAGGAGTCTCCTCCCATGGCAGGCCGGCGCTTCGAGCTGCGGCGACCGCCTGTTTGAGCAACTCCACCGCTTCGTCACCGGTTATAGAGAACTGTCTCGGAGGGGCTCCCGGTCGGTCCAGCAACTCCCATTCCATCTCCCCCTCGGGCCAGAGCAGGCAGCGGGAGCGCAGCCCGACACCCGACTCGAAGGCCAGTGTGGCCGCGCACAAGCCGAGAGCGGTCAGCACCGTGCGTGCGGCCACATCCAGCTCGGGCCTGGTGATGCCGTTCACGGGGAAGCGAAGCCTGCGCAGGGCGATGAGGGACAGTGTCGTGATCTGCTCGGCATACTCGACAGTGACTCCTGACCAGTTGTTTTCGTCAGTCTTGCGGTCACGCGTCTTGGGGAAGGGCACACTGCTGTGGTTGACCTTCGAGGGCTCGGTGGCTCCTTTCGTCTTGGCGTCGTCGGCCACCACATAGGAGCCGTCCTTCTTCGGTACCACTTTGACGGCGGAGCGGATTTCCAGCGGATCGCGCCGGACTCCCCGGAGGAGACCACCAACCTCGGCACCGATCCCGACGATCTCGGAGACCATAGAACGCTCGAACTTCGGCCCAAGCCCTCCTTTCGGGCCGGTGGAATCCCACATGCCGAAAACGAGCGCCGTGGGACACAGCTCGAACAGCGCCGTGGCGTTCAACTGACTCACATGGTTGAGGGCCTTTCCCCGCGTGGACTTGCGAAACTCCTTGCCGTCCAGGAGGCTGTCGCGCAGGATTGCGTCCGCCATGCGATGCGGGAGCTGCAAGCTGGTAACTTTCCCCACGGCGTCGGTCAGTCTGTCCTTGTCCGCCTTCTCATCCCCGGTCGGATCGTGCTCTGAGAAGTCCACCACCAGGATAGGAAGCTTGAGCTTTCCGGAGTCGACCGCGTCCTGCAGCGCCGACTCCATTCGGTTGGCCTGGCTCTGGACGCTGTCGAGCAACACGCAGTGCACGGGCTCGTCCCGCCCGGGAACGCGCCTGGACTCCTCGGCGTAGAGTGCCCCGGCAAACGTGGGCGGGAACACCTTGTCTCCCAGACCCCCGCCCGCCTGCAGGCGTCTGCGGCACCGAAAGGCCGCCGCTGAGCTGCTCACGGCGGTGCGAAGCACATCCAGAGTCAGGTTGGTTCGAGTCGTGGTTCCTGGCATAGAGATCGCCTCCCCGAATTTTGTATGGTCCAAGCCCCAGTATGGATCGGGCCGGTGACAGAGAGTGTCATCTTGACGGAGGCATGGGCTTCGGATCGATCCAGGGTTTATCCTGGCACAAGTGTCGGACCGGATCGATCTTACCGGTCTGGCGGCTCGAGTAAACGGAAGCCAGGCTGGCCGAAGAGCAGGCTGTGCGCGAGGCTAGAAGTGCGGACCTGGGACGGGCGTTGGCCCGACCTTCAAGAAATTTCTCGTCCCTCCTCGGCAGTCTCTCGTCAGTGAGACCCGACCGCCGGCACCCACCCCAAACCCGCAAAACCCGCCCATCCTGGCCCTCCAGAGCGTCTTGAGCGATTTTCCCCTCCCACACCCCTCAGAAGCCCGGCAAACACGCTCCTGACACGCCACAATAATGGCTCTACAAAGCCATTATTCACCACTGCCCGATTGGACATGCCGGCCCAACCCGGGTATACTTGAAATATGCTCTACGTGCTCGAGCCATCCCCCACGGTCGAGCCCGGTGCCCTCGAGGTGCCGGACCGGCAGACCATGCGTGGCATCGATCGGAGCATGGGCGGGCTGTTCCTGGACACCGAGATATGGAAGCTGTCCCACGCCGAGGCGCGACTGAGCCTGCGGCTGGGGGAAGCGCTGGCGCCGATGCTGCAGAAGAAGGGCTACTCGGCGCTGGGCTACTCCAACCCGGGCGACTATTGCCGCGAAGAGCTGGGCATCGGTCTGAGCACGGCCGAGCGGATGGTGCGCCTGTTTCGGCGCATGGAGAAGCTGCCGCTGGTG
>QWHO01000209.1 GCA_021404945.1 bacterium CPR1
TGGAGACCGGGGGCTGCAACATCCAGTTTGCGGTGGATCCGAGCCGCGGCCGGATGGTATGCATCGAGGCCAACCCGCGCGTGTCGCGCTCCTCCGCGCTGGCCTCCAAGGCCACCGGCTTCCCCATCGCCAAGATCGCCGCCCAGCTTGCGGTGGGACTGACCCTGCCCGAGATCACCAACGACATCACCGGCTGCACGCCGGCCTCTTACGAGCCTTCGCTGGACTATGTGGTGGTCAAGATCCCGCGTTTTGCCTTCGACAAGTTCCCGGGCGCGGTCAAGCGGCTGGGGCCGAGCATGAAGTCGGTGGGCGAGACCATGGCCATCGGGCGCACCTTCCTGGAGGCGCTCCAGAAGGGCTACCGCTCGCTCGAGCAGGGCTACGACGGCCTGGATGACCGCCATCGCGACGAATACGGCCAGCTCGCCCCCGACCAGGCACTGGGCATCCCCACTCCCGAGCGCCTCTTCTACGTGCGCTACGCCCTGCAAGACGGCATGCCGGCGGCCCGGGTGGCCGAGATCTCGGGGATCGATCCCTGGTTCGTCAACCAGATCGACCGCCTGGCCCACCCTCCTGACGACCCGGCCGCGCGCCGGCGCATGGGCCTGGACCCGGGCGGTCCGGTCAACTTCCTGGCGGTGGATACCTGCGCTGGCGAGTTCCCGGCCCGGACGCCCTACTTCTACTCCTCCTGCGAGAGCAGCGGCGACTGGACCCCCCTGGAGGGGCGCAAAATCGTCATCTTGAGCAGCGGACCCAACCGCATCGGACAGGGCGTGGAGTTTGACTGTATGTGCGTGCAGGCCGCCCAGGCCCTGCGCGCGCGCGGCCTGCAGGCCATCCTGGTCAACTCCAACCCTGAGACTGTCTCCACCGACTACGACATCTCCTCGCGCCTCTATTTTGAGCCGATCACGCTGGCCTCGGTGAGCGCCATCCTCGAGCGCGAGCAGCCCGAAGGGGTCATCCTGCAGTTGGGCGGGCAGACCCCGCTCAAGCTCTCCCATAAGCTCAAGAGCCCCATCCTGGGAACCCAGCCCGAGGCCATCGACGCCACCGAGTCACGCGAGCGTTTTTCCCACCTGGCCCAGGAGCTGGGGCTGACCATCGCCCCCGGCGGCATCGCCCGCACCCTCGAGGAGGCGCGCGAGGTGGCCCGCACCCTGGGCTACCCGGTTCTGCTGCGCCCCTCCTACGTCTTGAGCGGCAGCGCCATGCGGGTGCTGCTCGACGAGACCGACCTCAATCGCTGGTTCCCCTGGGCCGCCCGGGCGGCCGAAGGCCACGAGGTGTTGCTGGACAAGTTCCTGGAGGACGCCCTGGAGGTGGATGTGGACGCTCTGGCCGACGGCCAGGACGTGCGCCTGATCGGCGTGATGGAGCACGTGGAGGAGGCCGGCATCCACTCGGGCGACTCGGCCTGCTCGGTGCCCTCGCGCAACCTGACCGCCCTGCAGCTGGCGCAGATCGAGGAGGATCTGCGCACGCTGGCCCGGCGCCTGAGCATCGTGGGCCTGATGAACGCCCAGTACGGGGTGCGCGGCAGCCAGCTCTACCTGCTGGAGGTGAACCCCCGCGCCTCGCGCACGGTGCCGTTCCTGTGCAAAGCCTACGGCCTGGACTTCGTGGCCATGGCGGTGGATCTCATGCTGGGCCAGAAGCTCACCAATCTGCCCGAGTGGGACCTCAAGCTCCCCTACTCCGCTTTCAAAGAGGTCGTACTTCCCTGGAAGCGCCTGGAGGGGATGGATCCGCTGCTGGGCCCGGAGATGAAGTCCACCGGCGAGGTGATGGGCATCGACCGCGAGCCCGGGGGCGCCTACCTCAAGGCCCTGCTGGCCAGCGGCCATCGCATCCGCCTGGGCGGGCGGGCCTTCATCTCGGTGCGCGACGAGGACAAGCGGGCCGCCGTTCCGCTGGCCCGCCGCCTGGTCAAGCTGGGCTTCAGCCTGCTGGCCACCGACGGCACGGCCGCCGTGCTGCGGGGCTCAGGCCTGGAGGTGGAGATCACGGGCAAGCTCGGCGACAGCGACCACGCCATCGCCCGCATGGAGCGGGGCGAGATCTCGCTGGTGCTCAACACCCCCAGCGGGGCCGAGCGAAAGCGTGACGCGGCCGACATCCGCATGGCGGCGGTCACCTGCGAGGTGCCCCTGGTGACCACGGTCGAAGGCGCCCAGGCCGTGGTGGAGGCTTTCGAGCGCTACGCCCGGGGGCCGCTGGAGGTGCTCAGCTTGCAGGAGTGGCACCGCTTGCGCTCGCCGGTCAGCGTCTGAGACGGCGGGACGTCAGGACAGCGGCTTCTGGGAGGACAGCATGCCCAGGGCAAGGCCGAGAACCCGTGCGAAATGAGCCTGATTGCGGGTCAGCAAGATGGCCGCACGCATATGCATGTCAATTTGCGCTTACGAAGGATCCAGGTGCTTCAGATTGCTCGGGTCCGTGTTCGATGCAGGGCTCTGAGTGCGCTTCGCTGCGGTCTTTCTTGTTTCGATTTTTGAACCGCCGGTTCATTCTTGGAAACTTTGTTCGCCCTTCGCCAACAGGCCCGCCCGCGAGACTACGGAGACGTTTTACGCGCGAGACCTGCGCGCCTGATACAGGCTGTAGTCCCAAGATCTCGCTTCTGGTCAATCCCCCACGGAGATCTCGTTGGCCAGCTCGTCGATGTCGTCGGCCTGACGGGGAAAATAGCGCGCGAGCTGCTCTCCGGCCTTCTCGATGCCCGCTACCAGGCCATCGGCGTAGTGCCCCTGACGGAAGTGGTCGAGCACCAGCCCGGTCACCCCGTCCCAGAAATCGGCCGGGACCTTGTGCTACCTCGGGAATGGGCGTCAACCCCGGGCTCCCCGCGACCGCTCGCGAGGCCGATCAGACGACGTCCGCAGCCGTCCCGGTGGTGGAAGCGATCCTGGGCGCAACCCTGGACGGGCAGGGGGACGGGCGGCGTCCACCTCAGCCGGAGAGCGAGTCGGAGACCTCCGAGCCAGGCCAGGGCAAGCCCGCGCAGACCCGGCACGAACCGTGATGTAACGTTCTGCCTGCCTGCCGGTCTGAGATTCAGGAACTCTGGTTGGAGGAAACGAGCACATGCTGAAACGATGGATCCTCACAGGAACGATTCTGGCCAGCCTGACGCTGGCCGGCTGGGCCCAGGACGGGCCGGAGAATGGTCCGGAGCCCGGCCCGCCAGAAGTCTCGATGATGGACGTCGACCGCCTGGCAACCCCCCTCGGGTTGTCTCAGGAGCAACGCGAGCAACTCAACCAGATCGCCATCCGTCACGTCCGCAAGATGATCGAGCTGAAGGGCAGGCTGCAGCTGCAGAAGTTCGACCTGGAGGTCTTGATGCGTCAAGACAAGCCCGACCCCGAGCAGGCTCGCAAACTGGCGGCCCAGGCCGAGTCCACCCACGCCGCCCTGGAGATGGAGAAACTCGAGATGCGCCTGGCCACCAAAGCGGTCCTGACCCCGACCCAGCAACAGAAGCTGCGCGAGCTCTCCCCGCCCCACAAGCGACCCATGCATCACCCCGGTCCTCCCGACGGACCGGGCCGGCGGGGCCCCGGCCCGCAAGAAGGCCCCCGGCCACCCGGTCCCGGTGCCTGGGACCGGGGGCCGCAGCACCCCTGATGTCAGACTTTTTTTCGCGCGCAGGGGTAAGCTGAACGGGTGAAGATCTCAGCGTTCCAGCAACAGGCCGGCTTTCTCGGGGCCAGGCAGCCTTTGTCGGCCGCTGGCACGCGTCCTGAAGCTGACGAGGCGGTCCCTCCAGCGAAGGAGAAGCCAGCCTTTACCCCGGAGCAGCTCAATAAACTGAACGACGTCCGCCGTCCGGACCAGACCTCGAGCCAGGAGCGGATCGAGCTGGCCACCCGTCTGACCGAAAGGCTGAACCCCGGCGACGCCGTCGACGCAGCCCGATTCCTGGTGGAGATGTCCAGCGGCGAGGGTAGCATCCGCTACATCAGCGGCGAGGTCGAGGTGGACGTCCAGTACCGCAAGCAGCCCCTCGAGCAGGCGACGGCTGACTTTTTGGCCATGCTCGACAGGCTCGGCCAGTGCCGCGGTCGGACCGCCGACAGCCGGGGCTGGGGCGACTCCAGCCGGGCCCAGTTCGCGCTAGCCGTCACCAACAGCGTGCTGGCCGACCAGCCCGAGCAAAAGGCAGAGTTCCTCAGCCTGCTGCACGACTACGCCGACCCTTATCTGGCTTGCAGTCTGCAGGGGTTGCTGGCGAGGGTTCCCGCTCAGCACCGCCAGCAGGTGCGCCAGGCGATCGACCGCGATTACACCCACAACGAGAAAGGCGAGCCCCGCCGGTGGGGACCGCCCCAGAACTGGCAGAAGAGTGCCCGGCTGACGCTCTTCATGGCCAGCAAGCTGGGCCCTGACCAGCCCCTGGAGGCGGCCCTCGAGGCCAGCCGGAGGCTCGGGCCCCGGATCGAGAAGCTGCAGGAAGCCGAAAAGAAGGTCTTCTCGAGTTACAGGGCCGACCCGGATATCTTTCGCCATGCGGCCGAAAACTACCGTGACCCGGGCGAGGACGCCTTCCAGGCCATTGAGCGCCAGCTCGATCAGATCGACAAGCTGGCCCAAAAGGGCCTCAAAGTGGTCGACCAGCGCCACCTGGTGGGCCACATCTCCCATTCGCTCAAGCAGTGGCAACCGGGCTTCCAGAGCTTACCCAGAGTGGTGGATGAGCTGCTGGCTGCCGACGTACCCATCGAGCACCTGGGCACCATCGGGCACAACCTGCACCGCCAGCATCGAGAGGGCGAAAGCGTGCGCCAGACGGTCGACCGCCTGGCCGACACCTTTCATGACCTGGAGAAACGGCTCGGGCAGTATGGCGAGAAGGCCCTCGCCGACGCCTTCTCGGCTTGCCTGTTCCTGGGCGGAGACGGGCCGGCCCTGCTGGCCGAAATTGCCGACCGGTGGGCCGAGCGCCACGACCCCAGGGACCTGGGCAACCAATTCTTTTTCCACGCTCTTACTGCGTATCAGAGCGGGGATGATTGCCAGGACCTCCTGAGCCGGATGGAGCAGAGCCTGGCTTTCACCGGCTCGGTGGGGGGGCTGCGCCAGCTCGATGACTCGCTGGATTGGCGGGTCAAGGAGGGCAAGGTGACCCCCGAGCGCCGCCGGGAGTTCGAGAGCCAGAAGCTGGCCTGGGTAGGGACGGCCCGACTGCTCGGGGAGCATGCAAACCAGGTTCCCGAGGCGCTGCTCGGCAACCAACCCCTGGACCTGCAGGGGGCCTTCCAAAATCGGCCCAACGCCGATCTGCTGACCCGACTGACTCCAGAAACCGTGGCGGAGACCGTCTCGGCCCTGGGAGAGTCCGAGCGCCTGGGCCGAAAGCTGGGCTATCCGAGGGAGCTGATCCTCCAGACCGTCCAGTCGGTGCTGCGCGAGAGCGGACCTGAAGCGGCGCGAACCCTGCCCGCTCTGCTCGAGGAGTTGTCCCGCTCAGAGAAGCGACCCTCTCAAGCAGAGCTGTGCGATATGGCCCGCGCAACCGCAGCCGGCGCGGCGGCCCAGGGCCTGTCAGCGGAGATCCCGCTGGTCGACAGGATCGCTCGGGTGGAGCACTCCCACTACCTGACCGGCAGCTATCAGGGCCTGCAAAAGGCAATCGAGCGCCTCCAGGTATGGCAGGACAGCGGCACTCTGCGCCAGGACGTCCCTTTCGATGTGCTCTCCAACTCGCTCGAGAGCCACATCATGCAGTTGCGCGTCACCGGCACCCCGGCCGAGAAAACCGTGGAGCTGGCCTTCGAGCGACTGCGCGAATCGGAATACTCGGCTGAAGGCTCAGCCCTGGGGCAAACGGTAGGTCTGCTGGGCGACAAGCTGGCCATCGGCCCGGTGCTCATGCGCCTGCGCAAGCGGACCTGAGGGGCTCGGCATTTGCTGTGCTGAGCTGAACCGCGACCCCGACTTCAGCGATGCGTTTCGCCTAGAAGCTCGGAGACCGAAAAGCGCGTCTCGGATTGGAAGCCAGGAGCGGCTTCCTGGCCTGGAGCCAGAATCGTGAGCCCGCGGTAGCTCCATCCGAAGATGGCCTCGAGGTCCGTACCGGGATGGGTGCGAACCTCGAGCCGCTGGTGAACCAGATTCAACAGCCAGTATTCCTCAATGCCAGCGCGGGCATACAGACTGGCCTTCTCGGCCCGGTCGAAGCTGAGGGAGGACTCGGCAATCTCCACCACCAGGTCGGCTCGGGAAGGGTGCCGCCGGGCCCTTTCTGCGTCCTCGAACGACACGATGGCGAAGTCGGGCTCGGGCTCGCTCTTCTCGCCCAGCGTCAACGGCAGTTGAACGCGCACCTCGTGCGTCTGCCCGAAGGCGAGCACGAACCGGGTATTGAGCTTGGCGATTCGGGAGGCATGAGGCACATTCTGAGGACTCATGAGAATGACCTCTCCCTCGATCAACTCCAAGCGCTCGCCAGGGTGAAAAACGCCCGCCTCGCCCATCAGGGCATATTCTTCCACCGTGAAGCTTCTGGGTTTGGCGTTGACGAGGGCCATGCCGACGATTTCGCCCCGGCCAGCAAAACAATCCTCTTCGAGCGCTCAGACCCATTCTACCTCACGTTTCCAGGTCGACCGTGCCCTGATGCGCCGCACGGCGGATCTTGTCGGTCACCAAGCGGCAGAACCGGTCATAGCCGGGCAGGAACAGTCGATAGACTCGAGCGTTTCGGTGACCGTCTGAGATCAGGGCGCTATCGAGCAGGCGGCCGCCGCGGCGAGCAAAGATGCGGACCTGCTCCCAGCGAAAGACGTAGGAGCCTTGAGAGCGGTGCATCTTCAGGCCCGAGCGGACCAGCTCCCACTCACTCGCTCCTCGCAACCGGGCCAGGGGAACCAGCCCCAACAAGAGTGCCGCGGCCAGTCCCAGAGGCACGTAGCCGATGGTAAAGCGAAGGTCGGGCTCGTTCATCTGCGGAGGAATGACGCTCAGGCCCCACAGGCCCAGGTGAGCCAGGTAAGCGGCCGTGGCCACCCCCAATCCGGCGATGAGCCAGAACCAGCGCCAGGAAGTCCGGAAGTGTAACGTTTCCTTGTCTTGCACTGTCACCACAGTAGATCGGACTCACAGGACAGCCAATGATCGGGGTCAGCTCCAACCAGCTCTTTATGAGAAAGCGCGGTCAACCACCGGCCTTCGAGCGGCTCAATTTTGCGCCCGAGCCGCCCGAGCGAGTTTGGCAGCTTTGCCGTTGCCTTTGACCTGCTCGAGAGCCCGGCGGGCGGCCGGGTCGGTCAGCGGACGGCCCAGCCGGGCCCCCAGCTCCACCAGCAGCTCGATCAGCTCGCCCGCCGGGGGAGCCTGGCCCAGCAAGCGCTCCAGCGCGGCGTGCGCCTGGCCGGCGTGGGCCTCCGAAAGCCGGGCCACCGTGCCCAGGGTGCGAGCCCAGCGACCGGGCTTGGCCAGCTCGGCCACCTCGGCCATGCTGTCGGCCATCTCCGCTCCGCTGAGCCGACCTTCCGTCAGGGCTCTGGCCAGCGCATCCACCGACATCCCTGACTGAGCCGGCTCCCTGGCGGCCAGTCCCAGAGCCAGCAGGCGCCGTCCGTAGGCATCCAGGGGACGGGGCTCGAGCAGGCTCTCGAGGTAGACGATGTCGGCCCAGTCGGCCTCCCACCAGTCCAGATTGTTGCCCAGCTCCAGGCATCCCTGAGCCCACCAGGCATGGCGCCCGGCAGGCCAGACGGTGGCCTGCCAGCGGCGGTCGGCGGGGCTATCGTCACCCGGCTTGAGCCAGATCTGCTGGCCAGGCAGCTCGAGCGAGCTCTGGGCCGGGCAGTCGGCCTCCACCCAGAGATGGCCGTGACGGGGGACGATGCGAAGCCTGCTCTGAAGAGCCCGGCCCAGGCCCGGGTAGCGAGCCTCGACCTCGGGGCAGTCGCTGGCCGGGCAACGGACCCGGGCCGCGGCCGCCCACAGGCTGGCCGAGGGGTTGCTCTTGCCCAGCATCCGGGCGGCGGCCGACCAGAGGCCGGAACCGGACCCGACTTTCTCGTCGCCGCCCAGGGCAAAGCGCAGCACGGCCCCTTCCTCCCCGGCCACCCCCCGGAACGTCTCCGGCGGACCGGGCAGAAGCCGGTGCAGGGCCTGAATCAGGTCCAGGCGTCCCCCCGGCAGACGCGCCGCCAGGTCGGAAGGCTCGATCCCCAGCGACGACCAGCTCGGCAGCGCCAGCAACGGTCCGACCTGGCCGGCCAGCACGCGAGCGCACAGCTCCTCCACCCGGGCGCTCAAGAAAGCACCCAGCGTGACCGGCTCTTGCGCTCGCTCCACCTGCTCGCGGGCGAGCCAGGCCAGGGCAAGACGGGCCATCTCGGCCTGACAGCGCCCTCCCGGTCGAGCCAGCTTCTGGCGGGCCCGCTTCAAGAGCGGCTCTCCGGCCTTGCCGGGCTTTTGATCGGACAGGCGCGACACCCCGTCCATGGCCCGCTCGAGATCCAGGGCGGGCTCTCCCGTCTCGAGCAAACGGGCCAGCAGCTCGAGCAGCTCCTCGGCATCGGCCAAACCTCGCACCCGCACGGGCTCTTCGGGCTTGACAGGCTGCGGCGCGGAGGCCACTCGAGCCGGCTCGGAAGCGCCCAGCCAGGCGCGTACGTCCGGAGCCAGGGTGGCCGACAGGCCCCCCAGGCGCTCCTCCAGCGCCCGGCGCAGCTCAGGGTCGGCCGGCGAGCCGTGACGCTGCACCAGCGACCAGGCCTCCTTCTGCACCTCAGCGGCGCTGTGAGAGAGCGCCTCGGCCGCCAGGAAGGCTTTGCGAGGGCTCTGGCTGCCGGCCAGAAGCTTGAGGGCCAACCGCACCGTGCCCTTCTCCCGGGCGTTGAGAGCCGGGGCCAGGTGCTCGCCGGGATCGGCCTTCAGCTCGGCCAGTGCCTTCAAAGCGAAGGTGACGGTGGGCGGAATGCGACTCGACAGCAGGCCTCGATAGCTATCCAGACGGGCCAGTCGCTCTTCCCGGGTGGGCTGCATCGACTCGTGAAAGCGCGAGAACCAGCCCGCTCGAAACTGCTCGAAGTCGCGCGCCAGGGCCTGCAGGCTGGCATCGAGCAGGCGCTGGCGATCCAGACGGCCCTGACCGGCCAGCTCGCGCAGAGCATAGGCCCAGCTGTCCTGCTCGCGGGTGTATTTGTCGTGGGCGGCCAGGCTGAGCTCGCCGCTGCCCTCCACCTCGAACAGCTGAAAGACCAGCTCCAGCAACTCCGGGTCGAGCTCGAGCATCCGCAGGGCACCGTTCCTGGCGGTGCCCACGATCATCCCCAGCCAGTAGCCCTCGCCTTCGGGGCGGGCGATGAGCCCCTCGCGCTCCAGGCGCCGGGCCAGCCCCCAGCGCGAGATGAACGGCTGTTTCTCCAGCGTCCAGTCCACCCAGGCGCTCAGCCAGTCGGGACGGCGTTGGCGCAGAACCGCAACCGCCCGCTCATGATCCCAGACCGCATCCAGGTGGGCCTTACGAAGCTCGCTCAGGCTGGCAGTGCCCAGCAGGGCCAGGGCTGCCGGCCCTCCCAGCGACTTGCTCGCCCCCAGCGGGTCGGACCGCCAGGCGGCATACATGCGAACGGCCACAGGAGCGGCCGCCCGACGCTCATTCTCATCGGCCGCCTGCAGGCACTCGACTACCGCCTGCTCGCCGCTCTTGATGGCCTGCTCAAGCTCCTGTGGGCTCATCCTCCCCCTCCTCCAGAAGCTGCACCGCCAGCACGTGCTTGCAGGGCCCTCGCTCGCCCTGGTGAGCGGCAAACCAGGGGCAGGTGCAGCGGCCGGAGCGCACCCGGTGCTCGACTTGACTGCCCCGCACCCAGGCCTGCTCCCCCTCGCGCCGCACTCCGCCGCTCTCGACCAGCTTGCGGGCCGCCTTGAGGCGAGGGTGCATCTCCTCCACCAGGCTATAGTCGTAAGGCAAGGTGCGATGGAACCACCCGCGATTGGGATTCGTGTCACCCATGGAGTTCGTGGTGATTGCGGAGGAAAGCCAGGCGATCTCGACGATCACGATGTGGGTGTTCGAGGAATCGTGCCGCGAAATGGTGCGATGGAAGCAGTCTCTCGGAGCGGCGGCTCCGACGATCGGCGTCAACATCTCACGCATCGAACTCTCCGACCAGGAACTCCTGAAGCGGTTGCTCGCGTGCCTCAAGACGCACGGTCTCTCGCCACAGGATTTCTGTCTGGAAGTGACCGAAACGGCGGTCGCGCGGGACATGACGCGAGCAATCGCTTCGCTGCACGCGCTGCGCGGGGCAGGATTCAAACTCTCGCTGGATGACTTCGGCACGGGCACAAGTTCACTCGCGACGCTCCACCAGTTCCCCATCCATTCGATCAAACTCGATCGCGCGTTCATCCTGAGCATCGCACGCGGCAAGCAATACGCGGCGATGCTGCAGGCGCTCGTGCAACTCGCGTACAACCTCGGGTTGAGCGTCGTGGCGGAAGGGATCGACACGCCCGACCAAGTCGTGCTGCTGCAGGCGCTCGAGTGCGACTATGCGCAGGGCTTCTACTTCAGCCGCGCGGTCGATGGGCCCGCGGTGGTGGGGCTGGTCAATGGACGCGCGAAGGCGGCGTGAGGA
>QWHO01000210.1 GCA_021404945.1 bacterium CPR1
GGCGGGGGACGAGCTGCTGGTGCTGGTGGCCGAGCGCCTCAAGGCGATCGTGCGCGAATCAGACCTGCTGGCCCGCCGCGGCGAGGACGAGTTCTTGCTGCTCTTATCCGAGCTTCACGAGAGCAGCCAGGTCGAGCTTGTGGCCCGGCGGGTGCTCGAGCTCATGCACGAGCCCTTTTCCGTGCAAAATCATCCTCTGCACGTCGGCGCCAGCCTGGGTGTCTCGCTCTGTCCGGACGATGCCCGGAGCTCGCAGGAAATGCTCGAGCACGCCGATGCCTCGCTCTACTGCGCCAAGGAGCAGGGGCGAGGCCGCTTCCAGGTCTACAGCGAAGGATTGCAGCAGCAGCTGCGACGACGCCTGGTGGTGGAGAACTGCCTTTTCGAAGCCCTGGAGCGCAACGAGCTGAGCCTGCTCTACCACCCCATCGTGGACCTGACCAGCCGCGAGGTCGTGGGCGTCGAGGCCCTGCTGCGCTGGACCCACCCCGAGCTGGGCGAGGTCTCGCCGGGCGAGTTCTTGCCGGTGGCCGAGGAGAGCGCCCTGATCGTTCCCATCGGCGACTGGGTGCTGCGCGAGAGCTGTCGCCAGCTGAAGGCTTGGAAAGAGCTGGGACTGGAGCTGTTCGTCGACGTCAACCTGTCACGCCGCCAGCTGCTGCACGCCGACATGGCCTCCGCGTTTCTGCGCGTGCTGGAGGAAGCCAAGCTCGATGGGCGGGACATCGTGGTGGACGTCTCCGAGGACCACTACACCGGCGATCCGCGTGTACGATCGGTGCTGGCCGACCTGGGGCTGGGCGGGGTGCGCATCGCCATCGACGACTTTGGCACCGGGCTTTCCTCGCTCAAGACCATCCGACTCAGCCAGACCAAGATCCTCAAGCTGGACAGCACCTTCGTGGCCGGCATCCCGGGCAATCGCCAGTACCTGAGCATCTGCGTGGCCGTGATCCGCCTGGCCGAGAGCCTCAACATGCGCTCGCTGGCCGAAGGCATCGAGAACGAGAAGCAGTTCGAGTATCTGCGAAAAAACGACTGCCACCTGGGGCAGGGATTCTTCTTCTGCCAGCCCATGCCGGCCGAGCAGGTGGCCGAGGTGGCTCGCCAGGGGCTTTAAGGCGTGCTAGCTCCGGGATTGTTGTAGTCCGGGCAAGAATCTGCCACCGCTCTCTGCAAATCGTCCCAACCGGGTAGCTTCTCCAGCAGCTCAGCCACCAGAGGGTCTGCGGCCAGGTCGACGGGGCGAACCACTGCACGGCTCCCCTGCTGCTCGAACTCGAGCGTCCGACCCGGGCGGTCCACGAGCAACCCGATGCTGCCGTCGGGACCACCGTCGATGGTGAGCAGGAAGATCTCGTCGGGCTCGAGCCCCGCTCCGCGCAGAGCAGCCCGCAACCTTGCAGCGGTAGGATGCCGGCGCAGGCGAGAGGTCATCTGGAGGGTATCAGCCAGCTCAGAGCTCATACCAGGCCCTGCATTAAATTGATCCAGGGCAGCATGGTGGCCACACACAACGTTCCCACCAGCAGACTGGTCAAGCCCAGAATCAACGGCTCGGCCAGAGCCGAGATGCGCGTCAGACTGAGCTCGATGTCCTGATCGTAAAGCCCGGCCATCAGCTCGCTCATGCGCGGCAGGCGGCCGGTCTCCTCGCCCACCCGCACCATGGCCTGCACGGCCCGATTGAAAAGCTGGCGGTTGGTCAGCGCCTGGCTGAGGGCGCATCCTTCGAACACGTCCTCGCGCACCAGCAGCAGCTTCTCGACCACCACCCGGTTGCCGGCCACCCCCTCGAGCAGCCTGAGAGTGCGGCTCAAGTCGAGGCCCAGCAGCCCGGTCAGGCTGAGCATGCGCAGCATTCGGGCGCAGATGCCCTGCTCGAGCAAAGAGCCCACCACCGGCAGCTTCAACAGGGCGAGGTCGTAGCGGCGCCGCAGGTCGGAATCCTCCTCGGCCTCGAGCAGTTGGCGGCGCACGAGCAGGACCGTGACGACCACCAGGATCAAGACCAGCAGGGTGATCGGGCTGGCCACCGCCCGGGTCAACCAGAGCACAAATCGCGTCAGGGCCGGTAGCTCGACCCCCAGTTGCTGAAAGAAAGGCAACATGGCCGGCAGCAACGAGTAGCTCAAGAGCCACAGCAATCCCAGGCTGACGGTCAGGAGCACGGCCGGATAGCTCAGAGCGGCCACCATGCGCCGCCGAAAGGTCAGGGTGCGCTCGAGGTAGTCGGCCAGATGGCCCAGCACCGCCACCAGAGAGCCAGACTGCTCCCCCACCGCCACCAGGCCGACCATGTAGGAGGGGAACACGGCCTGGCTCTTCATGCAGCTGGACAGGTAGTTGCCGCGCGCCACCTGGGTCGACAGCTCGCGATAAACCTCGCTCAGGCCGGGGCCCGAGCTGCGGCCCAGGAACGCGAGGGTTTCCACGATCGGGATCCCGGCCGTCAGCATAGCCGACATCTGGCGCAAAGAAAGTGCCAGCTCCTGGTGCGAATCCCTCACGGCTGAGCGGCCTGGTGCAAGTGGTAGGGCAGGTAGACCTGGGTGGTCAGCTCTGAGGAAACCGTCTCCGTGACCCCCGCCAGGGTGCGGGTCTGCCCTTCCGCTCGCAACGCGATGCGCACGCTCTCGTCGCCCAGGTTGGTGAACTCGACCTGCTGCAGCCGGCCCAGCAGGCGGGGCGGAGGGGCCCCACCCCCCAGTTGCTCGAGCCACAGCTCGGGGCCGGCGTGGCGGATGCGAAAGCGCAGGTAGACCGGATTGCGAGGATCGGGAGCCGTGTTGCCCAGGTGGTCGATGCTGGAGGTGAACTCCAGCACCCGACCGGTCTGGCCGTCAGCGGGACGGGTGACGGCGCTCTGGTTGGAGGCCGGGGGAATGGCGCTCTCGATCAGGGGCACCAGGCGTCGCATGGCCAGCCGGGTGGCGTTTTGCACCTCGATTCGGGTCCCGCCGTAGTGGCTCACGCGGTTGACGGCCAGGAAGATCTGCAACACCAGCACGCCCACCATGCCCAGCAGGGACAGGCTGACCAGGATCTCGACCAGGGTCATGCCACGATGTCTCACGGCTGGCGCTGGTAGCCCTCGAAGACCACATTCCGCTCGCCCCCCTGCTCGCGCCAGAAGATGGTCACTTTGACTCGCCGCAGGACGGATTCCGGGCGACTGGCGTCGGTGGAGACGGGATCGATCTGCACGTTGCGCTCAAAGGGCGGGTTACCCGGGATGTCGGCCGCGAAGGGGGGAGCATCCACGGGACGGCGCTGACCGGGAGCGTCATTGAGCCCGGCAGTGGTGCGGTCAAGGCCGCGCGAGCGCACCAGATCGAGGATCAGTCGATTGAGGGCAATAGCCCGGGCCATGGAGTCGCTGTGGCGGCTGGCTTTCAAGCTATAGGTCAGCGAGGCGTAGACGGCCAGAATGCCCACCGCTAGAACTCCCAGAGCCACCAGCAGCTCGATCTGGGAAAAGGCTCTACGGCTCGGTGTCATAGCGGTCTGAGTAGCCGTTCATCTCGAACTCGGGCTCGGCCGGGAAATAAGGAGGGGGAGCGTCCTTGAGCGAGGGATCGAACTCGAAGCGAGTCGTCCAGCCGCTGCCAGGATTGATGTGAGCTGTGATGTTGCGACAATCCTCCACCACCGAGCCGACGAAGGTGATATAGTTGTGGTGGCGATCGTCGCGGGGAATCTCCTCTAACCTCTCGGAGCGAAAACCTCCCGTGCCGTCGCCGTCCCCGGCCATGATGGCGGCGTGCACCACCAGCGGCCCTGTGGCCGGATCGATCCGATACGGGATCTCGATGGTGTGGCCGATGAGCCCCAGCGCGTTGCGGTTGTCCAGATCACTCGCCGGGCTGGTGGCGGTGGCGCCGGCCTGGAGAATGTCCCCGCCCACCACGATCTTGTGCTTGACGGCCGAGTCCACGGCGATGGTGTGCCGACCCTTGTTGCGCCCGTGCAGCCCGAGGATCGAGCCGGTCACGTAGATGGTTCCGTTGGGATGGCCGGAATGGTCGGCCACCACCGCCCCGGTGGACAGATTGACCACGCGGGTGCGTCCGTTCGAGGGCGAGCCCCGCTCGATCACCTTGTAAGTGGCTCCGGAGATGGTGATGAGCTGGACCGGGTCTCCGTTCTCGACGTCCAGGTGCATCTCGTCCACGTTCCCGCGCAGGAAGATCCCGCCTCCGGGCCTTACCGTGATGGGACCGGGATCGGGCTGCCCGCCGGCCAGGGAGGCCTGGCGCAGCATGTTGGGCTCCCAGGGGACCTCGATTTTGGTGCGCCGGCGGGCGGGCTCGCGGGGAATGTTGAACAGGCGCCGGTACTGGGCCTCAGTGGCGGGCGGGGGCTCGAGCGTGTCGGGTGTGTACTCGATCCCTCCCACGCTGGTCACTCTGGCCTGGAACAGCTGATCGTCGCCGTTGGTGTAGTAGCCGGGATGGATGCCGATGCGGATGATCTCGTTGGAGTGGACCGGCCCTGAGAAGTGCTGGGCCCCGGCCCAGGCCGACACCACCGCCGGCCAGGTGTTGGTGAAGCGAGCGTAGCGCACGAAGCTCTGCTGCACCACCTGGACGGTGACCACCCGGTACACCTGATCGCGCAGCAAGGCCTGGGACTCGATGCTGTAGGCCCGCCGGGGGTTGTTGCCCAGGGGAGGGGTCTCGGGATCGGGGTGCAGGGTCACCCGCCAGTCCCAGCCATTGAGGCTCAGTCCCAGGCGCTCGGACTCGAGCACCAGCGTGGACTGAGGGCCAGGCACCGGCTCCTGCTTGCGATTGAGCTTATCCTCCAGGTAGACCACGGCATACTGGACACCGGCGTCGGCCGCCAGCGAGCTGGCGACATCCATCTGGTAGCGCAAGGTGCCGTTCAGCTCGGTGGGCAACAGCCTGGCAAAGCCCAGGGCCACCAGCTGGCAAAATCCCAGGAAAAAGATAGCCAGGATGAGGGCCGTGCCGCGACGGGTCATGGGTCAATCATACCATGATTTTTAAACCGCTCCTGTCGTCGCTGATTTTTCAGCCTTGACCACCCAGGGTCTGCAGACCGGCCAGTCCGATCTCCCCGTCCAGATCGCCGTTGGAGTCTGCCGCCTGGTCGAAGTGGTGGAAGACCGCCTCGTTGGCCAGCAACAGTTCGACCGCCTGGCGAAGATCAGGGGGAAGGTCGGGCGAGGCCGCCAGGGCCTCGAGGTCGGCCCGTCCCAGCTTCTCATCCCGGCCGCCCTGTCCGGCCGCCTGGTCGATCATGGGCAGGTATCGCTCCAGGGTGCGGGCCGCCTGCGCTTCGCTCATGGGACCCTCCCCCACCGGCTCGGGGGTCAGGCCCTGGAAGCGCTCCTGGGCGGACCTGAGGTCGTCGATGGAGATCTTGCCGTCCAAATTGCCGTCATCGTGCTTGGCGTCGTCGAAGGAGTTGAAGAGGTAAGAGTTCTCCAGAGCCTGCCGGGCCGCTTGCTTGAGCTCGGCCGGGGCGTTCGGATCGTCGAGCACTTGCTGCAGATCCTCGCGTCCGAACACTCCGTCCGCCTGGCCCCCGTTGGCGGTATCGAGCAGCGGCGCATAGCGCTCCAGCACTTCGGCCGTGCCGGTCGGGCTGAAACTCTCGGAGGGGGGACGCCCCTCGAGGGATTGAAAGCGCTCGGCATTGCGCCGGGCGTCATCTCGGCTGATGAGCCCGTCGGGAGTGCCGCCCTGGGCGGCGTCGGCGGAATGGAAGTAGGACTCGTTGCGCAGCAGCAGCTCGCAGGCGTCGCGCAGCTCGGGCGGGGCGTCCGGATTGTCGCGCAGCAAGCTCTCCAGGTCCTGACGGCTGACCAGGCCGTCACGGGCCTGGCCGCTGGCGGTATCGAGCAGGTCGAAGTGCTCGACCACGGTTTGGGAAGCCCTGGCCAGATCCTGAGCCGACTCGGGCTCGCTCTCGCACTCCTCGGTCTCGGCCGGCGGCTCGGGCTCGCTCTCGCACTCCTCGGTCTCGGCCGGCGGCTCGGGCTCGCACCCGCACTCCTCGGGCTCGACCGGGGGCTCGTGGCACTCGGGGCACTCGGCCCGCGCCTCCGCCTCCAGGCGGGCCAGCTCGCGTCTGAGCTGCTCCTCCCAGCTGGCGTCCTGCTCCTGACAGTGACAGCAGCAGTTACCGTTGCTGAGCTGGCCCTCAAACTGAGCCCAGAGCGGATTGGAGCCCGGACCCGGCTGCATGCCTGGCAGTGCGGCCACCTGACTCATCAAGAAGGACCAGGACAGCTCCGGGCAGCCCCAACCGCCGTAACCCAGCGTGCCTCCCAGGGCTTGACCGAGGTGCCCTCCGTTGTAGAACGTTCCCGGAAAGGCCAGCGCGGCACTCGAGAGACCGCCCAGATCGCCCAGATTCCAGCCCCAGCACGGGGGGCCCATCCAATTCACGGGGACGGTCGGCAGGGCGGGAAGGCTGTTGAAGGCAAAGCAACTGGAGAAAGGCTGGCTGCTGATGTACACGCGCGGGGCTCCTCCTTGGGCGTTGAACTGCCCTGCCAGCCTAACCGTCTCCACCTTGCAAAACCTTTGCAACCAGGACTCTGGTCGCCCCGCAAGAATGCCGCAAGGTGCCTGCGGCCTGGTCTGCGCTCACGGTGGTTCTGGCCCTGCTGGTGCTGGCCGGGCCCGGCCCCGCGAGCCTTCCCCTCCTCAACGGGGTCATTTTGTTGCTCTCGGCCCTGTTGCTCGAGCTGACCGCCGTGGCCATGCCCGGAATGGGCTTTTTCAGCGCTGCTCCGGCCTGCTACCTGGCTCTGGCCCTGATCTCCCCCAAAGCAGCGCTGCTGGCCGCGATCCTTTGCCTGACCTTGCGCACCGCAGCTCTTCCCCAGAGCCACCGCCTGCTCTCGGCCCTGGCCGACCTTCTGCCTCTCACGCTCGCCCTTTCCGTCTTTGTCTGGCTGGCTCCGGCGGTGGGCCCCTCGCTGGCCCCCGCCTTTCTGTTGCTTGATCTCTACCTGCCCGCCAGCTGGCTGCTGCCCGAGCTTCTGGCCGGCACGCTCGAGCGTGAGGAGCGTGAGCGCTGGGGGCGCTTCCAGCATCGCACCCGGCTGGCCTGGTTCGCGCTGCGGGTGGCCGCCCCGGCCCTCTTGACCACTCCCGTGGGCGGACTCTTGCTGGTGCCCGGCCTGATGGCCCTGCAGTGGGCCGCGCGGCGGGCTCTGATCAGCTACCGGGCCGAGGAGCGCGAAGAGCTGCGCGACCGACTCGAGCGCACCCAGCAGGCGGCCGCCGAAGTGCGCGAGCAGCAGCAGCGCACTCGGCGCGACCTGGCCGGAGCCATCGAGGAGAGCCTCCTCAAGGAGGAGCTGGCCCGCGAGCTGGCCCGCTCCTCCGACTACCGGGGACGACTCGAGACCACCCTTCGCCTGGCCCGCAGCCTGGTGCCCTGCCGCTCGGCGGTCATCTTCGAGGAGAGCGAGGGCGCGCTGCTGCCGGTGGTCTTCCACTCGCCCCTGGCAGCCAGGCTGGAGGGCAGCCTGCTCCTGCAGGCCGACGAGCCCATCGTGCGCCAGGCCCTGGCTGCCGGACGGCCAACCCGGCTGGAAGCGCCCGGCCCGAACCGGCTGATGGAAGGCGAGAGCGTGGCGCTGGCCGTGCCCCTCGACGGCCGCACGGCCCTCTACGTGGGTCTGGCGGCCGGCGATCTGACCTCTCAGCAGCAGCGCCTGCTGGGCGTGCTGGCGGGGGTGGTCGGCCCGGGCCTGGAGCCGGCCCGGGAAGTGGACCGGCTGGCCCGCGAGGCTACCCGCAGCCAGGTCCTGGAGAGCTCTCTGGACCGGCTCGGACAGGTTCTGCAGGCCACCCGCGAGCTGAGCGCCACCCTGGACCGCCAGGATCTGCTGCGGGCCCTGGGTGAGTCGGCTGCCCGCCTGGTGCCTCACTCCACGCGCCAGTTCGTGGAGAGCACCCTCGAGCATGCTCCCGAGGTGGCCCTGGCGGTGGCTGAATCGGGCCGCCCCCTGCTGATCGACGAGCTCCGGGGCAGTCGCTTCCCTCCCCTGTCTCCGGGCGAGACCAGCCTGCTGGCTCTGCCTCTGAAGGCCGAGAACCAGCTCCAGGGCGTGCTCCTCCTGGGGCGCCGACAAGAGTTCACCCGCGAAGAGCTCGATCAGCTCGAGTTGCTGGCCCTGCACGGCGCCCTGGCCCTGAGCAATGTCGAGGCTTACGAGCGACTGCGCCAGTCCGAGGCCCAGCTGGTGCAGGCGAGCAAGCTGGCGGCCGTGGGCCAGCTGGCCGCCGGCGTGGCCCACGAGCTGAACACCCCCCTGGGCGCCGTGGTGCTGGCCCTGGACACGTTGGAGAAAGAGTCCTGCGGGAAGGCGCTGACCATCGCCCGGGACGCCGCCCGTCAGGCCCGCTCCATCGTGGAGAAGCTGCTCTATTATTCGCGTGAGGGCCGGGTGGGTCGCCAACCGACCGATCTCAACCAGGTGGTGCGGGACACCTTGCTCTTGATCGGCAACCAGCTCCGACTCGACAAGATCGAGGTCGTCTGCCACCTGGGCGAGATCCCCCAGGTGGAAGCCAGCGCCAACGAGATGCAGCAGGTGGTCACCAACCTGATCCTCAACGCTCGGGACGCATCGCTCGAAGGCCACAGACGAGTGATCACCGTCACCACCGGAGCTCGCGCTGCAGGAGAGGTCTTCTTGGAGGTGCGCGACCAGGGGCCGGGAATCTCGAGCGAAGTGGCCACTCGCATCTTCGACCCCTTCTTCACCACCAAGCCCGTCGGTCGCGGCACCGGCCTGGGACTGTCGGTCAGCAGCCAGATCGTGGCTGCCCACGGGGGACGGCTCGAGCTTTGCAATCCAGGCCAACCAGGAGCCTGCTTCGGGATGACGCTGCCAGCATGACGCGCATCCTGGTGCTTGAGGACGACGCCAACATGCGCTCCATGCTCGCGCTGGTGCTGGAGAAGGAGGGCTACCAGGTGGAGGCGGTGGGCACCGGCCTCGAGGCGGTGCAACGCGCCTCCCAGGGCGCTTTCGACCTGGTCATCGTGGACATCCGCATGGAGGGCATCGACGGCCTGGAGGCCCTGGCCCGGGTACGCGAGCAGCAGCCTGAGGTGCGCAGCCTGGTAGTGACGGGTTACTCCACCGAGGCCGACTCGATCCGCGCCATCCGTCTGGGGGTGGGCGACTACCTCAAGAAGCCGTTCGACCTCAAGGAGTTCCTGGGGGCGGTGCGCCGCCTGTTGGCGGCCCGCCGTCAAGAGCAAGAAAGAGCTGAGCACGACCAGCGCCTGCGGGCCGGTCTGCTGCGCAGCACCGAGGCGCTGGCCCGGCTGCTGGACACCATGGGCCATCCCGGACGACCGGAACGTGGCCTGGTGGAAGCTGGCCGGCTGGGCCTGCGGCTGGCCCAGACCCGCGAGTTGCCATCGGCCTCCGTCCAGGACGTGCAACTGGCCGTGCTGCTGGCTGCCATCGGGGGGCTGGAGGGGGATCTCTACGAGCCCGCCCCCGAGGAGCTGCCGGCCAGCCTGGCCCTGGCCCTGCGCCATCTGGACGAGCGCTGGGACGGCCAGGGCGGGCCCGAGGGCCTGGCCGGGGCTTCCATCCCCCTCGAGTCGCGCCTGGCCGCGCTGGCCCTGGCGGTGGCCCGAGGTCAGGAGCTGGAGCCGGGGCGGCTCGACCCCGATTGCGCCGCCCTGCTCGAGCACCTCGCCCCCGCCCAGCGGGCCGGAACGGACACCGGTCAGGCGCTGCGAGGGTTGCTGTCTCTGGGGCGGGCCCTGGAGGAGGCCGGCGACGCCGCCGGGGCCGCTCAGGCATACCAGGAGGTCATCCTGAGCGGCAGGTCGAGCCGCGAGCGAGTGGAGGCCCACCTGGGGCTGGCTCGCCTGGCTTGCCCGGGGCCCGAGCTCAACTGCCAGGCCCGCCTGGCCACCGAGGCGGCCGCCCAGCAGGGTCCATGGCTTTACGCCCGCACCCAGCTCAAGGCGGGGATGCTGCTCTGCCGCACCGGCCAGACCGAGGGCCCGGCGCTCCTGGAGCAAGCCTATCGCCTGTTCCGCGAGTTGCGCGACGCTCGCGGGGAAGCCCAGGCCCTGCTCTCGGCCCGCGTGCTGGGGCGAGTAACCGTGGCCGACCCCTCGCTGCAACTGGCCCTGACCACCTTGCTCGCCCCCGAGAACGCCTGGGATCTGGCGGGCTGCGCCCCCTGGCTCCTGCCGTTCCTGCTCGAGCGCCAGAGCCAGGCTCCCGACCCGGTGCTAGCCCGGGCCCTGATCGGGCTGGCCCGAGACGCGCCCCGCGAGTACGAAGCCTGCTTGAGAAGCCTGGACGTCCCGGCCCGCACGACGGCCGTGACAGCCCTGGCGGAGGCCGGCGGCCCGGTAGCCGAGCGGGTGCTGCTGGCCCTGGCGTCCGATCCGGCCCCCGAGGTGCGCGCAGCGGTGGATGCCGCCCGGCGCCGCCAGCTGGTGCAGCGCGCCCCTCCCGTGCTGCGCATCTTTACCCTCGGCCCGCTGGAAGTCTTCAAAGGCGAGAATCGCTTGCCAGACAAGAGCTGGCGTAGCCAGAAGGTGCGCTACGTGTTCGC
>QWHO01000718.1 GCA_021404945.1 bacterium CPR1
GCCAGGAGCCTGCCCCGTCTAGCGGCGTGCGAAATCAGAGCTTGCATGGCCCTTCGCAAAGCGTAAGGTCGCACGCCGCGCCGGACGAGACCTTCGCCACCAGCCTCGCGGTGACGCGGCCGGGGCCCGGACCACCCTTTGCCTGGCTGAGGGCCCCGAGTCGGCGTCATCGCCACACCCGAGACTCTCACCACCGGCCCGCGCCACGATAAGCCATCGCGCGCGGGCCGGCGGGCAGACCCTGGCGCTGGATGAGACTCAAAAAGGGGTTGGCCCGCGGCCCATGCCTCTCGCGCAGTGCGCGCACTTGTGCGCCATCAAGTGCGCGCACTGCGGTCGATCACCTCTGCCCTGTTCCTCTGCTACCGCTCGGCGCGCCCTCACGGCCGGAGGGCGGAACGGGCCGCATGGTCTTGCGCGAGATGGACGACCCCTTCCGAGCGCGCCGGCCTGATTTTGCCTGGTGTCGGCGCGCGCCACCTGGCTAAACCTGCCTTAGATAGACTCTCTCAGAAGTGCTCGTCCTCTTCTAGAATTCTGAAGCGATCAGTGTGATATCCGACCAATGGAAACTCTCCGTCCCGAAGGACAATGCAATGACCTGGCATGTTCGGAATTTCTCGAATGTACACAATAGAATTAACTGGCAATGCAATTCCCTTATTGTTGACACACTTAGCCATTCCCTCGATCACTGCACAATTGCCTTTCTCTCTTCTACTGAGTAAATTGGCCTAAATACGAAATCCTCAAACAGAATCTGCCAAGCTTGGCCAGCAGTGAGGTTGTCGCCCGCCCATGTGGTCTTCATCAGTTCGCTTCCATACCACGTACCCGTCGAAGCTCCAGTCGCTATGGCAGCTACATATGGGTTTCTCAAGATATTACCAATGCCAGGAGTCCTGCTGAGTCCCAAGACCATTAGTGCTCCCGCGCCCAAACCAGCGGCTGCCTCAGTCGCAACCTCGCTCCTATTACAGGGGTCAGCTTGCGCGACATCAGAGGTCATCATCACCAATCCGCTTACTAGTGCAACGTCCGAGAAATTCGTGCCCACCCCTACTTACCCGGCGAGGCTGATTTGTTCAGACGTTAACAACTTGGCAACAGGTACAACTGTTCGGGATTTCTGTGGCCTTGCCCGTGCGAGCATCCTGGCCATGTGGATATGGCAAGGGTAGGATGGTCGTCCTGGCCGCCCAACTGGCACCTCCTCCCGCGGAGCCGCCCATCCGACTTAATGCGAGCGAGCTACGCAGGCTTCGTCGGATCAGTCGGGACCCCAAGTCAAGCCCGTCACGTATTCTCGCTGCGAAGGTCGTGCTCCACGCTGCCCAAGGGACCACCAGCGAGCGCATTGCCGTTGAGCTGGATACGTCCATTGAGACCGCTCGGTCAGTGCGGCGGCGCTTTGCCAGGTGCGGTTTTGCTGGGCTGGAGGAACCACCGTCACCCAGCGTCGCCTACGTCCCGCCTGCTGCCGCGTTCGCCTCGCCCCACGCGGTAAGGATACTCCTCCGGGGGTCCGAGAAACGCCACCTCGAGAGAATCGTGCGTGCTCACCGCACTGAGCAGAGGATGGCTCTGCGGGCTAAAATCGTCCTACTTGCCAACCTTGGACGGAACAACTCGGAGATCGCCGATGAGTTGGGTGTGTCGGTGAAGACAGCTCGCAAGTGGCGAGGTCGTTTCGGCCAGTGCGGATTGGAAGGCCTGTACGATGAGCCTAGATCAGGCCGCCCCCCCGTGTTCGACACCACTCTTCGGCACGAAGTCTTCACAGCGGTAGTGGGCCCTCCGCCGGAGCCTTATACTCGCTGGACCCTGGACCTGCTGGCCAAACACCTGGTGGACTCCGGGTTCGCGTCCGTTTCTTTAGAGACGTTGTCCTATTGGCTACGGACTGCTGACATCAAGCCGCATCGAGTTCGCGGCTGGCTGGACAGCAAAGACCCCAACTTTCGAGAGAAGAGGGACCGAATTCTCGCTCTCTATCGCAACCCGCCAAAGGATGGGGTGCTCCTTTCCATTGATGAGAAGACCAGCATCCAGGCGCGCGAGCGCACCCGGCCGGACCAGCCCCTGCGGCCTGGGCGAGCCAGGCGGGTTGAGTGGGAATACAGGCGCCATGGAATTGTCCACCTCCTGGCTTCCTTTGACGTCTGCACGGGTCGGGTTGTCGGAGAGTTCGCGGACCCCAACAACAGCGCCGCTTTCATCAACTTTCTGACGAAACTTTCGAAGCTCTACCCCAAAGGAAAGATCTACCTGATCCTGGACAACGGGACAACCCATTGCAGCCTTGAGACCAAGCGCTTCTTCTCGAAGCACAAGCGGTTTGTCCCGGTGTTCACACCGACCCACGCATCCTGGCTGAACCAGATCGAAATCTGGTTCAGCGCCCTAAGTCGCCACGCTCTCCGCTACCGCAGTTTTGAGAGCCAAGACGACTTACGTAAGCAGATCGAAGCCTACATCGCACACCACAACCGAGAGCTTGCCATGCCTTTCGAGTGGACAACGAAGGGCAAGCCACTAACCGGCGCTACTGCCAAGGCCCGGCGGCGCAGTCGAAGCATTCCTCGGGACTTCCGAATGGCAGCCCGTTGCTGAGGTAGCTCGGCTCATACCCACCGCTGTTACCGCGACTCCAGCTGTAGTAGGCGAACTCCCAATCTCGCTCGTTACCAAGATAGCGAAGCCGGCATACCGGTTCCAGTTCCTCTTGGCCATCGACCTGAACCTCAACGTAGACAAACGCGCCCCGAGGTCGGACTGAGAGGGACTGGATCCTGCCCCAACGATCCCTGACATGAGCTCGAAGTCGAGCCTCAAGCCGACGTACAACCTGCTCTGGAACACTGGCCATGGCCCATCAGCTTCTCCTGCCATGCCCGCGCCTCCCTCTCATACCGAAACCTCGGAAAGTC
>QWHO01000719.1 GCA_021404945.1 bacterium CPR1
CGCTACCACAAGGTCATCATCATGACCGACGCCGACGTCGACGGCTCCCACATCCGCACCCTGCTCCTCACGTTCTTCTACCGGCAGATGCCTCAACTGATCAAAGGCGGCTTCGTCTACATCGCCCAACCCCCGCTTTTCAAGATTCAGAAGGGCAAGAAAGTCCAGTATGCCTATTCCGATGAGGAGCGCGACGCCAAAATCGCCGAGATGGGCGAAAGTTGCACCATTCAGCGCTATAAAGGCCTGGGTGAGATGGATGCCGAGCAACTCTGGGAGACCACCATGGACCCCACCAACCGGGTGATGCGCCTGGTCACGATGGAAGATCTGGTGGAAGCCGACGAGATTTGCTCCAAGCTGATGGGAGACGAAGTCGCCCCTCGTCGCGAGTTTATCGTTCAGTACGCCCGAGACGTCAAGAATCTCGACATCTAAATCGCCAGGAGCCCGGCCATGTCCATTTCCGACCGTGAATTGATCCCCATCGCCATCGAAGACGAGATGCGCTCGGCGTACATGGATTACGCTATGAGCGTCATTGTCTCGCGGGCTCTGCCCGACATTCGCGACGGTCTCAAGCCTGTGCATCGGCGCATCCTCTATACCATGCGCGAAGAGAACATCACCCCCGATCGGCCCTTCAAGAAGTCGGCGGCCACGGTCGGAAACGTGCTGGCCAAGTACCATCCGCACGGCGACTCGGCTGTTTACGATGCGATGGTGCGCATGGCCCAGGACTTCAACATGCGTTACATGCTCGTGCAGGGCCACGGGAACTTTGGCTCGGTGGACGGCGACTCGGCCGCCCACATGCGCTACACCGAAGCGCGTCTGGCTCGCATCTCGATGGAGCTGCTGGAAGACCTCGACAAGGACACGGTTGACTGGCGCCCCAACTTTGACGCCTCGCTGCAAGAGCCGACGGTGCTCCCCACCAGGTTGCCCAACCTGCTGCTGAACGGCTCGGACGGCATCGCCGTGGGCATGGCCACCAAGATCCCGCCCCACAACCTCACCGAGGTGGTGAACGGGCTCGAAGCCATGATCGAGAACCCCGAGATCACCAATGAAGAGTTGATGGAGCACATCACTGGCCCCGATTTCCCGACCGGAGCCACCATTCTGGGCACCCACGGCATTCGTCAGGCTTACACCACCGGGCGCGGCAGCATCACCATGCGGGCCGTGATCGAGGAAGAAGACCGCAAGCGCGACCGCAAGGCTCTGATCGTCACGGCCATTCCTTTCCAGGTGAACAAGTCGCGCCTGCTCGAGCGCATCGCTGAGGCGGTGAAGGAGAAGCGCATCGAGGGCATCTCCGATTTGCGCGACGAGTCCGATCGCCGGGGCATGCGCATCGTCATCGAGCTCTCGGCCTCGGCCGTGCCCGACGTGGTCAAGAATCAACTTTACAAGCACTCCGACCTGCAGTCGACCTTCGGGGTCAACATGCTGGCCCTGGTCAACTTCACGCCAAGGCTCGTCGACCTGCGCACGGTACTGGCCGAGTTCCTCAAACACCGCCGCGAGGTGGTTACGCGGCGCACCCGCTACTTGCTCGATAAAGCCGAGCGGCGTGAGCACATCGTGCTGGGCCTGCTCAAGGCCCTCGACCACATCGACCGCATCATCACCTTGATTCGCAGCTCGCAAACAGGGGAAGAGGCGCGCACCAAGCTGTGTCAGGAGTTTCAGTTCTCGGAAGCCCAGGCCCAGGCCATCCTGGACATGCGCCTGCAGCGGCTGACCGGACTCGAGCGCAGCAAGCTGCAAGAAGAGCTGGCCGACCTGCAAAAGGACATCGCTTACTACAAGAGCTTGCTCGAGAGCGCCCGCCTGCTCGACCTGGTCATTCGCGAAGAGCTGGTCGACCTGCGCAGTCGCTTCGGGGACGAGCGGCGCACCAAGATTGTGCCTCACTTTGACGGCGACCTCAACATCGAAGACCTGATCGCCGAGGAAGAGATGGTG
>QWHO01000211.1 GCA_021404945.1 bacterium CPR1
TGTTGAGGCAGATTCAAAGTCCCCCATCGACGTACCTGTTAACAAAATGTTACACGCCGGCCACCGAGCCATCTTTTAGTGCCGTTTGCTCGCCTGGCACCACGGTCAAAGCGCTTGACCCTACGTCAGGCGGCGAACCGCATTGGTGTTTCTACTGCTACAATTCGCCGTCGTATTAAAGACGGGTCCCTACGCGCCTACATGGCGCCGGGCCGGTTCGGAACGCAATGGTTAGTAGCTCCAGAGGACCTTGAACAGGTCCAATTCTATCCGCAAGAAGACTTGGAGGACTCGGAGGACCTGAACGAGGGCGAAGCCACTCCAGGTCCGTTAGACCCTGATCAAGCTCCTCCTAACAAAGACCAGGATTGGGATACTGGGCCCACCGTCGCGTATCCAATCGAGCCTGAGGAGGATGACCTGCCGGCCCCAACTCTGCTCAACCCGTCCCTGGAGCATCAAGCCATCCACCAAGCCGGCTATTGGAAGGGGCGATGGGAAGAAGCTAGAGAGCGCGTACAGGAACTCGAGAACCGCCTGTTGAGCCTCCCGAGTCCTCAGGTTCTTGCAGATCTCGAGGAGAGCCGCATGGTCGAGGAAGCAACTCGACAAGACCTCGAGGACATGCGCAGCCAGCTGGCCCTCCTCAGCCAGGACAAGGCCGAGCTCGAGCAAGAGCTGATTCGTTTGAAGACACCCAGACCGCCATGGTGGAGACGGCTTCTCTTCAAGGAGGTGCCCTGACTATAGACATCTGACGTAAGCGCTATAGACTTTTGACGTAAGAAGTCGCGTTCAATTCCGGGCCTATAGACTTCTGACGTAAGCACTATAGACCGCTGACGTAAGCCTATAGACTCCTGACGTAAGGATCATAGACTTCTGACGTAAGCCCCTATAGACCGTTGACGTAAGGATCATAGACTTCTGACGTAAGCGCTATAGACTTCTGACGTAAATCAGACCCCTCCGCCGCCTGATTTCATAAGGCTTCCAGCGCACGACCAACACATGACCAAGGTACCAACATGTGTATAATTGGCGCTTGAGATCGTCGATCTCCTCACGATAATCGGGCATCTCGAACTTCTTCCTCCGGCAGATTATAGCATGCCTGGAGTGTAGCCGGGCCGACCTTTTCACTCGTGAACCCGTATGAAAAAGAGGTGAACGCTGGATTGCCGCCAGGTTGCCGAAAAATGAACTCAGCTCAAGGGCTGACCAGCAGCGGATAGACGGCCTCGAACGAGCGAGGGATCAGGCCCAGCTCCTTCTCGAAGTGAGCCAGGGTGTCGCGATACTGGCGCAGCGCCTCGCCCTTGCGGTTCTGCAGCGCCAGGGCCTCGATCAGGTCGATGTGCAGCTCCTCGCGCAGGTCGTCCTGGGCCAGCCCGGCCCGGGCCGTCTCCTCGGCCTGGCGGCCCTGGCCCAGGGCCAGCCGGCAGCGGGCCAGCTGGTGGTGGGCTCGCAGGCGAAGCTCCAGGTAGTGGGCCCGGGGCCCCTCCACCCAGGGCTCGTCGAAGCTGGCCAGAAAGTCGCCCCGATAGAGCTCCAGAGCGCTCTGCAACTGCTCGGCCGCCTCCGCCCCCCCGGCCAGACGGCTGGCGGCGGCCATCAGGCGCGTCTCGAAGTCTTCCAGATCGAGCGAGGCGTCCAGGTGCATCTCCACCGTGCCCGACTTGCGGCTGCGCCGGATCACCTCTTGCTCCACCCCCACCTGGCGCAGCACGGTGCGGATCTGGTGCAGCGCGTGGCGCAGATTGGAGCGTCCGCGGGTCGGGTCGGCCTCGGGCCAGAAAGCTTCCACCAGCACCCCGTCGGCGTGGGCCGCTCCCCGTCGGTGGGCCAGCCTCGCAAAGAGACGCAGGGCCTTGCGGGTGGGCCAGTCGCTCTCGCCGATCACGCGACGTCCAGCCTCCAGGCGCACGTCTCCCAGGCAACGCAGGCGCAGGCGCTCGACCGGCTCGGCCGGCTCGCTCTCGCGCAGGGGCCGCAGCAACCAGACCGCGCCCGGACCGGGAAGATCCAGGCCCTGCTCTGTCTGACGGGCAGGCTCGCTCTGAGCCAGGAGGTGCAGCGACTCGGACTGCAGCCAGGGATTGCCCAGCTCTCCGGCCTGCTCGGCCACCCCGGCCAGCACCCCGGCACGGTCGGCACCGCTCAGGGCAGCCACTCCGGCCACCGCCATCAGCTCGCCCATCTTGTTGCCGTAGAGCTCGAACTGACGGGCGGCCTCCTGGAAGGCCTCCTCCGAGCGCTGCACCACGCCCAGCCCCATCAGGCTCCAGCCCACCAGGTGGGTATCCCCCAGCAACCGCGCCTCGCGCAGGCTGTCTTCGAACGAGGCCACCGCCTGGGCTCTGCGCCCCAATCCGAACAACGACAGCCCCAACGGAAAACGAGCCAGCCCGGGCAGCCGGGCCATCCCCAGCTCGCGGGCCAGCTCGAAGCTCTCCTGGGCCTGGGCCAGAGCCGTCTCGTAGCGACCGGCCAGGGCCTCGACGGTGGCCGAGATGCGCAGCGCGTGGGCGCGGGCTGCCCCGTCCCCGGCCAGTTGCAGGCTCTGATCCACCGTCGCCCGGGCCGGCTTCAACTCGCCCCGAAAGGCCTGGATCAAAGCCATGTAGTTGAGGCACTTGAGCCGCTCATCTCGGTCCGACCCTTCCAGCGACTGTCCGTAGAGCTGCAGGGCCTGTCGATAGCGGCCGGTGTTGAGGCAAACCCCGGCCAGCGAGATGCGAGCCTTGAGGTCGGAATCGGCTCGCCCGAGCAGCAGGGCTTCGGCTTGCTCCGACCGGCCCAGGCAACTCAGGGCATTGGCCTGTACCACGGCCAGCTGGTCCGGGCGACCCACCCGCTCCACGGCGCCGATCACGAACTGGTACTGACCGCGGGAGCAGAGCCCGGCGGCCACCTGCTCCAAAAGCTCCCGGGCCCTGGTCTCCTGCCCGGCGCTCAAAAAGAGCTCGAAAGCCGGCTGGGACTGGCCCAGCTCGGTGAAGAGCTCGGCCAGCTCGAGGCACCGCTGGCGACGCATCTCGGCCCCCAGCCCGGCCGCCACCTGGCCGGCCAGCAACTGGTGCAGCAGCACTCCTCCGCCCGCATCGCGCTGCACCAGAAAGCGCTTCTCCAGGGTCTCCAGGGCTGCTCCCAGACAATCGCCCGGCAGGCCCACCGGGCTGAGGGCGAGGAGCTCCAGAGCCCTCCGCTCTTCGGAGCCCACCTGGCCGAGCACCTCACGCAGCAGGTAATCACGCACCGCGGCCGGAGCCTCGCTGAGCTTGCCAGGCAGCAGCCGGCGGCTCACGATGAGGCTGGCCAGCAACTTGATCAGCAGAGGGTGGCCGCCCGTAGACGAGGCCAGCTCGCCCAGCGGGGGCAGCTCGCTCTCCAGGCCGGGATGCAGGGCCAGCAGGCGCTCGAGCAGGAGGCGAGCCATCTCGGGGGGCAGCTCCTCGAGCCGCTGCTCGAAGATGTCCACCCGGTCGAGCGGCGCCACCGGCAGGTCCTCGCGGGAGACCAGCACCACCCGCGCCGACAGGTAAGTCTGCAGCAGCTTGACCAGGGTATCCAGGTCGGCCGGACGCAGCAGGTGGGCGTCATCGATGACGGCCAGCCGGTCGCTCTGGTTCAGCCAGCGAATCTGGATCAACAGCCGATCGCGCACCGAGGCGGTACCGGCCTCTCCTCCCGAAGCCGCCTCCAGGGCGGCGGCCAGCTCCTCCAGCCCCCCGTCCGGGAGGCAACGCAGGTAGAAGCCTCGGCGACCTGGCTGGCGGTGCAGCAAAGCCAGGGCCAGCGAGGTCTTGCCGATGCCCGCCAGCCCCGTGATCAAGAACAGGTGGCGATGGGCCAGGACGTCGCTCAGCCTGGTCAGCTCGCTCTCGCGGCCCAGAAACGTCTCGGGGGGACGAGGCAGTAAGTCCACGAGACAGGCTTCTCAGCCGACCCGGCTCCACTCCTCCACATACTCGAAAAGGCCCGGGTCGCGCTGACGCAAGAGCTCGCGCTCGGCCTGGTTATTGAGATAGAAGGCCACGCCCTCAGCCAGGTACTCGTAGACTTTGTGGCTGCGGGCGGCGTACTCGCTGACCACGTGCTGCTCGGCGTCCGGACGGTACTCGCGGGGCTCGGCGAAGCGGTCGGTCTCGCGCGGCGCGAAAACGGTCTCGGCCAGCTTCTTGCCGGTCCAGGCGGTGCCGGCCACGGCCGCCGCGGCCGCCACCGGCGCCAGACCGGTGGCCAGAGAGGCACCGACAGCCAGGGCGGTCACCAGGGCCGGGGTCCTGGCTCCCCGGGCCCAGCCCTCCCAGTCGCGCGCCTCGGTCTGGGGCGAGGCCGTGCGGGTCAGATAACCGCGGTAAAGGTGCTCGAGGCGGCTGTCCAGCTGGGAGGCATACGGCTTGTCGAACCGGCGGAAGAAGCGCTGCACCGGGCCGAGCTTGCTCTGGCGCTTGAGGAAGTCGAGCGCGTGGGTGATCTCGTGCAAAGCCGCCCGGCGCCGCTCGGTGGGTGCCCAGCTGGGGTTGAGGTCGATGCGCTTCTGGTAGCCGTTCTGGATGCCACCGATCTGGCTGGGCAGGCACTTGTAGCTGATCCGATAGCCGGCCGCGCACAGCTTCTCGACCTGCTCGGGCGTAAACGACTCGAGCACCCCGAGCAGCTCCGCGCGCAGCTCGCGGGTGGCATACCGGGGGTTGAGCAGATCTTCGAGCGCCTGCGCCGCGTCGGGGCGGCCGGCCTGCTCGGGGGCGCGAGCGGCGGCGGAGCGGACGGGCAGGCTCAAGAGGCCGTTGATTGTCACATGAGCATTATCGCTCCGGGGCTTGAAAGTTCCCTGAAGCCGGGCAAGTCGTGCCATCCTGCAGGAGCGGCACGTGTGCCAGTTGCGAGCTCTGGCACAAACCGTGCCATCCTCCAGGAGCGGCACGTGAGCCATCAAGCCGAAAGCCCGAGGCTCAGGGCCCGGGAAAGACGCGCGCTCCCTGGTAGTGCTTGAGGGCGCAGCTCGCCGAGACCCGAAGGCCTTTCTCCACCAGGAGAGCCGCTGCCCGAGCGGCCCGACCTCCGCCGTTTCAAGCCGTGATGAGGATCCTGTCCCTGGGCAGCTCGTGGAGACGGCCTTCGAGCTGGCCGAGGGGGATGTGCAGGGCTCCCGGCAGCGTGCCCTGACTTGCGATCTCGTCGCTCTCACGCACATCGAGCAAGAGAGCGTCCTTCAGGGCTTCGTCCAGGTCCTGGGCTGAAATCTGCATCTCAGGGCACCGGCTGGAAAGTGGCCGCCGACTGGGCGAACAGCCTGGAGACGCCGCTCCACCTGGACTCGAGCGACGTGCCTGTGAAGAGATAGGTCTTGCCCCGGGCTACGAACCAGGTGCTGTGAAACTGCAGCTTGCGACCCTGCATGCTCATCTTCCAGATCATCTGGTAACCTGGCGCGGAGCCGAGCTTGACGGCCTTCTCGGAGACAATGGTGGCTTTGGCCGACTTGATCTGCTCGCGGGTGATGCGGGTGAACTCGTCAAGTTTATCGACCGGTTGCATCATGACGTTGATGTTGGCCACGAAGCCGCCCTGGTCCACCCCTTTGAAAACCGACGAGGCATTCATCTGAGCAGCCCTGTCAGGGTAGCTCTTCCAGCCGGCGGGGGGCACCAGCTGGTAGCCCGCTTTCTTGTCCACGAAGGGCTTTCCCGGCGCAGCCAGGGCCAGCGCGGCCAGCAGAAGAACCAGAGCCAGCCTGATCTTCATGAGCTCTTTCGGGCCACGCGGCTGGACCCGAAGACGATCCAGTCCGGGGTCTCGACCACCGATCCCCCGACCGCCGGGGCCCGCCCTCCGAGCAGGGCCACCTTCAGGTGCTCTTCGGTGAGGCCGCGCTGCAGCCAGCGCTGCTTGTCCTCCTCGAACCGGCGGCGCGACCAGTCGTCTTTTGCGCCCTGCTCTTTCTTGACCAGACTGGTGGCGGCGCAGGTCAGAGCCTGCTCACGCTCCTCCTCGGTGTAGGGCAGCTTCTGGTCGAGCAGTTGCCCGATGGTGCCCAGAAGGCTATCCTGTGGGGTCTCGCGATAGCGCTCCGCGGCCTGGCCCAACTGGCCCGGGGCGTAGATCACGCGGCGGGCCCGGTTGACATCCTCCAATCGCAGCTCCACCAGCCCCTCTGCGATCAGGCCTTTGACGGCCTCGGCCAGAGGGGACGGGGTCGGGAATTCGAGAAAGGTCTTCAAATCGGGAAAGAGGCCCTCCAGCTCGCGAGGGAGGGCCCGGGTGAGTGCCTCGGCAGCGGCCTGGCGCACCTCGTCGTCCGAGCCGGACGCGCTGGGTTTTCGTCGGGAGGCCGACCGAATCACCTTCTCGTCCACCTGCTCCTGAGTCAGAAAGCCATGGCGCACGGCCGAATGCAGCCGTCCGGCCGGGTCGTCCACCCCGTAGCCGGTGTGCCGGCAAGCGGGGTAGACCGCCTTGAAGGCCCTGGAACCGAGCCGCGCCAGGGGCTGACGCTCGAGCATCACCTCCACCTGGGCCTTCACGTTCTCGCGGTTGAGCGCCCCGGCCCCACGCAGCTGGGCCAGCTCGGTGGAGATCTGGCCGATGCGCTCGGACATGCGCCGCGAGGTCGCTCGCTCCTCGGCGCTCTGAAAATCGGCCGCCTCGCAATACATGTAGGTGCCGTAGCAATGCTGCAGCTCGGCCTCCAGCTTGCGAATGCGGCTGGCACTGGTCTCGACCGGCGCCTCCCCCTTCGGCTCGGACTTGCGTCGGAATGCCACCTGGGGCAGGGTAGACTGAAACGACGCAATGGGTTTCACCTGAGCAGGATACCACTTCAGGGGCCTTTCAGGGAAGAGGTTTAGACTTCTCGGCATGAACCATGCCCCGCTCGGCGAGGCCCTGTGATCTCTGCCCTGAAAGGACTGTTCGCCTGGCCCGACCAGAAGCGGGCCCGCCAGGCACTGGTGGGCGATGGTCCCCTGAGCGACCGCTTTGAGAAGGTGCGCAGTCAGGCCGAAAAGCCCGAGGCTCGAGCCATCCTGGAGCTGACCCGGCAGGCTTGCGAGCAGGCCAGCGGGGCCCATCGCGAGGCTTTGCAGCGCACGGGTCTCGAGAGCCTGGTGCAGAGCGTGGACGCAAGTGGCGGGGCCCTGGCCGGGCTGGGAGCACGCCTGTTGACGGCCCGAGCCGGCGATAGCCCTCAGGCTTTGCTCGAGGCTCTCAAGAATCTGCCCGACGTCCGCAACGAGGTGAAAAATCTCCTGGCCGCCATCCAGGAGAAGAAGGGGGGAGCGGTGGAGGAGCGAGCCGATTATGTGCTGGTGGGCGGGGTGCGCGTTCGCAAGGCCGCTTAAGCCCTGACCATTCGTGAGGCGCGCCACTCGAGCAGCTTCTGCACCGCAGCCAGCGGGAAGGGCCAACCCAGCATCAAGATGATGTGCTCGGCCCCGGCGGCCACGTAATCATCGAGTTTGTCGAGGTCGTCGGGTCGCATGATGCCGACCGTGCGCTCGACTTCCCTCGGATTGCGGCCCACTTCCGCGCACCACTGGTCCAGGATCTTGTTCTTGTGAGCGAAGTTCTCAGGCGGCCCGAAGCCGTTCCAGAGGTGAGCGTGCCTGGCCACCAGCTTCAGGGTCACCTTCTCGCCCCCACCCCCGATCATGATGGGCAACGGGTTGCGGATCGGTTGCGGAGTCAGACGCTTGAGCCGCTCCTGGATGATGGGCAAATTCTCGCCCAGTTGCTTGAGCCGCCAGGCCGCCGTGCCGAACTCGTAACCATATTCCTGGTAGTCGCGCTCGAACCAGCCCGAGCCCAGCCCGAGGATGAGCCTGCCGTTGCTGATGTGGTCCACCGTGCGAGCCATGTCGGCCACAAGGTGGGGGTTGCGGTAGCTGTTACAGCCCACCAGCAGGCCGATTTCAGCCCTGGTCGTGCGGCAGGCCATGGCTGTCAGCAAGGTCCAGGCTTCAAAGTGGTCCCCTCGACGGGGGGAATCCACCGGAGGCACGTCGGCCATGGGCGCGCCCTCCTCGCCGTAGAGAGGATAGAAGTGATCCCAGGTCCAGAGCGTATCCACCCCCAGTCGATCGCACCCCTCCACCGCCTCAATGAACTCGGGATAGGTGCAGTGCTGCGGGTGCAGCTGAACTCCAATGCGAATCGCCACGTGGTCAGCCTCCGGTAGAAGATCCTCCGGCCAGCTTCTTGCTCGCCCTGAACTCCCCTACTCCAGCACGATCTTCTGCAGCGTGCCGTTCTTACTCATGGCGTAGAGGCTACCATCGGGAGCCTGGGTCAAATCGGCTGGTGCGATGGGCAGCTTCTGCAGCGTGGTGCCCGTTACGGCATCGAGAGCATCCAGTGACTCGGGATGCTGTACGAACACGGTGCCATCGGGATGGACGAAGCAGCCCAGCACCTGGGCGCCGGTATCGACCTCCCAGGTCGCACGACCCTCGCAATCGAGCAGAACCACCTGGCCGCGCCGGGTGGAGACAACCACCTGACCGGCCGGCCCGACGTCCGGCTGGTTGTTATAGGTCTCCCCCGTCTCATACTGCCACTTCAGCTCGCCCGTCTTGCCATCGAAGGCGGACAGCATCCCGTTATAACCGGTGCTGTAGACGGTGCCCTCTACTCCCATCCGGGGGGCGTGCCGGGGACCGCCCGTGTCAGCGGGTGCCATCCAGCGAGTCTGGCCCTGGCTGTCCAGGCTGACAATCTGTCCGGTGCCGCTGTAACGCCCGGTGAGCACCAGCCAGCCATCCGGCCCGGGACTGATGCTGCGCGCATCCTGCAGCGGAATGCTGAAGGGAGCTTCCAGTCCGCCCCGAGCGGCCTCGCTCAAAGCGACCAGTCGACTCTCGGTGGCCAGCACCGCCTGCTCTCCGTTGAAAGCTTCGGCGGTCGGGCGCAGCCCGGAGTGATAACCCCATTTGCGCTCGCCCGAGCTGGCATCCACTCCCATCAGATGGCCGTCCACCCCTTTCATGACCGCAGTGGAGCCCATGCGACCCTGCAACGTGCCCGTCCAGGTATGCGCCGTAGAGAGTCGGCGGCCATTGGCGGCCGAGAATCGGTGCAACTCGGAGCGCTTGTCGGGCGTCTGGGTGCCTACGTAAACCTCGTCCCCCGCCACCACGGCCTTGCTCGGCTGTGGCCCCACCTCGGCTTTCCAGTCCAGGCGCGCCGTTGCGGCGGCGCTGGGCAGAGAAGCGATGTTGAGCATGCAGGTCCTCCGAAATCTTGGTCTCGGGCCAACCATACCGGGGCGGTCTGAAAAATTTCAGACCGACCGGGTAGTCTGGCGGGGATGAAGGTCACCGCCTCTGTTCTGGCCCTCTCCATGCTCGGATTCTGCGCTGGGCCTCCTCCCCAGCCTACTCTCACGGTGTACGACGACTTCGTGCGCGCTGAGCAGGCCGGGGTCACCACCCATGGAGAGCTGGTGGAAGGCGTGCTGGTGCGACTGGGGATGCAACCGGGCGAGATCGGCCGGGCCCAGGTCTCGCTGGTGAGCGGACCCGAAACCCTCGAGCACGGCCTGGACGCTTACATCCGTAACCGCTTTCTCACGCCCATGAAGGCAACGGCCGAGCAGTTGCAGGATCAGTCGGCAGGAGTGGTGAGCCAGTCGCAGGGGGCCTCCGACTCGAGGGTGGTGGATGCTCTCTTCGGCCGCCACGAATGGCGAGGAGCCCTGGAGGGCGAGCTGGGCCTGACGGCCGGGGCGGACGAAGAGACCTTCCTCCAGGCCCTGGCCGACCGGGTCAGCCAGGTGCGCCGCACCGACCCCCAGATCCAGGCTGCCCGGAGCGAATTGCTGGCGGCCGGCCAGGAGGCCAGCGAGAGCGGGGTGGCCCGCTTTGTCTCGGCGGGCAACAATGGTGAGCTCTCACGCACCCTGGAGCGACTAGGCGTAGAGGTCGATCCGAGCTTCTACCGCAACTGGCTGGCCGATCCGCACACCACCGTGGTGGGGGCCTCCGAGGACGGGGGGGTGGTGGCTCCACTCGCGTCCCCCGATGCGGGAGCCTGGTTGGCGGCCGACGGGGTCAACGTCCCGCTGGTGATCGATGGGCGACTGGAAGAGCACTCCGGCTCCTCCTACGCCACCCCCCAGGTGGCCCGAGTGGGCCATCAGGGCTGGCTGGCCGGCGTGCCTTCCACCGAACTGGGCGAGCGGCTGGCCGAGAGCGCCGAACCGGTGCCCGGAGGCGAGCCGTGGGTGGGAGCGGGCATCCTGTCGGAGGAAGGCTTCTGGAACCGAGTGCGGTAAACGAGACCTCTGCTTCGTCTGGCACGCAGCCGACCTCGACGAGCGCTGCTGTCTGCGGGGTTCAACTCCTGTCCCGGTATCAAGCAGCGCGCGCGGGAAGTCCAGCCGCACCCGTGTCGGAGGGGCTATGCTCTCGGGGGCCCCTACCCCCGCCTCTGCCACCACAAGATCTTGTAGGCGGCTGGACTTCTAAAGTGCAAGGCCTTTGGTCTTGCACTTTACAACGCGCTGGAACGCAGTTCCGGCGCGTTCGTCAGATTGTGCTAATGTGCAAGACCAAAGTGCGA
>QWHO01000212.1 GCA_021404945.1 bacterium CPR1
ATTTTTTCTGGTTCTCACGCGCCAGGGCCAACATCTCGTCGGTCATGTCCAGCCCGTAGGCTTTGCCGGTGGGACCCACTCGGCGGGCCGAGAGCAGCACGTCGATGCCGCCTCCCGAGCCCAGATCGAGAACGGTGTGCCCCGGCTCGAGGTCGATCAGGGCTGTGGGATTGCCGCAACCGAGCGAGGCCAGCAGCGCCTCCTGGGGCAACTGGCCGACCTCCTCGGCATTGTAAAGGTTGGAGCAGATCGGGTCCACCTGCATGGCCGAGGCGGCCGACGTGCCGCAGCAGGATGCCCGCCCTGCCTTGACCTGCAGGGCGGCCTGACCGTATTTCTCTTTGATGATCTTGCGTACATCGCTCATGAGCAAAGAACTCCTTCAATGCGGGGCGCGTTGCACTCCTGGCGAGTGAGGCGCGGCCCTGTTCAATGGACTATTTATGATTCTGGGTCAACGCGCGGGGCTACGCGCGGGGCTGCAGACTGCGCGTGCAGCATTGCGCCGTCAGGAATCCCAGAAGGCCCTGCAGCGTCTCCCAGTTGACCCGACAGCGCAGGTAAGTGCCCTGGCGGGTGGAGCTGAGAAGCTGCTCGTTCTTCAGTTTGTCCAGATGATGGGACAGGGTCGAGGACGGAATCTTGAGCTCTTCCTGGATCTCCTGCACCACCAGCCCGCCGGGGGAGGCCTCCACCAGGAGCTTGAGGATGCGCAGGCGCACCGGGTTCCCCAGGGCGGCCAGCCGGTCCGCATAAGCTTCCAAGAATTTATCCATTTTTCTAGAATATTCGAAATAATAGTGATTGTCAAGCTGGTAACATCCTGGTCCTTGGCCGAGGCACTCCCACAGCGTAGCTTGTCCCTATGGCACTCATCCACAACAGCGCCTGGGGCTACAGCCCGGTGGGCCGCGCCGAGACTGACGGCTCGCTGCACGGGAACCCGTACGCCTGGCAACCGGTCGGGCGACGTGACCAGGGCGGGCTGGTGCACGACAGCCCGTACGGCTGGAACCCGGTGGGACGGGTAGATGAGGACGGTATGATTCACAACTCTGCCTATGGCTGGAGTCCGGTGGGGCGGGTGGACGCTGACGGGCTGGTGCACAACTCGGCCTACGGTTACAGCCCTATCGGTCACGTGGAAGGGGAGGATTCCTCCCGGCGCGAGACTGTGGAGCTCTCGGGAGCGGCCCTGCTCGTCCTGCTGGGCTGACCCCGTTCATTTTTCGGAAACTTCCCGGCAATCAGTCGGATACAGGTCGGCAAGGACCGGTTCACCTGCCCGGGCTACGATCTCCTCAGACCATAGAAACGAGGAGGAACCCCCGATGATGCGAGTCGTCACCTTCACCACCCCGCAGGAGCACCCCGCGCCCTGGCTTCTGTGCCGCCGTCCAGAGCTATTGTTGTTCTTGTTTCCCACCGTCCAGGTCGGCGGTCACACCTTTCACCCCGATGCCTTGCTGCGTCTCAACGAGGGCGGACGCAACCGCTTCGTGGCCGTGATGGTCGAGGAGAGCCGGCGAGAGCTCTCGGGTCGGATTCCGCTGCCATTGCTGAAGCTGCGCTCGGTGCAGCTCCAGTCTAGCAACCTCTTTGGCTTGATCGCCCGGGTCCGTGAGTTGCTCGGCGTCGACGCCCCTCGGCCGGAGACAGGCTGGCTGGAGGAGGTCGGTTGATCAAATCGACGAATTCTCCCTGATGCGGAGTTTGCTGGTGGCCCTGGCTCTCCTGGCTCTGGGTAGCTCCTGTCTCGGGTGCGCCGCCCTGCGGGTGAGCCGATCCGTCAGGCCGGCTACCAACTTTCCCCGCGCCACCGTGGTCCGGCAGGTATTGCCTCTCACCACCTACCCGCGTCGTCAGGCGCCGCCCCTCACGACTTCTCCGCTTCGTCAAGGGCCCGACTCTGGGGCCTTGCGCAGAGCCGTGAACCTTGGCAGCGGTGTCCCGGACCTGCCCGTCTCTTCCTCCTCTGATCCCTCTGATCGGGAGAGGAAGAGACGCTAATGCGCTCGCACTTTGGTCTGGCACATTGGCACAATCTAACGAACGCGCCGGAACTGCGTTCCAGCGCGTTGTAAAGTGCAAGACCAAAGGCCCTGCACTTTAGAAGCGTAGCCGGACCCCCTTTGGCACCGTTTTTCGGCTGCGCGACGCTCAACCGTGCGCAAAGCTCTCTACTCCAGCCCTCGCACGTAGCTACCCAGGCCGGTATTGGCGGGAACGCGATCGAACAGCTCGTCTGCTCGTTGCTTTTGACCTTCCAGGCGGAAGCTCAATCCGGTGAGGGCCACGGCCAGGGGGCTGGTCTTGCCCGCCAGCAGGGCTCGCCCCTCGGCCAGCTGACCCCGACAGATCTTTACGCGGGCAAGCTCCAGCACGTCATCGCTTTGCTCGAGCTTCTTCTCCATCTCCTCAGAGCAACCCAGAACGACCTGGAAATATGTGCTTCCGGGATACTCTCGCAGGAGGCGCGAGGCCAGCTCGGCCCGCACGAAACGATTCAGGTCCGGCTCTCTGGCCTTTCCGTAGAGATAAAGTCGCAAAGTGGTCATGGCCTGGAAGGCTCGGAAAACGGCCGCAGGTGAGCGTTTCATCGGGGGTTGCCCGGTGTCCACAAAGAAAAAGACCACATCCGGTTGCCAGTCACCCTGGTAATACTGGATGTAGGGACGGTTGTCTGTCAGAGGCGGGGTCTCAGCCGTATAGCGTCTCAGCTCATCGGGACCCCGCAGCCAGGCGGCCGGGAAGAACTCCGGACCATCCAGGCCTCGCTCGGCCAGGAACTGGCCATGCTTGCGAAAACAGGCTTCCACCCGCTCGTAGCTCAGCTCGAAGGGCTGTTCTGAGCCGAGAAGGCACAGGTTGAGGCCTCCACCCTCCCACAAAGAGGTGTAGGGAAACACGTCCTGGCAGGCTCGGATGATGGTTCGGGCCTCGAAGGGAGAGATCTGGTTGACGGGCAGCCAGTGGCAGACCAACCCACCGGGCTTGAGCCGATTGCGGCAGGCCTGGAAATACTCCCGCGAGTAGAGGTTGACCACGCCGGCGTGAATCGGAGGTGGCGGCTCGGCCGTGATCACGTCGAAACTGCGCCGAGTTACGGCCAGGTAGTTGCGCCCATCGGTGTAGGTAAGATGCAACTTGGGCGAAGCCAGCGTCTTCTGGACGTAAGGCAGCAGGCTGGCGCTTGCCCGGACCACGGTGGGGGTCAGCTCGACACACTCCACCCGCCTGGTTTCGTCCAACTCCACCGCCGTGCTCACGGTGTTGGCCAGTCCAAAGCAGATGACCAACTGGTCCTCGGGCTGAGGATGGCACAAGCTCGGGATCAGGGCCAGCATGGTGGCGTAGCGACGAGCTTCCAGGCTGGCCCCCATCATGTTGAATCCGTCAACGATCAGGTTCAAGTTGGGCCTTGCCTCGAGCGGATTCAACTGCTCGATCATGGCCACGGTGGCGTAGCGGTCCTCCTGGTAGAATCGTATCCCGGGATAATCTTGTCGAAACAGGACCTGTTTGAGGAATTCGCCCGGGGTGGCCACTCCTGCGGTCACGATGAGCAGGCCGGCCAGTCCCGGCTTGAGGCCAGGCCGATAGAGAATGGCGGCCAGGCAGAAGAGGGCGGCCACGAAGACCACCGACCTTTGCATGCCCAGCCAGGGGATGAGGACGAAACCGGCCGCCAGGCTTCCCGAGAGGGTACCCAGCGTGTTCACGAGAAAACTCTGGCCGACCACTTCGGCTCGTGATCCGTCCGCCTGCAACCGGCGCACATGATCGTTGAGCAGGGGAAAACTGGCTCCCAGCAGCGAGGTGGCCGGCAGCATGATCAGGGCGCATGTCCCCAGGCGCACCAGGTCGAAGGGAACCCCGGGCCAACTCCGCGCCAGAACATTGCGAAGGGGCGTGGCCAGGGCGGCCAGGAAGAGCGAAGCCAGGGTCGCGGCGGCTAACAACAGGTAGTAGGTTCCCAGGTCCTGGCCTGCACCCCGGCGAGCCACCCACAGGCCGCCCAGAACCAGACCCACCAGGTAGCATCCCAGCACGGTGGAGAACGCATAGATATCGTGGCCGTTGAAGAAGACCATCATGCGCACGTAGAGAATCTCAAGCGCCAGGCTGGCAAAGCCAGTCAGGTACAAGAGAGCGACAAGTTGACCCGGAATTCGAATCGGAACCCTGGCTGGCCGGACCTGTCTCTCGACGGCTTCGGCTTTCCTCGTGAGAAGCAGGGCCAGCAGGCCGACCAGCAGGTCGAGGCCTGAAGCAGCCAGGGCGGTACCGATGACCCCGAGTCGAGGGGCCAGCACGAAATCGGCCCCCCAGGCCCCCAGGGCTGCCCCGAGCGTGTTCAGGGCATACAGCGCGCCCAGCGTGGAGGCGAATCGACCTTCGTCCAGGTGCTCCACCAGCAGGGGCAGGGTGGCCCCCATTGCAGTGCAGGGAATGAGCAAAAGGAGAAAGGCCAGAACGAAGCGAGCCACGGTAAGCAGATCGGGATGGCTGGACGCCAGAGCGCTGGCCAGCGGCGTGATCTTGGAAATTCCCAGCGTGACGGCCAGACCGGTGAGGGCGACCACCAACTCCATGGCAGCGAAGGCTCGTCCCGGGTGAGGGGGACTCCAGCGACCCGCCAGGTAGGCGCCCAGCCCCAGGCCCAACAAGAACGCCGCAGCCGTGGAGGCAGCCGACTGCAGCGTGTTGCCAAAAACGAGCCCCAGTTGACGGGCCCAGATGACCTGGTAGATCAGTCCGGCGGCTCCCGAGCAAACAAAGAGCAGACGCAGAATGCTCAAACTGGCGGGGTCTTCGGTGCCTGGCAGGGGAAGCCTGTCGAGTCTTTGGTCCCCCCGGGACGCGCGGTGCCTCATCTGCCTTTCGGCGAAATCGGCAACATCTGGTTTACAAAGTTAACAATTGTTCACACAATGTCTACTTCAGAACGGGCCTGGAAGTGGCCTCTCCTGTATATCCTGTCCTCAGAGCGAAAAGTAAAGGGAGGTCACCAGATGATCAACGCCTTGAGTTCCGTCGGACAGTCGGGTGCCGCGGGGGGAGCCACCAAAACTCGCGAAGCGGGCGCCTCGGGAAGTGAGGAGATCCTCGCGCTTCTCATGAAGCTCTTGCAAGACAAGCAGAGCGAGGGGCCCGGAGCCGGGGGCTCCCAGGGCGGCGGCGGATGTGCCGCCTGCGGCAGCGGCGGCGGTGGCTGTAAAGGAGGGTGCTGCGGTAAGGCCTGCGGTGGAGCCAGCCGGGCCAAGAAAGTGGGTGGCTGACGCTGAAGCTCGACGCAGAGTTCTGCGTCTTAACCCGAGGGGCCGGGCCACAAGGCCCGGCCTTCTTTGCCCGAGGAGGTTGGAATGGACGGGTTGTTGTCTGCGCTGCAATCAAACTGGGGTAGCTCGGGCCCGGCCCTGCAAGATCCGGGGACTCTAAGCGGATTGCTCTCGCTGGTGCGGCTCTGGCAGGCGGGTGAGCTTGATCTCGATGAGGTGTTGTCTTCGCTCGAAGAGGTCACTCGCAACACCGCTGAAGCCATCCTGGAGACCAGCGCCGACCTGCAGGAGCCACTGGCCCAGGAGCTGGCCGAGGGCCTGGCCGAGCTGGAAGGAGTGTTTCTCGAGATCGAGGGCGAGCTGGCATCCTTGCGGCAGTGCCTCGAGCATCAGCCGGGCTCGGTCGATCTGACCAACCTCGCCAGCTGCCAGCAGCGGCTGACCGAGTGCGGTCGCTTCCTACAAGAGTGGGCCGAGGCTCCGGTGCCGCGCTGCCTTCGTTGCGGCTCGCGCGACGCCAGCCTGCGCTGCCAGGCCTGCGGTCTGGATTGCCTGATTCCCGTGCCTCCCAGCGAGGAGGATGATGTGAGCGGGGCCTACCTCAGTCCTGAGTACCTGGAGCTTTACCGGTCCTATCGCGCCGTCATGGATGGGGAGGGACAGCTGGCGCCAATGCTGGCCCGGTTGGGTCCGCTGGAGACCAGCCTGACCCCTCTCGAGCGCCTCGCCCGCACGACCGGTTCGTCTATCCTGGGCGAGGTAGAGCGCAGCTTGAAGGGCATCCAGCAGATGCGCCGGGTGACCTCCAGCCGACTTGCCAGTGACCTGAGCCAGGGCTGGGAGCAGATCTTTCAAGGTGCGCTCGGGCTCAAGAGCCTGATGCCCCAGCTGTTGCGCGAGCAGGGCCTGGAGGAGGAGGCTCGCCGACTCGAGCAGGACCAGCGCTCGTCGGACGGGATCTCGATCGGGCTCGGCTGACCTCGTCCCGCCCGCGGGCGAGTGGAAGACTGTCGACCGCTCCAGTCGTCGAGCCCGCCAGGAGAACTACTGCTTCTTGAGCATCTTCTCAGCATTCTTGGTCCACACCGAGGGGCCACCTTTGTCGTAGCCGTACTGGCCCAGCACGTCCCCCTTGGAGCTCACGAACACAATGGTGGGATAACCCTGGATTTGATACTTTTCCGAGAGAGCCGAATTTTGTTTCTTCAGCTCGGCGCTCTGGGGCTTGCTCTGGGGAAAGTCGATCTCCAGCAAGACCACGTTCTTCTTCGCCCAGGCGGCGAATTCCGGAGTATCGAAGACCTCTTTCTTCAGCTTGATGCACCAGCCGCACCAGTCGCTGCCGGTGAAGTCGATCAGGATCGGTTTGCTGGATTTCTTGGACTGCCTGGCGGCTTCGTCCCAGGAGGTCAGCCAGTCTCCCTCGGCGCGCGCGGTGGCGCACAAGAGCAGGCTCATGCTCAGGGTCAGGACCATAACAGACAGCTTGCGCATACGTTTCGTATCGTCTCCTCTGGTTGTTCCGGCCTTCGTTTTCGGCACCTCGGGTCGGTCCCCTGTTCAACCAGCGGGGGAGCACAAGGTTTCCCAACGATTGGTCGGCGCTTCGAGGTCAGACCTGAACGTGCACCCTGCCGTTCTCGACCCGCGTGGGGTAGGCGCGCACACACTCGCCCGGATTGTCCAGGCACTCGCCAGTGTCGACGCTGAACTGCCAACCATGCCAGGGACAGCTCACAACCCCCTCCCCATCCAGATCGCCTTCGCCCAGAGGCCCTCCCTGGTGACAGCACTCGTCGTCCAGCGCCTTCACCTGGCCACCATGGAGAAACAGAGCGTAACAGTGGCCGTCGGGGCCTTTGATGCTTTTGCCCTGGCCTTCGGTCAGCTGGTCCAGGGCCACCAGCTCAATCCAGTCACTCATAGCGGGCCACGCGTTCGCAGCCGGAGCGCGGCCTCCTGCCGGCCCCTGCCCGAAAGAGGAGATCTGGCGGCTCTGGCAAAGGCCTCGGCCAGGACAATAGTTGAGAAAAATTCTATATCGGGGACTAAGAAATGGTTCACAACGTCATCGCCACAACGTTTTACAAGCTTGAGCGCACCTGCTACCTGTGCAGCCGGCCGCTCGAGTGCTCGGTGTGCGATCTTCTCGAGGAGAATCCGTGGAAGCTGGCCCCCGAGGAGTTGCGCAGGTTGCGCGACGAGCTGGTCTGCGAGCAGCTGACCGGATTGGCTACCGGGGCGGCCGTGTGCCCCAACTGCGAACTGCTGGTAGGCTGCCACCATTGCCGGCTGGAAGCCCCCGTCGACCTGGAGCAGGTGGATGAACGGGCCAGGCGGCGTCGGCCCGGTCGCACGGCTGCCTGAGCTTCCCTGAATACGCTCCTTCAATCCCGCGCGTTGGCCAACTCACAAGTCCCGGCATGTGGCCAGGCTCAGCCCTTGAGCAGCCCCAACTTGCGCAGGTCGACCAGCAGCTGGGTCGGGCTCGCGAAGTGCACGGCCTGCCAACCAGCCGAGCGGGCCCCCTCGCAGTTGTCCTCCCGATCGTCGACGAGCAGGCACTGCTTGGGCCTGAGCTTGGCCAACTGGGCGGCCAGCTTGTAGATCTCCTTTTCTGGCTTGCGCAGACCCACCTGACAGGAGAGCACACAGGGTCGAAAGGGCTGGTAAGCCCCCAGATCATGCAACACCTTGACGTGGTCGATGATCGTATTGCTTAGAGCCGCAACCGTATAACCGCGCTTGCTGAGGTTCCAGCAGAACGTGAGCATATCCTCATCCAGTTTGGCGGTAGCCCGCATGGTATCGCGCCAGAGCCAACGACACTCATCTCCTTCGGGCGGGCGCCCCTGGCCCGCCCGCCACAGGTTTTCGCCCACCTGTTTCCAGAATCTCTGCGTGTCGATCTTGCCCCGCTCGAGATCGGGTACCAGGGCCAGCACCTCGCGTCGGACGGCCGTCGGGCTGCTCTGAAGAAGGCCAGCTCCGATCAGCATCCAGCGATCCATGTCGGCGTGAACGATCACCCCCCCGATGTCGAAGAAGAAGCCCTTGACGCTGCTCACCGGGCCTTCTTTGCCGACCCGAGGCAGGATCCTGGCGGCTGCGACAGAACGCGGGCTGGTGCGTTACGAGTTGGAGGTCGACCAGGTCGCCTGCACGGTCGAGATCGCCTCGGGTAGAGTGCGACTGAACGGCCGCGAGGTGATCGTGGACGACCATCCTGACCACATGCTGCTTGGCAACCGCTCGCTGGCCTACCAGGTGGTGCGCAACCCGGACGGCACCCCTCGGGCCGTGGTTCTGCTCGGCAAAGTGATTCCCGTGCGCTACCTGCGCGAGGGACAGAGCCGCCAGCGACGCGAGGGAGCCAGCGATGGAACGGTGAAGGCCCCGATGAACGGCGTGGTGGTCCGGATGCTGGCTCACCCTGGTGAGGCTGTCCAGGCCGGCCAGGTGGTGCTGGTCCTGGAAGCCATGAAGATGGAGAACGAGGTGGCCTCCCCGGTGGCCGGCCGGCTGACCGAGGTGGCCGTCCAGGCTGGCCAGACGGTCAACCCCGGCGAGCCGCTTTTTACGGTAGGAAAGGATTGAACAGACCATGGCAGTCGATGTAGCCCGTTATCCCGAGCCCCAGCTCAGTCCCAGGGTGAAGCCCCGCCGCTCCCGCCCCGACCTGGCTCAGCCGGTCATCGTGTCGGCCGTGCGCACGCCTATCGGGCGCTTTCTGGGGGGACTCTCGGAGCTGACCGCTCCTCGCCTGGGCTCGGTGGCAATCCAGGCGGCCCTGCAGAAGGCTGGTCTTTCCAATGATCAGGTGGACGAGGTCATCATGGGCAATGTTCTGGGCGCCGGCGTGGGTCAGAACCCCGCACGCCAGGCCACGATCCTGGCCGGGTTGGACAGCTCCACCCCTGCTTTGACCATCAACAAAGTCTGCGCCTCGGGCCTGAAAGCCATGGTGCTGGCCTGTCAGGCCATTCGCTGTGGGGATGCCGAGGTGGTCGTCGCGGGTGGCATGGAGTCGATGTCGAAGGCACCCTATCTGCTCGACCGGGCCCGCAATGGCTATCGATTGGGGCACGGACAGCTGCTCGACTCGATGATCTGTGACGGCCTCTGGGACTGCTACTACGACTTCCACATGGGCAACACGGGCGAGCTGGTGGCGGAGCGCTACCGGCTGAGCCGCTCCGAGCAGGACGAATACGCCTATCAGAGCCACCGCAAAGCGATCGAGGCCCAGCAGGCGGGACGCTTCGAGGCTGAGATCGTGCCGGTGGAGGTGCCCGGCAAGAAGGAGCCCACCCGGGTGGTGAGTGATGAGTCGCCGCGGCCAGATACCAGCCCCGAGACTCTGGCCAAACTCAAGCCCGCTTTCATGCAGGGAGGCACAGTCACGGCTGGCAACGCCCCTTCGGTCAACGACGGGGCAGCCGCGCTGGTCGTGATGGCCGAGAGCCGGGCTCAGGAGCTGGGCCTCAAACCCCTGGCACGGGTGCTGGACGCCTTCAGCTCGGGGGTGGATCCGGCCTGGGTGATGCTCACTCCGGTGCCGGCCGTGCGCGGCCTCTTGGGACGCAATCCGGATTGGAAGCTCAACGACTTCGATCTGATCGAGCTGAACGAGGCTTTTTCAGTGCAGGCCCTGGCGGTGCAGAAGGAGCTGAGCCTCGACCCCGCCCGGATCAACGTAAACGGGGGCGCCGTTGCGCTGGGCCATCCCATCGGAGCCTCGGGCGCGCGCATCGTTGTCACCCTGATGCACGCTCTGCAAGCGCGCGGAGGCGGCCGTGGTCTGGCCACGCTCTGTCTGGGAGGCGGTAACGGCCTGGCGGTGGCTTTTGAAAGCGTGAGTTGAAGGAACCGGGCACGGCGAGAAGAACTAACGCCGCGCCCAAGCCGTGTTCTTTAATCTCTTCAAGAAGCCGCCGCCCGACCCTGGGGACGAGCCGGAGCCCAAGGCTTCGGCCGACCTGAGTTGGGCCGGCGAGACGACCACCCCTCCACCCCGGCCCCCCACCTCCTCGTTGCCCCCCGCCAGCGTGCCCCAGTCGCGCCACCGCACTTCCCATCCCAATATCCCTGCCATGCTGCGCGGCGGCCTGACGGTCAAGTTGGCCCCCCAGCGTCAGCCGGGCACCCCCCGCACCTGGGACTCGCGCGTCGCTCGCCTCGACCATGAAGGCTTCTGGGTGACCCAGGAAAAGGACCCTGATTCCTATCTGGTCAGGGAAGGCGACACCATGACGGTGGTGGTGGTGGAGC
>QWHO01000720.1 GCA_021404945.1 bacterium CPR1
AGCTGAGGCCGTGCATCGACCGCAGCCGATTGTCGTGGAGCACGACGCGCAGCTTACCGGTCGTGGGGGCGGACTCTCCATCGGTCAGCTCATCCCAGGCCTGCAAGGCGGCCAGCACCACTCGCCGTTCGGTCGGCTGCAGCTTGCGGCTCACGAAGCGAAGCCCCTCGCGGGTAGTCACGTAGGCTGTGGCCGACAAGGCCATGCTGAAGCAGAAGAGCACCCACACCCAGAGCGGGGGAAGGACCCAGAAGGTCCGTCTCAAGGGCGATGCTCCGACTGACATGAGAGCGTGTAGCGATCGGCCCTTGGAGAGACCTGATAAGTCGCCGAGTAGCTGTCGATGGCACTCTCGGGACAGATGGGAGTGGCCTGCAGGTACTTCCCGTGCAGGTCGTCCAGGCTGGCCGGATAGCGGCCCTGATGGTCGCGAGCGTAGTCGGCCAGGGCCGAGCGCAGGATGTTCTGGTTGTTGCGGCAGCCCGCCGCGGTGCCGCCCGAGTAGTAGCGCCGGGTGGTGGGATAGAGCACCAGTCCGAACAGGCAGATCCCCAGCAAGACGCCCACCAGGCCGGCCCGGGGGGTCGGCCGGTAGCAGGCCAGTCGGTCCAGCGCCAGCTTGAAGGCCTGCCACCAGCTGACGCGACGGGCCGCGGCCAGTTGGATGCGGGCCCGCAGGTCGGCGGGTGGGTCGGGCACCTGCCAGGCGTCAGCCGCCTGGAAGGTGACCCGCAACTCGGCCAGGCTCTCCTGACAACCGGAGCACCCGCTCAGATGGGCCTGGAGCTTCTCCACCTCGTCCGCCTCCAGGGCCTGGAGAACCAGGCCTGGCAGCTGCTCGCGGCACTCCTCGCAGGCGTTCATACCGAGGGATTCGCCACCAGCGCGGAGGATTCCGTCAGGCGTGATCGGTTGATCTGGTAGACAAAGGAGACGGCCATCAGCAGGGCGCCCAGGATCATCAGGGTGGTCACCCGGCTGTAAGCGCTCAGCACACCCACGTCCACCCAGAGGATCTTGAGCGTGGCAGCGGCCAGGATGGTCAGGCCGAAGAGGCGGAAGACCTTCAGCTCACGGTGCACTCCAATCACGATGAAGAGAAAGGCCGAGGCGCACCAGAAGGCCGACAAGATGACCTGGAACTCGATCAGCACGCCCAGGGCCGAGTGCAGGAAGCCGGCCGAGCCGAAGCTGAAGGCGGTCAGACCCATGACCAGCAGCTCGTTGCGCGGCTCGCCCCGGTGGAGGCGGCGGGCCAGCAGGAAGTAGCTCGAGGTCACTCCCAGGAAGCCGACCAGATCGAGCCAGCCCAGGCTGTGGGTAGGCAAGAGATAGGGACCGTAAGGGCCGAAGCCAAGCGTGCCGTCCACCAGGATGGACTTGAGGCAGGCCAGGAAGAGCAGCGTGCGCGCGGCTCGAGGCTGGCAGGTCAGAAGCAGCCCACCGGCCAGACACCACAGCAGCGTCACCCCGGCCCCGGTTCCCAGCGTGAAGGAGGCCTTCAGGCCGATGGCCAGGGGCACGAGAGACCGCTGCTCCTGGGGAATAGCCGCCCACAGCAGGGCCAGCGTCCACAGCACCGGGGAATCGGAAAGCGGCACCCCCAGGAGAGCCGCCAGGGCGGTGGAGGCCGCCAGAAGGTCGGTGGCCCGCTTGCGGAAGGGCTCAAAGGAGGCTCGGGGCCACAGGTTGAGGACCAGGGCCAGGGATGAGGCGAGCACCAGAGCAGGACCCAGGCCCCAGCTCAGGCCCAGAGGGAGGAGCGTGATGAGGGCCAGAGGCTCAAGGCATGTTTCTCGCTCGCGCCGCAGCACGGCAGCGGTAGCGGTCAAAAGGGCGGCGATGACCAGCCGGGCCCACCAGTCCACAGACAGCCACAGGGTGCCGGCGGCTACAGCCAGGCCCAGCAGGAGGACCGCGAGCGTTCCCGGGAGCTCCGCGGGGGTGAAATGGGCGAGCAGGACCATGC
>QWHO01000213.1 GCA_021404945.1 bacterium CPR1
GGCCGATGACAGGGCCATCACCGCCCTGGACGTGGCTACCGGCAAGAAGCGCTGGACCTTCCCCAACCGCGACAAGGAGACCAGCTTCGGCCGGGCCGGGCCCAGCGTGGGCCCGGACGGCACGGTCTATTTCGGCACCACCAACGGAGCCGTCTACGCCCTCAACGGCCAGACCGGCAAGAAGCTGTGGAAAGCCAACACCGGGGCCTATGCCCGGGCAGCTCCGGCCATCGGGCCGGATGGCAAGATTTACGTAGGTTTGCTGGGGGGCGACCGCCTGCCCCTGGTGGTGCTGAACGCAGCCGACGGCAGCGAGGAGCGGCGCCTCCCCCTGCGGGGCAACCTGCGCACCGAGCCCTGGGTGGGCGGTGACGGGGCGGTCTTCGTCAAGCTCGACGGCGGCGTGACATCGCTCGACCCGACGACCGGGCAGGACCGCTGGAAGGTCAAGCCGGGGCCTCGCGACGACGTGCTGGGCCCGGCTCCGGGCCCGGACGGGCAGTACTACTTCAGCACTCGCCAGGGCAAGCTGCTGGCCGTGAACGCCGCCGACGGGCAAGAGACCTGGCGCCTGGACGCCGAGCAGCGCCTCAGCTCGGGCCCTCAGGTGGACCGCCACGGGGTGCTCTACGTCATGAACGACGAGGGCGAGGTGGAAGCCTTCGCCCGCAACAGGTCGACCCGCCTGGCCGCCCAGGCCAGCGCCGCCCTGGCCGCCGGACCGGCGGTGGGAGCGGGCCACGGCTACTTCGTGGTGGGCGGCGTGCGCCTGGCCATGGCCACTCGCTGAGCGCTGATCTGCGCATCCCGGCAGGCCTGTTAGATCTCGAGCTCCCGGAGTTCTCCCTGGTCCTGGGAGGACCACTTGACCAGCTCTTTCGTCGCGCCCGCCTGACCGGAAACCCAACTCGAGCTCGCCTGTTGCTCTTGCCCTTGCTGGCCTGGCTGCCTCTGCCCTTGCTCTCCTCGCTGGAGGGCAACGCCTGGGGTCCCAGGGTGCAGGTCCCGTTCCTCCTCGACCTGGACGTGCACACGCGGTTCTTGCTGGCGCTCCCCCTGTTCGTGGCGGCCTGAAAGTCGTGTTCTGAGCTACCAGGTAGCCCGCCGCTGAGAGGAAAGCGCCCCGATGACCTGCGAAGGCTCCGCCCATGGCAGGGGAACGAAATCAAGCCAAGGCGGCCCGTCTCACCCGGTTGAGCCTGCTCCTGCGGTCTCGCTCTTACACGCTGGACGAGCTGGCCGAGGAGTTCGGCAAAGATCGGCGCACCATCCAGCGAGACCTGGCCCACCTGCGCGAGTGGCTCGGCTGCCAGCTTGAGCCTCGCGACGGGCGCTACCAGCTCGACTCGGACGGCTACCTGACCCCTCCCCCCTTGACCCTGGAGGAGATGTGGGCCCTGTTTCTGGCCTGTCGCGCGCTGGCCAGCCGGGGCACCTTTCCCGAAGCGGCCAGAACCGCCCTGGAGAAGCTGCGCGGATCGGCCCAGTCCTTCACGCGCCGCACCCTGGCGGACCTGGACGAGGCCGTCGAGACGGGTCCGGACCAGCATGCTTTCTCGTCGGAGTATCTGCGCCTGACCCTGGAGGCTTACCGTCGCAAGGAATCCATCGACATCGAGTATCGCTCCATCAAGAGCAGCGAGGCGGTGGCCCGCCGGCTGGATCCCTGGGGCGTCTTCCTGCTGCAGGAGCACTGGTACGTGGTGGGTTTTGACCACCTGCGGGGAGAGCAGCGCACCTTCAAGCTGGCCCGCATGCAGTCGCTCAAGCTCAGCGGGGTCAAGCACGAGCGGCCGCGGGGCTTCGAACCCGGCTCGGCGGTCTTCCACAGCTTTGACGTGGGCGACGCACCTCCCCAGAGGGTCTGCCTCAAAGTGGCGCCCGAGCTGGCCCGCCTGCTCGAGGAGAACCCCGGCCATCCAAGCCAGAAGGTGGAGGGCGAGCTGGTCGAGCTCCAGGTCAAGGCTCCTCTGCGCATGCTCCGCTGGCTGCTGGGCCTGAGCAACGTGGAGGTGCTCGAGCCGCCCGAATTGCGCGCCGCCCTGGCCGCCGAGGCCGAGAAAATCGCGGAGCGACACAGGTGACCCAGCGCCCTATGGAATTGAGGCCGCACCCCGCAACACGGAACCCGCATCGGTGACCGAGCGCCTGCTGGAGCTGCTGCGAGCCCACGGCTCCAACGTCTACTCCTTCGAGATGCTCGAGCCGGGACTGGAGTACTGGCACAATTCCGCAGGCACCGCCGCGGTGGCCTACGTCGACAGCGGCGGCTACTGGGTAGCGGTCGGTGCGCCTCTTGGCCCCTCTGACCAGGTCGAGCAGGTTGCCCTGGAGTGGGCCCGCGAGGCGCGTCGACAGGGCCGCGGCGCGGCCTTCTTCGGGGCCGGCGACCAGCTGGTCGACCGGCTGGCTTCCGGCTCCTGGGACTGGCTTCAGATCGGCCAGCAGCCCGCCTGGGACCCGCTCAACTGGAGCCGCAAGCTCCGCTCCTCCCCCGACCTGCGCCGGCGACTGCGGCGGGCCGTCAAAGCCGGGGTCAGCGTCAGCGAAGTGCCCTGGCAAGAGCTGCAAGCGGGCTCGGCGCTTCGTGCCCAGGCCGACGCCCTGGTGCTGGCCTGGGAGACGGCCCACGCCATGCCGCCCATGCGTTTCATGGTCACGCTCGACCTCTTCTCGCACCTTGCAGAGCGCCGCTTCTTCGTCGCTCGAGACCCGTCAGGGCTGGTGGGCCTGCTGGTGGGGGTACCCATCTACGCCCGGGGCGGCTGGCTGCTCGACGACCTGCTGGTGCTGCGAGGCAGCGCCCCGGGCGCCTCGGAGGCCCTGATCGACCTGGCCATGAGCTCTTTCGAGCGCGAGCTGGTGGGCTACGTCTCTCTGGGCATGGTGGCCCTGTCCGGGCTGGGCGAAGGGCGCGTGAGCCGTTACCCCCACCCCATCCTGGACCGGCTCTTCAACTTCAGCCTGCGCTCGATGTCGTGGCTCTACAGCTTTCATGGCATCCGCGCCTTCCGCTCCAAGTTCATGCCCGACGCCTGGGAGCCGGTCTACCTGGTGGGCTACCGCCGGGTGCACCTGTTCACCATGCGGGCCGTGCTGATGGCCTTCAGCGGCGGCTGGCTGCCCCGTTTCGCGGCTCGGGTGGCCACCCGCCAGCTGGCCCCCCGAGTTGCCCGGGTCAACCCTGCTCTCTTCCCCGCCCTGGCGGCGGGCATGACGCTCTGGAGCGGCGTGCTGCTCTCCCACGCTCACCTCTTTGGCGGTCTGGCCCCGGCCTGGGGCTGGACCCTGTACGACTGGCTGCAGGCCGGGGCCCTCTGGAAAATGGGCACCACCCGCGACCTGGCCAAACGGCGCAAGGCCGCCGCCCTGGCCACCCGGATGGCGGCTGTGGACGCCCTGGTCAGCCTGGTGCAGCTCGCTCTGTCACCGCGTCGCTCGCGCGGCTTCGTCGAAGGGTTGATCAGCGGGGCGGCGGTTACGGGCCCGCTGGCCCTGGCGGGCTTCTTGTGGCTCTATGAGCGGGGTCTGGAGGACGTTCAGACCTCTTTCAGCCCTCCCCGGTAAACTCGAAACAGCGAGCCCAAGGAGAGAAAGCCGATGCGAACTGTCAGCGAGAACTACTTCCAGAGCACTTACGCGGTCCCCGTGCGTCACAAAGAGACCAGCCTCTTTGCCTACGCAGATCTGGACAACTCGGGCGACTACAATCCCGAGTTCGACCGCCAACTGGCGACGAACTCGGAGAATAGTTCCAGGGCCCTGGTCTACCGGGACCTGGCCGCCCTGGTCGCAAGTCGCAGTGGACCGGTCTCGGGGGCCGAGGTGGCCGGCTCGACCGAGGAAAAACCACGCTTTATCAGCTTCTACAAGCTTCCCCCCGGGCTCACCCACCCGGTGGTCGACTTCGCCTTTCAGGCCACCGAGGACGGTGGAATCGAAGCCCACTTCACCGTGCAGAAACGAGCCCTGCTGATCCCGACGCCCGAGGGGCACCTGGCCATCGACCACGACGCCGATGGCCGGCCGGACGCCAAGCTCCACATCGAGCACTGGCTCGAGCAGGGCGAAAAGGTGCCCGACTTTGGTGCCGAGGTGGCCGAGCAGCTTTCCCTCAACGGAGAGGCCGGCCCCTACGCCGACAACGGTCCAGGTCCTGGCCAGGCCCGGGTCTTCGAGTCCCCGGCGCGCCTCTTCGGAGGAGGTTTTCTGGACGTGATCGAGCGCACCATCATCAGAACGCCGTCCACGCTGGAAATCGCCTACAAGGTGGTCCCCTACGAGAAGGACTGAGCCAGCCACTGGGTGCGAGAGGATTGGTGTGGCCGGAGACAGCTGAGGGAATGGCTCCCCGGGTGGCCGCCCTGGCGCAGGCTCGACGCGCAGCGCAGGCACGAGAACAGGTCCGGATGCCCCACCAGGAGACCGCATCGAGCTCGCGAAGCGGCAGGCGTGAACGCCACGAGATTGACCCGTTTGTTCAACGTCCTCGACGCCGACGGAAACGGCCTGCTCGAGGCGGCTGACTTCGACCGGGTGGCCACCGAGCTGACCCGAAGCCAGGCTCTGGCGGAAGGGTCGCAAGCCTCACTTGGCCAGCGTTACCGACACCTGTGGGAGACGCTGGCGGCCGCTTGCGACGCCAATCGCGATGGGCGGGTGACGCTCCAGGAGTGGCTGGCTCATCACGAGGCTCTGCTGGATTCCGACCGTCGCCTTCGGGTCGAGCAACCAGCTTACCGGAGCCCGATCGAGACCACGGCTCGCTTTCTCTTCGACGTGCTGGACGCCAATCAAGACGGGCGCATCAGTCGTGAGGAGTATCGCGCTTTCGCCACTGCCCACGGGTTGAGCCCGGATGTCGCCGATCAGGCCTTCGAGAAGGTGGCCCCGCACGGCTTCCTGCGTCGCGAGGAGCTGGTCGACATGGTGCTCGAGTTCTACTTCGCCGACGAGGACTGCCTGGGCACCTGGCTTTTCAACAAGTAGCTCGGGTATCATGCGACCCGCGTGGTGCGGGGCGCGGCAAGCAAATCACTCCTGCTTGAGTTCGCTCCGCAGCACGTCCCATCGGTCAACGGTATCCGGATGGGAGCGACTGGCGGCCCATTCGCCGCCCAGGAAGGCCCCCATAAGCCGCATCAATCCGATCTCGGGATCGAAGCCGAGGTCGGGCACGTGGACGCCCTCCCGATCGGCCCGGTGCTCGATGAAGTGGCTCAGCACCCTCTCCTGCTCCGTAATCTGCACCGTGGTCGCGGGATAGGGCTCGAGAAGGGTCCGCAATTGTTCTACGCCCAGCCATCCCACCTCGTCGCGGTGCTTGTAGTGGCTCAGCTCGTGGCCCAGGGCGAAGTGGGCCGGCACGTCGTCCTCGGACCACAGCGACCGGCTGATTCCGACGTTACCGTAGCTGTGGAAGGCCTGAGGCTCCCCGTCATCCTCGTAGACGAAAAGACGGCGCGGCGTGGGCAGACCGGCCTGCTCCAGCCGGTGAGCCAGCTTCTGGTCGATGGAGATCTCGGAGCAATCGACCTTCTTCTGCATCGTCTTCCAGAAGCGCTCGGCGTACTCGGCTTCGTGCTCCGGGCGAAACATCGACTTGGCCACCGCAGCGGCCAGGCAAACACCCATCCCGGGCGGCAGTAGCTCGGCTGCCATCGTGAAGGCCTGCCCGGTGGCCTCGGAGAGTTCCATCCAGGGTCGCTCCGAGGTTACCTGGGGCACCCCCATAGATGGCATCGACCTGGTTGCGCGTGCCGTGGTAGACCCCGCAGGGCGCCAGGGCGCAGTCGTTCACCTCGGCAGCCATCCAACCCGCGCCCATGTAAAATTGGGCAGCACCGTCCCAGAGAATGAGACACTCGTCGGAGATGGGGTGCGTGTGCATCGACTCGGGAACGTTAGCGGGCCAGAGGCCAAAGTTGAAGCCCACAGTCCTGGTGCCGGCCCCGGGCCAGAGAATCAGCCGGAAACTCTCCACTCCAAGTCCGTTGAACGGAGTGCCCATGTAGACATTGAACAGTGCGCCCGAGCGGCGCACATCCAGGGGGTCAAGATTCCAGGCCCGCACCTCGCTCGAGTGCTCGTGATAGGCCATTTCGTGCTCGGTGGAGTATTCCACAGGCTCGGCGATCAGCCGGGCTTTGTCGCAAGCAGACAGGTTCACGACCCCGTGACGCTGATCGTAAAAGCCTGATGAGGCATAATTGTCCAACTGGGAGAGCCGCAACTCGACCGCTGACTTGTACCGTGCCTGGTTCTCTTCGGCGGCCATACCTGCGGCTTCGCGCTCCTGAGTGGTCTCCCCTCGCGGAGCTGCCTGGTTGCCCACCTCGGTCACCTTATCTCAACGGCGCTTGGGCTTGCGCCGGCTGCCCCGGGCCTCCTCGCGCAGCGACAGGCGACGCTTCTTCTCGGCCAGGCGGGCCAGCTGGCTGGGGCGAACGTCCGGGCCCTTCTCGCCGAGCACCTCATGCTGCTCGAGCGAGGGCATGAAATCGAACTCGCTCTTGCCGATGCGCACCGAATCGCCCTCTACCGCGCCCTGGCGCAGCAGCTCGTCCTCCACCCCCCAGGCGATCAGGCGGCGCTGCAGGCGGCGAACCGACTCGTCTTCCTCCAGGTCGGTCATGGCCACCACCGTCTCCACCCGTTTGCCCCGCACCACCCAGACTTCGTCCTCGCGGCTCACTTCGAACTCGATGGCATCCTGGCGGGGCAGCTCCACCACGACGGGCACCGCGGGCTCGGGCCGGGGGGCCCGGGCCAGCTCGCCGAACACCGCCTCCACCAGCCGGGTCAGCCCCTGGCTCTCGGCGCAGGAGATGGGCAGGAGCGGCCGCCCCTGGGACTGGAAGGCGGCCTTGAGAGCGGCCAGGCCCTCCTCGGTGCCGCTCAACTCGATCTTGTTGACGCAGACCACCTCAGGACGCTCCAGCAGCTCGGCCTTGTACTCGCCCAGCTCCTTGCGGATGGCCCGGTAGCCGGCCAGCGGGTCGGCCGGGTCGATGGAGCTTGCATCCAACACGTGCAGCAAGACGCGCGTGCGCTCCACGTGGCGCAAGAACTGCAGGCCCAGCCCGGCGCCCGAGGCGGCGCCTTCGATCAGACCGGGCAAATCGGCGAAAACGGCGCTCTTGTCGCGGGTGAGGTAGACCACGCCCAGCACCGGGTGCAGGGTGGTGAAGGGATAGTCGGCGATCTTGGGGGTGGCTCGCGAGATGCGCGAGAGCAAGGTGGACTTGCCCACGTTGGGAAAGCCGATCAACCCCACCTGGGCCACCACGCGCAGCTCCAGGCGCAGCCAGCGGGCCTCGGCCGGCTCGCCCAGCTCGTGGTGCCGGGGGGCCTGGTGATCGGGACGGGCAAAATGCTGATTTCCTCGCCCGCCTCGCCCCCCCCGGGCCACCAGCACCCGGGCCTGGTGCTCGACCAGGTCGCCCAGCAGGCGGTCGGTCTCGTCGTCATAGACCAGCGTGCCCAGCGGCACCCGCACCACGCAGTCGGCCCCGTCGCGGCCGCTCTTGCGATTGCGATGGCCGTGGTCGGCCTCCTGGGCTTTGAAGTGAATGCGATGGGTGAAGTCGAGCAGCGTGTTCAGGTTTTCGTCGGCCTCGAGGTAGACCGAGCCGCCGCGCCCCCCGTCGCCCCCATCGGGTCCACCCTTGGGACGATACTTCTCTCTCAGGAAAGAAAGCGCACCGTTGCCGCCGTCGCCGGCTGCCACATGAATGCGGATGCGATCAATGAAATCACTCATCTCAAAGGCGGAAAGCCGCCAGGCCAAAACGGCCCCGCGGCTTCACAGCAATACCGTAAGAGCGCCTTCTATTCGGCAGACTCGACGGCCACGACCGAAACCAGGGCACGCCCGTCCTTGTGCTCGAAGCGCACCACGCCATCGGCCACCGCGAACAGCGTAAAGTCACGGCCCATCTGCACGTTGTCACCGGGGCGGAACTTGGAGCCGCGCTGGCGCACGAGAATGTTGCCGGCCAGCACGGCCTGGCCGCCGTAGCGCTTCACACCCAGCATCTTCGGGTTGGAATCACGCCCGTTCTTCGAAGACCCCATGCCCTTCTTGTGGGCAAAGCGGGTCAGATCCATCCAGAACATTTGACTATCCTCCTGTCAGGGCTCCCATTATAGTCACCGCTGGGCAGGCACGCAAGAGCGGGAAGAGAATTACCCTGCAAGCGACATGATGAGCGTGCCACGCAGAACCCGGCGAGACCTTTTCTGGGCCCTTCTGGTGCTTTCCTTGCTGGCCCTCGGCCTGCAGAGCCTGCCCCGGCAGCCGGCCCCGCCCCCGGCCAGCGATTGGTGGAGCGCTACCGGCGAGGCCAATCACGCCCTCGAGCAGGGCCAGCACCTGCGGGCCGAGGCCCTTTTCGAGCAGTCGTTGGAGCTGGCCGACCAGCCGGCCCTGGAGCACTCCAGCCTGCAGAGCCTGGCCTGCGTGAAGGAGCTGCTGGGCAAGAAGACCGAGGCCAGGCAGTTGAAAGAGCGGGCCGGTCGCCTCTATTACAACGAGCCCGGCCTGGCCCGGCCGGCCCGCTGACCTGTGGAAGAGAAACTGCTGCTGGAAAAAATCCACGAGCTGAGAGGGCGCCTGCGTTTCGTCTGGATCGTCAACGGCGCCCTGCAGTGGTGCCTGGCGGGCTCGCTGGTGACGATGCTCTCGGTCTTCTGCCTCAAATTGCTGGACCGCCCCCCCCACGAGCTGACCGCGGCCACTCTGGCGCTGCTGCTTTTCCCCCTGGGAGGGGCGGTGGCGGCCGGCTTTCGTAAGCTGCCGCTGATGTCGGTGGCCCTGGCCACCGACCGTAAGCTGGGACTCAAGGAGCGCTTGACCACGGGCCTGGAGTGGAGTCTGTCCGACCGTCCGCGTACGGTGGTGGCCCAGCGCCTGCTGCGCGACGCCAGCCAGTATGCAGCCGGGGTCGATCCGGCCAGAACCTTCAAGCCCACCTTGCCCCGCTCGCTGCGCCAGGCGGCCATCGTCAGCCTGCTGGCCAGCCTGCTGCTGGTGCTGCCCCCCTGGCACCTGTTCCAGCCTCGCCTGAGCGCCGACGAGATCCGGGTGGTGCGCCAGGCCGCCGAGCGACTCGACCAGAAGGCGCGCGAGCTGCGCCAGCGGTTCCCCAACTCGCGCCAGGCCCGGGCCACCGCCCAGAAGCTGGAAGATCTCGCGCGCCGGCTGCGCGAGCCGGGCACCGAGCGCGAAGAGGCGGCCGCCCGGGTAGCCAGCCTGGCCGAGCAACTCAAAGGCCAGGCCCGCGGCCAGGGGCAGGGGTCCCCTCAGAACCAGGGCCAGACCGGCATGAGCGATGCCCGCGAGCAGGCCGAGCGGCTGCGCGCCCTGGCCCGCCGGGCCCAGCGAGAGGGCCTCAGCCAGCAGCTCGGCAAGGACATCCAGAAAGAAACCGAGCGGGCCGACCCCAAAAGCGGTCAGAGCCAGGCCCTCAAGCAGGCCCAGAAGGCCGCTCAGCAGGGCAACTCGCAGGCCACCTCCGAGTCGCTGGAGGCGGCCGCCGAGGCCGCCTCGCAGCAGGCCGCCGAGCAGCAACAGATGCAGCAAGAGGTCTCCGAGAGCCTGCAAGAATGCCAGTCGGGCCTGTGCCAGGAGGGCGGGCCGGGCAAGAGCAACTCGCAGGGCCAGCCTCAGGCCGGTCAGGGACAGCAGTCCGGTCAGGCGATGGCCAACCAGCCCGGCCAGCAGCCGGGGAAGGGAGGCAAGAAAGCGCCGGCCGACTTTGGCAAGGGAACCACCAACCAGCAGGGTCAGGGCAACGGAGACGGCAAACAGAAAGACTACGTCTTCGACCGCCAGTCGAAGGAGACGTCGGACTGGACCGAAGAGTATGAGCGGCTCTACGCCTCCGAGCGGGTCCACCGCGACACGGCCGACGCCATGGTCAAGGGCCAGCTGACTCCAGGCCAGATGCTGCCGGCTCAGGGCCAGGTGCGGGGGGCACCCAGGAGCCAGCCGGGCGCCGGGGAAGGGGCCGAGGAAGTCTACCTGAACTACAAACGCGAAGCCGAAGAGGCGGTCACCCGACAGAACGTGCCAGCCGAGTATCGCGAGCTGGTGCGCAGCTACTTCGACGGGATCGATCCGCGGGAAGGAAAATAATGCCCCATCGGATCGAGAAGTTCGCCAGCCAGCTGCAGGCGCTGCGCGACGAGATCGCAAAGCGCCTGGTGGGCCAGAAAGAGCTGGTCGAGCAGGTGCTGATCGCCATCGTGGCCGGCGGCCACGTGCTGCTCGAGGGGGTTCCCGGGCTGGGCAAGACCATGCTGGTCCGGACTCTCTCTTCGTGCATGGATCTGCCTTTTGCTCGCATCCAGTTCACTCCCGACCTGATGCCGGCCGACATCACCGGCACCAACCTGGTGGACGAGGACGAGCACGGCAAGCGGGTGTTCCGCTTTTCGGCCGGCGCCATCTTCGCCAGTCTGGTGCTGGCCGACGAGATCAACCGGGCCACCCCCAAAACCCAGTCCGCCCTGCTCGAGGCCATGCAGGAAAAGAGCGTGACCG
>QWHO01000721.1 GCA_021404945.1 bacterium CPR1
TCATGGCCACGTTGAAGCCGCCGTAACCGTTCAGCAAGGTGGGGTTCTGCCCATCGCGCACCAGATCCCGGCGGTAGACCAGGAACATCGGCACCCGGGTACCATCCCGGCTCTCGTACCACTCTTGCTCGACCAGGTAGTCCTCGGGGGAGATGTCTGCCTCGACCAGGCCCCAGAGCGTGGTCGTCCCGGTGTCCAGGTCGTAGCGGTAGATTCGGGGAGGGAAGGTGAAGGAGGAAAAGCCGTAATAGACCTCGTGCCCATCCCATTCGCGTCCGACCCCCGTTACCGAGCCGATGGCCGGAAGCTCGAGCTCTCCGAGCGGCTCACCCTTGAGGCTGAAACGCTTGAGCTGGGAAACGGCGTTGGTGGCATAAAGGGCGATCAGCTGAGGGCCGGTACGGCCCACCCACTCCAGCACCCCCTCCGCCTCGGGGATCAGCTCGCGCCAGTGCTCGCGCTCGGGAGACTCGACCGGGGCCGTCATCAGCCGATAGCGTGGGGCCTCGAAGTTGGTGTTGACGTGCAACACGCCGTCCACCACCGAGGCTCCAAAGATCGCCTCCACGCCCTCCACCAGAGTGGTCCAGCGTTCGTTGTTGCGGTCATAGAGGTAGACGTCGGTGCGGGTCCAGCCTACCGAGATCGAGACCACCAGCCAGCGGCCGTCGGGGGACAAACTGACCGAGGGCCAGTCTTCGGGCGCTCGATCCTGGCCGTAGATCAGGGGATCGTCCTGCCAGGGCTGGCCCAGTCGATGGTAGTAGATGCGCCGGCCATAGCTCTCGCCGGGAGGGTAGCGGCTGTAGAAAAAGCCACTGTGGTCGGGCTCCCAGGCCAGGCTGGCGGCCCGGGTATCGGGAATCTGATCTTCGAGCAGGCGACCGGTATCCACCTCGAGCAGGTAGAGCGTGCTCTTTTCGTCGCCCCCTTCGGAGCGGCCGTAAGCGATCAGCCGACCATCTTTGCTGGAGTAATACCAGTCCAGCGAGCTCGTTCCGTCGGCTGACCAGGTGTTGGGGTCGATCACGGTCCGCTCGGGCCCGTCGTCGTCGCGCAGGAACAGGACCGAATGGTTCTGGGTGCCGTGGCGGCGGAAGTAGAAGATGCGATTCTTGCGAGGCGAGGGGGTGCTGAGCGAGCCGATGGAGAGCAGCTCTTCCAACCGCTTGTGAATGGCCGGCCTGGCCGGATAGCCGTCCAGGGCGGTCCTTGTCAGGCGGTTCTGGGCCTCCATCCAGGCTACAGACTCGGGGCTGTCACTTTCTTCGAGCCAGCGGTAAGGATCGATCAGTTCACGTCCGTGCAAGACCTCGCGGACCGGTTCGCGACGCGTTTCGGGGTAGGCGAGGGTGCTTTCGATGGCCATCTAACAAGGTTTTGACGAGCGGGTCAAAATCCTGCACTATAGTGCCGTGCGCGCCCTGATCATCCACGGGGGATTCACCGAACGCGAGCTGCCTGCTCAGAAGCTGGAGGCCATGCGGGCGGGTTTGCTCGCTTGCGTGCATCACTCGTGGCGTTATCTGGCTTTGCATTCGGCGCTGGAGACGGTGGTGAAGGCAGTCCGCTGGCTGGAGGACGATCCGCGCTTCAACGCCGGCACCGGCTCCAAGCTGCAGGCCGATGGCCGGGTCCGCATGAGCGCGGCTCTGATGGACGGAAGCTCTCGCCTGTTCTCGGGGGTGGTCAATGTGGAGCGGGTGCAGAACCCGATTCTGCTGGCTCAGCATCTGCAAAGTGAGACCTTTACCGTGCTGGCGGGCGAGGGAGCAACGGCCTGGGCCCACGCTCAAGGCTTTCCTGTCTACGACCCGGCGGGGACGGCTCTTTGGTCCGACAAGTCGGGCACGGTGGGGGCCTGCGCCCTGGACGATCAGGGCCGCCTGGCGGCGGCCACCTCCACCGGGGGCCGGGGCCAGGAGACGGTGGGGCGGGTCAGCGACTCGGCCACCGTGGCCGGCAAC
>QWHO01000214.1 GCA_021404945.1 bacterium CPR1
CTTTTACGCTGCCCTTCTTCCCTGTAACGCTCTGGAACTCGGGGAACATCGTATTCTGGACCCTGGCCCTGGAAGAGCAGCTCTATCTTCTCTACTCCCCATTTCTCTGGCTGCGCAAGCGCTTGTCGCTGACAGGGGTGGTCGCCGTGGTGCTGGGGGTGACCCTGTTCTTCCGGGCCATCGCTGTCTACGGGCTGCAGGCCCGCACTCCGATGTGGTCCACACCGGTCGAGTTTCTGGGTGCTCTGAGCGCCCAGGGGGGGGCGGCCTGGCTGACGCTGGGCCCGGCTCGCTGGTTCGAGTGGGTCCTGGGGGCGGCCCTGGCCGAGCGCTACTTTCAGGGCCGGCTTCGCTTCTCGAGGTGGGTCGGCTTGGCGAGCCTGGTGGCCCTGGCTGCCGCCCTGGCCGGTCAGTGGTCGCGGCCGGGCTGGGTGCTCACCGACCCCTGCTGGGGGGTCTTCTACCTGGGCGTCTGCGCCTGGACCCTGACCCGGGAGCCCGAGCGACTGAGCTCCCTGCTCTTCTGGCGCGCGGCCAGCCAGGTCGGGCTTTACAGTTACAGTCTCTATCTGGTGCACGTGCCGGTGCTGGACCTGCTTCAGCCCGCACTCGGGACCCTCATTCCGCAGGCGCTGGCCCTGCCGCTCGGCTGCCTGCTGGTGCTGCCCTGCGCCTATGGGTTCTCCCTGCTCTTCGAACGACCCGCCCTGGAATGGAGCCGTCGCCTTCGCTGAGTACGTTCGGGGGAACTGGCTTATCAATCGGGCCCGCCGCGCATGCATTGAGGCAGCTGGGAACGAAAGGTGCAAAGGCCTGAAGGAACCCGACCTTCAGACGCTAAAGGCGCAGGCCCATGCTTACCCCTGTCAACCCGCTCGGCCTCATCGAAGGGACAATCGTGCCGTGATCGCCCCCCAACACTTTCTCTATCAATTCGAGGACGGCGTCGCCACCCTCACCCTGAACCGACCCGACCGGCTCAACGCGCTGACTTTCGATGTCTACCGCGAGCTCAAGGAGGTCTTTCTGGCCCTGGATACCGAGCCGGGCGTGCGAGCCATCGTTCTTACCGGCGCCGGACGGGCCTTCTGCTCGGGCGGGGACGTGGAGGACATCATCGGAGCCCTGTTTGCGCGCGACTTTCAAGGGTTGCTCGACTTCACCCGGGCTACCGGTGATCTGATCCTGGCCATGATCGAGTGTCGCCGCCCCATCGTGGGTGCCCTGAACGGCACCGTGGCCGGGGCTGGAGCGGTCATGGCCACAGCCTGCGATTTTCGGGTAGCCTCCGAGACCGCCAAGATCGCCTTCCTGTTCACCAAAGTCGGTCTTTCGGGCGCCGACATGGGAGCCACCTGGCTGCTGCCCCGTCTGGTCGGGCTGGGCCGGGCCAACGCCATGCTCATGACGGGCGACTTCACCAGCGCCCAGGAGGCCCTGGCCATGGGGCTCTACCACCAGGTGGTCAAGCCCGAGGAAACCCTGGCCGCGGCCACCGCCCTGGCTCGCAAGTTGGCGGCCGGGCCGGCCTTCGGCCTGGAGATCACCAAGAAACTGCTCTATCGCGAAGCCCACATGGACCTGCGCTCGGCCATGGCCGCCGAGACCGAGATCCAGGCCGCCTGTATGTTGCACCCTGACTTCCGCGAGGCCTACGAAGCCTTCAACTCCAAACGGAGCCCGGCCTTCCGGTGATCGACACCGGCGCCGTCGAGGTCTTCCTCACCGACGGGCACCGCCAGGCGGCCGACCGCCTGGGCGCTTTTTGTCGCCAAGAGCTGGACCAGGTGGCCCCGGAAAGCGACGCCCAGGCTCGCGAAACAGCCCGCCAGGTGTTGGCCAAGCTAGGCCAGGGCTGGCTGGCCACCGCCGTGCCGGCCCGATTTGCCCGTTCCGAGATGCCTCAAGACGCGCGCGGGCTCTGCCTGGTGCGCGAGAACCTTGGCTACAGCTCGCCTCTGGCTGACGCCGTATTCGCCCTGCAGGGGCTTGGCTCGACCCCGTTGGCCCTGGCAGGAGCTCCGGCCCAGCAAGAGCGCTGGCTTCCGGCCGTGGCCCGGGGCGAGGCCATGGCCGCCTTCGCCATGACCGAGCCCGAGGCCGGATCAGACGTTGCTTCCATGCGCACCAGCGCCCGTCCCGAGGGAGACTCGTGGCTGCTCGAGGGCCACAAGACCTTCATCTCCAACGCCGGCATCGCCGACTTCTACGTGGTCTTCGCCCAGACCGATCCCGCCCTGGGCAGCCGGGGCATCGGCGCCTTTCTGGTCGAAAAGAGCAATCCCGGCCTTCTTTTTCTGGGACCCCAGGTGATGAGCGCCCCCCACCCGCTGGGCAACATCGGCTTTGAAGCCTGTCGGGCCGAGCTGATCGCCCGCGAGGGCTTCAAGCTGGGCATGCGCACCCTGGACGCCCTGCGCGTCTCGGTGGCCGCCGCAGCCTGCGGAATGGCCGCCAGGGCTCTGCACGAGGCTCGCCGGCACGCCCTCAAGCGCCAGCAGTTCGGCAAGCCCCTGGCCGAGTTCCAGCTGATCCAGCAGAAGCTGGCCCAGATGGCCATCGGCCTGGACGCCTCCCGCCTGCTCACCTATCGGGCTGCCTGGCTCAAGGACCAGGGGCGCGAGCGGCTGACCAGCGAGGTGGCCATGGCCAAGGCCTTTGCCACCGAGACGGCCCAGCAGGTCATCGACGCTGCCATGCAGGTGTGCGGGGGGGTGGCCATGCTCAGCGACCATCCCGTGGAACGGCTCTATCGGGCCGTGCGAAGCCTGCGGATCTACGAGGGCACGACCGAGATCCAGCACCTCATTCTGGCCCGGGAGCTTTGTAAAGATGTGGACCCCGCCTGAGCGCATCAAGCACGAGAAGCCCGAAGGCGGCTGGCCGGACGCCCGGACGGCCGCCTCGGCCCGGCTGTTTTCTCCCGTCCAGGTCGGCCCGATCCGGCTCGAGCAGCGAACCTGGGTGCCGGCCATGGTGCCCTGGCGCGCCACCGAAGAAGGCTTCGTCACCCCCGACGTGGTGGACTGGTACGCCCGCTTTGCCTCTGGACGGCCGGGGGCACTGGTGGTGGAAGCCACCGGCGTGCGCGACAACCCCAGCGGGCCGCTGCTGCGCATCGGCCACGACCGCTTCCTGGAGGGTTTGAAAGAGCTCGTCCAGGCAGTGCGCGAAGCGAGCCAGGGTCACACCAGGCTCTTCATTCAGCTGATCGACTTTCTGTCCATCCGTCGCCGGCCTGAGCCCGCCAAGTTTTTCGCCCGCTTCCTGGAGCTGACCGAGCGCCACCGCTCCCACTTCCCGGGCTTGACCGACGAGGCCATCCGCGAGCATCTCGCCGCCCTTCCCGATCCGGAGCTCGACCGCTATCTTGACGAGCGCGAGTTGGAATCACTACGTTTCGGGTGGCGTGAGCGCATCGGCGACCTGGACAAGCCTCATATCCTGGAGCTACCCCGGGTGCTGCCCGACATCTTCGCCCAGGCCGCCCGGCGCGCGCGGGAGGCAGGCTTTGACGGCATCGAGTTGCACTACGCCCACGCCTACACCATGGCCAGCTTTCTGTCGGGGCGAAACGATCGCCCGGATGGCTACGGCCAGACCCGCCAGGGCCGCATCCGCCTCCCCCTGGAAGTCTACCGGGCGGTGCGCCAGGCGGTGGGCTCCGACTTCGTGGTGGGCTGTCGCTACCTGGCCCACGAGGGCATCGAGGGTGGCTACGCCCTCGAGGACGCCGCCTTCTATGGCCAGGAGATGGCCCGAGCCGGCATGGATTTTCTTTCGCTCTCACGAGGGGGCAAGTTTGAGGACGCCAGGCAGCCCCCCGTGGGCTGGTCGGTCTACCCTTATACCGGACCGAGTGGCTATGAGTGCATGCCCACCGTCTTCTCCGACCGCAAAGGGCCCTTCGGACGCAACGTGGAGAGCGCCCTCCCCATCCGCCAGGCACTGCGCGACCAGGGGCTGGACACGCCGGTGGTGGTGACCGGAGGCATCTGCAGCTTCGCCCAGGCCGAAGGGCTGCTCTCCGACGGGAGCGCCGACATCGTGGGGGCCGCTCGCCAGAGCCTGGCCGATCCCGACTGGTTCCGCAAGATGCAGCTCGGACGTGGCCAGGAAGTGCGCCGCTGCAGATACACCAACTATTGCGAGGGGCTCGATCAAAAGCACAAGCAGGTGACCTGCCAGCTGTGGGATCGCCTGGGTCTGGACGAGCCCGGCTTGAGACTGGCCCAGGACGGCAAGCGCCGCCTGACGGCCCCGAGGTGGACGCCATGAAGATCGCCGTCATCGGAGGGGGGCCGTCCGGACTCTACTTCGCCATCCTGATGCGCCTGGAGGGCCACGAGGTGGAGGTTTTCGAGCGCAATGCCAGGGATGCCACCTTCGGCTGGGGAGTGGTGTTCAGCGACCGCACCTTGCGCTCCCTGGCCGAGCCCGATCTCGAGACCCATCGCCTCCTGGTCGAGCAGTTGCGCACCTGGGAGAACGTAGACATCGTCCATCGAGGACAGTTGATTTCGGTAGCTGGCAATCGCTTCTCGGGCATCGCCCGCATCGCCCTGCTTCAGGTCCTGCAAAACCGCGCCTCTGAGCTGGGGGTGGCGGTCCACTTCGAGCGTGAGGTATCCGATCCGCTGGAGATCTCAGCCGACCTGATCGTGGGGGCCGACGGGGTCAACAGCCTGGTGCGCTCTCGCCTGGCCGAGCATTTTGAGCCCTCCCTGGAGCAGGGCAACAACCGCTACATCTGGTATGGCACGGCCCAGCCTTTCGGGGGACTGACTTTGACTTTCCGGTCCGCTCCAGAAGGTCTCTTCATGGCGCACAGCTACAAGTACAGCCAGGGGCTCAGTACCTTCATCGTGGAGGTGGACGAGCCCACCTGGCGCAACATCGAGCACCTGGAGGAAAATGCGTCTCGCAGCCTGCTCGAGCGGGTCTTCGCGGCCGATCTGGGAGGCCATCGGTTGCTGAGCAATCTCTCGCGTTGGATTCGCTTCACCGTGGTCAGGAATCGCCGCTGGTTCCACCGCAACGTGGTGCTGCTGGGAGATGCCCTGCGTACGGCCCACTTCTCCATCGGCTCGGGCACGAAGCTGGCCCTGGAGGACTCGATCGCCCTGCGGGAGGCATTCCGGGCCCATCCCCGTGTGGAGGACGCCCTGCCCGCCTTTGAAGCCACCCGACGATCCCAGGTGGCCGAGTACCAGGCCGTCTCCGAGCTGAGCCGGCACTGGTTCGAGAACGCTCGCCATTTGATGCATCTCGAGCCACTACCGTTCGCCTACGAAGCCATGACGCGCAGCTCGCGGGTGGACGACAGCAGCCTGGCCCGCCGCGACCCGGCCTTCGTGGCCGCCTACCGCGAGTACCTGGCCCGGGGGAGATAGACTTCCTGGTTGATGAACGCTTTGATCGGATGGAGGCCTGCCAGATCGAGATGGGTCAGCGGCTCGACCGTCTCGAGCGGCGCCCACAGCTTAAGGCCGCCCTCTTCCCCCGGCCCGCATGACCTACAACACCTGATGGTGGCGCTCTCGGGGGCCCCTGCCCCGGAGAGCGTAGCTCCTCCGACACCACAGGGGGACCTCTCGCCAGGCAGGAGCCACGAGGCTCAGTTTCGGCCGCAGGAGCGCAAAGCGGCGGCCAGGTAACGGCCGAGCAGCTGGTGGGCCACCGGGTCGAGATCGGGAATGACCAGTCGCGCGATGGAGCCTCGTGACTCCAGCACGACCGCCCAGAACGTCAGGGTCTGCTCGGGTAGATGCAAGTCTACTCCGATGGGCTCGTCGCTGGCAGGCAGGGGAAGGGGCGTCTCCACTCGCAGACCTCGCAGGCTGACGTCGAGCACTTTCAGGCTCTGCAGGCCGCAGCTGGCGGTCAGGTCAGGAGCCGATACACGCACGTAACGGCGGCGCTCAAGCGAGAACAAGATGGCCTGCTGGCGCTCCAGGCCGACGTGCTGACGACCTTCCGGCCCAATCGCCGTCCACGCCACCCGCCCCTTGAAGCTGAGATCTGGCTCCAGCGAGACGACCTCAAGCAACCCTCCCACCTCGATCGAGTGCTCGGAGTCGCACTCAAAGCGCATGCCACCGGGCGAGACATCCAGGCAGCGAGCCGGGCAGATTGTTTCCCCCGCCCTGACAGTCAGTTGCCGCTCGGCCAGACGCCTGGGGGCGGACCGCTTCTCCAACAGCAACTCCTGTTCGGGCCAGGGAAGGGATTTCTTGAGCATGAGCAACCTCCGAATTGGCGCGGCGCTCTTCGGCTTCCCCGCAGGAGTTCCTTCCGCTCAAAGAGATTCAAGCGCGGCTCGCAGGGCAGAAATCGTCGGGGGATGCCGATCGCACAGGCTGCGAAACTCATCCCGGTCGAGCAACCGCCGGCAGTGGACCTCGATCGCAACCGGGTAGTAAAGAGGCTCGCTATCCCTGGCGAACTCCACCTCAACACCCGCAGGGACAGCAGGAGGGCAAACATAGGAGATGTCCAGAGGCCGATGGGCGTAGCCCAGAACAGCCAGCACCTTCAGGCAGCGGCGTTGCTGGTCGAAGAAGAGCGGCACCAGGCAGCGCACATCCTGGCCCACATCCGGGTCAGCGCCCAGGTTCTTCAGCCAGCCCGCGGCCACCCGGCGGTCGACCACTGGCCAGGGCAAGCCCACTTCGAAGGCTGACTGAGACGCGCAACCGCGAAACAAAGCTTCCATGAACTCGAGCTCCTGACCCAGGGGCAGCCCGGCCGGGCCCTGCCGGGTCTGGCGAGCCACCAGAGCGGAGAGCGCCTGGCGACCAAACGCTTCTTCCAACGCCTGACGCGCGAAGGCATAGCTCTCGGCCCGACGCTGGTAATAGGTCACCAATGGCTCGAGGCTCAGCGAGGGATGCACCCGGGGCTTCTCCCGCCTGGCGGCACAACCCAGGATGGGGAGCTCGAGCTGCTTAACGTGGGTTTCCCGAGTCATGGCCAGGACTGCCCGACACAGCTCGCGCAAGCAGGCCTGGTAGCCCCTGCCTCTCTCTACCCGGGGGCTCTCCAGCGCCTGGTCTGGCCTCAGGAGGGGCTCGAGGCACCACTGCTGGTGGGCGTACCAGCCGTCCTCGGGGCCGGGAAGCAGGCTCAACTGACCCTGCTCCACCCGCTGCATGAGCTCGTCGATGAGGTTAAAGCCTTCCGGGATCATCTCTTGCCCCAGCAACTGCCGGGCCAGGTCGGTCTCCACCGCCCGCGAGGGAGGGAAGACGGCCCAACTCGAGCCCGGCCGCCCCAGGGCGGCGGGCTCCTCCACCAGGGGATTGGTCAGCCGGGCGGCCAACCGCAGGTGGGCCTCGTAAACCTCTCGATCGGGGCCGAGGCTGTCGAGCAGGGCCTGAGCTCGAATGGGATCGAGCGGAGCTTGCAGAAAACGATCGCGGCGGAAGATACCTACCAGCTCGGGGCTCCAGCAGTAGAAAGCAAGTGGATGCGAGCGCTCGCGAGCGCCCAGGAACTCGGTCATGGCAGGAAGACCGATCTGCTCGACTTCGGGCGGTACAAAGGGCTGCAGCCCCCGCAGTCGCAAGCCTACCCACAAAGAAGAGGCGGCTTCGGGCCTGGCCATCGAGCGCTCCAGCCAACCGGCCAGAAGCTCGTTCTTCCCCTTCAGACGTCCTGCGCCCCGGTCGGCGACCAGCTCAACGGCCGCCATCAAGCCGTCGTCGAAGGCTTTGGCTTTGGCTGCCAGCACCGCCGCGGAGACCATGCGGCCGCTTTCAGCCAGCTGGCTCAAGTCGGGAACGAGCTCAACCTCCTTCTCGCTCGACCCCCTGGCAACGGGAACCTCCAGGCGCAAGACCTGGCAGCTCCGATCGATCGGAATCTCCATGGACGGCCGATTCGTCTTGCGGGGGGGACGGGCCCTGCAGGGAAATTTCAGGCCCTCATGCTGACATGGACAGGTCATGATAACTCCCAGCGGCGTGCGGTTCGAAGGCGGCGGCCAGAGCTGGCGGGCCATCCTGCCCGCCGGCACCTACCTGCCCGAGCCTGTGGTGATCGAGCAGACCGAACAGGGCCTGAGCGCCCACCTGCAAGCCCCACTGGACAAGAACTTCGTGTTCCCTTGCCGTCGCGAGTCCGATGGCAGCATCGCCATCGCGCTGCAATCAGACAGTCGGGCCGAGGCCGTCTTCCACCCCGAGAGCCTGGATTATGGGGTCCAACTGGGCTCGCACCGCGAGGGCTACCGCGCCGACGGGAGCTGGCTCTTTCAGTGCGCCAGCGGCGGCAAAGTCTACCGGGCAGAAGCCAGCCCGGGTGGAGAGGTGAAGGGCTCGCTGCTCCAGGGTGACTCGACTTTGCCCATGCAGGCCAACTTTGATGGCAAGCGTTTGCAGCTCGGGCCCGATAAGACCCCCCTGCGCCAGCGAATTCAAGAGCAGGGTTTCTTCAGCGGTCTCTGGCTGGCCATGCGCTGCGCCACCAGCCCTCAGCTCAACAGTTTCCTCTTCCGCGACTGCTGGCGACTGTTTCCCGACCTCGAGCACAGGGCCGGCGCCCTGCGCCAGGAGATGGAGCACGGAGCCCAGAGCGTGCGCCAGCTGGTCGCCCCCCCGGAAAGGTTTTCGGGAGTGAAGGAGACCAACCAGTCGGTCGCCATCGGGGGTGTGGTGCTGCGGCGCGTGGTGCGCACCGACCCCGACCCGGCGGCCCGGTGACTGGAGAATCACCCGTAAGTCTGCTACAACGAAAGCCATGAGGCAAAGCGAGTTCATCTCGGCTGACTCGGCCCGCCAGCAAGGTTTGCTCGAACGAGCCGGCTCCCCCGGGCCCGGGTTTCGAGCCGTGCTGGACAACAGCCTGGCCTATTGGGAGATCCGGCGCCTGGCCTACAATCTGGTGTTGACCGCCATCGTGCTGGGGGTCGACCTTCTCGGTCCTGCTCGAGGGGAGCTACTCCGCTACCAGTTGCTCCCGCTGGTTCTGTTGGCGGTACTGGCGAACCTGTGCTATTCCACGGCTTATCTCCCCGACCTGGTGCTGCAGTATTCGTCTTATCGACCCCTCTGGCTGCGAGTCCGCCCCCTCCTGTTCAGCTTCGGACTGATTCTGGCCGGGGTGCTTGCCTTCAACCTGGCCACCGCGATGCTGCTCAGCCAGGTACGGATCAGCTGAGCTCTCAGCCAGACGCAGAAGTGGGGCTCTCGAAAGACCCGGGTAGAGTGCAGCACGATGCCGTCAAGGCCCGCTTTGCGGCTGGATCGGACGGACTTGCTCTGAGCTACCCCACGATGAAGGGGCCAAGCTCCCGGCCCAGCGAGCATCCGGTCGAGAGTCTCTTTTCCGCGTTGCTTTAAACCTCAGAGAATTCGTCGGGCTGGCTCGCCCGGAGAACGGCCCTGCGTGCCAGGGAAGGGCCAAAACCGCGCTGGAGCAGAAAACGCGTGACCTGCTCGGCGCTCTTGCCCCGAGCCAGACGACGCCGAGCGAGCTCCCGGGCCTGCTCGAAGTCGTCTTCCTCGGTGGCCTGAAAGGCCAGCTCCCGCTCCACGCCCCGCTGGCGCAGCTCGGCCAGAATGCGCTCGCGACCCAGGCCGCGTCGTCGGCGCGAGCGAGCGAAAGATTCAGCAAAGCGCCGTTCGTCCAGATAGCCGGCCTGCTGCAGCTCGTCGAGCAGGGGGGCATCGAGCTCGAGGCCGAGCTTGCGGGCCAGCTCGGCTCGCGAATGGTCTCGTTGGGACAAAATGGCGTAGGCGCGCTCTCGCTGGGACCTGCGCTCAGCTTCGGGCGAACGGACCGCCGCCTCCGAGCGGGCCGGAAGGGCCCACGCGGAGGCTCTGCGGTCGTCCACCTAGACCTCGACTTCCACGGCTTCACCGTTGGTGCGGTAATTGAAGGCCTGCATACCGCGCACAGTGCGCTCGATCTCGTCGGCCACCTGGGCGTGCTCTTCCAGGAAGGCGCGCGAGTTCTCCTTGCCCTGGCCGAGGCGCACCTCGCCGTAGGAGTACCAGGTGCCCGATTTGGAGAGCACGCCGGCCTCGAGACCCACGTCGATGAGGCTCGACTCACGCGAGATGCCCTTGCCAAACAGGATGTCGAACTCGGCCGAACGGAAGGGTGGGGCCAGCTTGTTCTTGACCACCTTGATCTTGGCTCGATTGCCGGTCATCTCGCCGTTCTGCTTGATAGTATCCATGCGGCGCACGTCGATGCGCACCGAGGAGTAGAACTTGAGCGCCCGGCCCCCTGGCGTGGTCTCGGGGCTGCCGAACATGACCCCGATCTTCTCGCGGATCTGGTTGATGAAGATCACCGCAGTCTTGGTCTTGGAGATGGTGCCGGTCAGCTTGCGCAGGGCCTGCGACATCAGACGGGCCTGCAGGCCCACGTGGGAGTCACCCATCTCGCCCTCGATCTCGGCCTTGGGCACCATGGCCGCGACCGAATCGACCACCACCACGTCCACGGCGTTGGAGCGCACCAGCGTCTCGACGATCTCCAGGCCCTGCTCGCCGGTATCGGGCTGAGCCACGTAAAGGTTGTCGAGAT
>QWHO01000722.1 GCA_021404945.1 bacterium CPR1
TTTCCTCGGTCCGCCCCTCCAGGATGTAGGAGCTGATGGCCGGGGTGCACACCATGACCTCGACCGAGGGGACGCGTCCTTTCCCGTCACGGCGCACGAGCAGGCGCTGGGAGAGGACGGCCCGCAGGCTCTTGGAGAGCTGGGAGCGGATCTGCTTCTGGGAGTCGGCCGGAAACGAGTCGATGATGCGGTCGACAGCCTGCACGGTGTTGGGGGTGTGCAGGGTGCTCAGCACCAGGTGACCGGTCTCGGCCGCGCTGACAGCGGTGGTGATGGTCTCGGCGTCGCGCATCTCGCCCACCAGGATGACGTTGGGGTCCTGACGCAGCGCCTGGCGCAGGCCATCGGAGAAGGAAAGGGTGTCAGGGCCCACCTCGCGCTGAGTGATGAAAGACATCTTGTCGTGGTGGAAGTACTCGATGGGGTCTTCGATGGTGACCACGTGCACCTTGCGGTTGGTGTTGATGTAATCCACGATGGCCGCCAGCGTGGTGGATTTCCCCTGGCCGGCCGGACCGGTGACCAGGATCAGGCCGTTGTTCATGGTGGCCAGTTTGCGCAAGACGGGCGGCAGGCCCAGCTCCTCGAAGGCAGGCAGGTCGCTTCGCAGCAAACGATAGGCGGCGCTGAGGTTGTTGCGCTCGTAGAAGGCGTGCACGCGGAATCGGGTCTTGCCGAGCAGGGTGGCAAAGTCGACTTCCTTATGGCGCTTGAGCTTGCGCCGGCGCTCGGGGGAGAGAACCGAGAAGACCAATTTTCGAGTTTGCGCCTCGCTCAACGGCTCTTTGCCGATGGGCAACAGGTCGCCGTGCAGGCGCACGGTGGGGGCCGAGCCGCTCTTGATGTGCAGGTCGGAGGCGCCGTGCTTGATCATCACCCGCAAGAGGTCTTCCAGGCCGAAAGGCAGGTGCACCGGACCGTCCCCCTCCTCACCGGCCTCATCGGCCTTCTCACTGGCAGCCCGGGACTTACGCGCGGGAGGCGGGGAACCGCCGGCTCTCAGCTCTCGCACCTGGCCGGCCAGCTCAGCGACTTCCTGGCGCAGTTGCTCGACCGTGTCGAGCTTCTCACGCAGCTCGTCGAGATCGCGCTTGGAGACGGTGGAGTCCACTCGCTGGGTGAGCAAGAAGAGATCGCGCTGCAGCTCGCCCATGGGGCCGGTGAAGCTGCGCGGGGGCGTGACGGAGAGCGGCTCGGAGGAGCGCGTTGGGATGGAAACTCGGAAGGCATCCCCGCTCGGCCGCTCGGGCTCAGGCTCAGGCTCGGGCTTCGGCAGCGGCTCGATGGGGATGGAGGTCAAATCGGGCAGACCTCCAAGCCTCCGCCGCGTCTCCCGCTCTCCCAAAGCCATCCCGCCTCCCTCACACCTCACTGCGCCTGGCTTTCCAAGTTCTCTTTCCGGCAGGCGCGATCCTGTGTTCCCGGCAGGACCGCGGCGCCCGCGGAGGGAACCGGCCCGTCGTGAAGCTCGAGCTCGAGGTGGCCGGTCAGTCGGTGAGCGCCCTGTCAGAAGACCTGCTGGGCGACGGAGCCGGGTTTGGCTCGGTGATCGACCTGCGTCGCTCGTTCGAGGTCAAGTCCGACCCCGCCCCCGGCCTAAAGGAGAAGAATGTGGCCTATTTTCGGATGGCCATCGACGCGGGAAGCCTGTCCGAGCAGGACATGGACCATCTGCGCCGCGAGCTCGCGCGCCGCCAGGGTCCCTATGCCGTGGTCTCCAGCGGAGGCAAGCGAGCAGCCACGATGCTGTTGATGTACGCGGCCCGTACTCTGGGCTGGAGCGCCGAGGAAGCCCTGAAGCGCTGCCCGCAGGTGCGCGAGGACAAGCTCCTGAGCCAGGAAGTGGCAAGCTACCTCAAGCAGCACAAGGATCGCAGCGCCAGGCATTGGAGTCAGGAGGCGGGCGGCAGTTGACCTCCTCGCCTGGACCGTGCTTGAGACGAGCCCAACGGGTTTGAAGCTCAT
>QWHO01000215.1 GCA_021404945.1 bacterium CPR1
AATCACGCCCAGCGACAGCAGGCGCAGCCCGATTGCAGCCAGGAGATCGACGTCAGCATAACTTCCCGAGCGGGGGCAACCACAACCACGACCTCGGCGTCGGAGACCCGCTCGACAGCCGCCACGGCCGCCGTGACCCTGTCGCTGAACCCGTCACCGAACCCCATCCGGCCAGCTTCTGGCAGGGCGTGGCCGGGGCCTCCCGATCGGAGCCATTCGAGGAATGAGCGGCCGGCCGGTAAACCTGAGCGGATGACCGCTTTCGACCCGGTCGGGTGGGTCCTCGCCCGCACCGGTGCCCGGGCCGTGACCGAAACCAGGCGCCTCCAGAGCCTGTGGGGTGGCTATGGCCAGCTGCTGCGCCTCCACCTCGAGGGTGGCTCGGTTCCCTCGGTCATTCTCAAGCAGGTGATCCCCCCAGCGGACGTTCATGAGAGTGTGGCCGACCGACGCAAGCGCCGCTCCTATGCCGTCGAGCAGGCCTGGTACCTGGACGGGGCCAGGCGCTGCGACTCGGAGTGTCGCGTGGCCAGGTGCTATGCTGCCGAGAGCTCGCTGCTCTTGCTGGAGGACCTCCAGAATGCAGGTTTTCACCCCGACCGACCGCCACTTGCCGAGCAGGTCCGGGCCGGCCTTCACTGGCTGGCCTACTTTCACGCCCGCTTCCTGGGCTCGCCCCCACCGGGCCTGTGGGAGCAGGGTAGCTACTGGCACCTTCAGACCCGCCGCGAGGAATGGCTCAGAATGCCCCGGAGCTCGCTCAAGGATGCCGCCGAAGCCCTGGACGATCTCTTGAGAGGCGCCCGCTTTCAGACCCTGCTTCACGGCGACTCCAAGCCCGCCAACTTCTGCTGGAACAACCGGGGTCAGGCCTCGGCGGTGGACTTCCAGTATGTCGGCCCGGGCTGCGGCATTCGCGATACTGCCTACTTCCTCGACTGCTGCCTGGGCGAGTCCGGCTGCGAGAGCCAGGCGGACCACTGGTTGGACCACTACTTCACCGTTCTAAGACAAGCCATTGAGCAGCAAGGGCACAGTGTCGACCTGGACGCGTTGGAGAGGGAGTGGCGCAGCCTCTTTCCGGTGGCCTGGAGTGACTTCTGCCGCTTCGAGCAGGGCTGGCGCGGCCCGTCACCGATGGGGCCCTTCAGCCAGCGCCAGCTGGTCAGGGCGCTTGAGCTGATCAAATTCAGACTCCGTTAAGGATGCGGCGGTAGACTCAAGCCATGCAGATTAGCAGCCAGATGCCGCTTCTTGCAGCCTACCGCCCTGCCAGCGCCGCACCCGGGCGGGGCGACGGTTTTCAGGCATCCGATTCCACGCCCCGACCGATGACGCGCCAGGAAATGATGCGCAAGCTGCTGCAGGGCGATCAGCCGGTGCAAGAGCTGCGGGTCGATTGGCAGCAGAACGTGGGAGGACGCCTCCTCAGCCAGGCCGGAGTGGGCCCGGATGGCTCGCTCGCGTTCGTCAACGACGAGAGCCTGGTGGTGCTGCGCGCCGACGGCTCGCGGCAGATGTCCGTCCCCCAGGGACGTGACGACTGGTTCAACATTTTCCGGGCGCCCGTGATTCACTCCGACGGGGTCGTGGTGGCCGGGCGGAGCGGTCTGACGAGCCTGGATTCGAGCGGCCAGAAACGCTGGCACTACCAAATCGGAGAGGTGGGGACCCGGCCGGTGGTGGGCTCCGATGGAACGGTGTTTGCCGCCGCCGGCGAGTCCATGCACGCCTTCAGCCCGGACGGAAAGAAGCTCTGGTCCACCAGTCTGCGCGAGAAACTGGTCGAGCTGTGGCGCGAGGAGCGAACCGCCTGGGCCAGAGGGGTCGAGCAGGACCTGGCCAACCCGGACAAGGCCCACAAGAAGGACGTGCTGGAGCCACTGCTTGATTCCGCCAGGAAGGAGCTTGCCGACCCTGACTTCGGCAAGGATCTCGAGGTCAGGTTCGAGGGCGGCCCGAGCCTCGGCCCCGACGGCAAGGTCTACTGCTTCACGACTGTCGGACCTCTGTTCTGTCTGGATCAGAAGACCGGTGAGCTCGAGTGGCTGCTTGCGGACAATCCCAACTACCTCTGCGAGGGAGGCGTCACCTTCAGCCCCGAGGGCGATCTGCTGGGCGTGACCGGCAATAGCTTGCTGCGCATCATCAGCCCTCAGGGCGAGGTGCGGTTCGACTACGCGGCCTTCCTCGAGAAGCGACTTGATCACGCCAGCGAGCAGGAAGCCAGCGAGGCGCGACGCTCCGGCAACATGGGCAGTTGCGGGCTGCCCGCCCTCTCGCCAGACGGCCAGACGATCTACTGGACCGGGCGCGACGGCAAGCTGCGCGCCGTCGACCGCCAGGGCAACAAGCGTTTCACCCTCGAGATTCCTCACCGCCAGGGATACGCAGGCGAAATGGACCTGTCGGTGGGTCATGACGGCACGCTTTACTGCGCCAATTCGCAGGGCCTGACGGCGCTCTCGCCTCAGGGCGAGCAGCTCTGGCGCTATGAAACCAACGACAAATACGCTTACGCCACTCTGGCAGGGGACAAGGTGGTGCTCAACACTTACTCCGGCGCGGTGTTCAGCCTCGACTGCGGAACCCTCAAGCAGAAGGCCGCCGCCGCGCTCGAAACCTCGGAGCCGGCTCCCCGCATCGCCGTCGCCAACGGCTGGATCACCATCGGCGGGGTGCGCGTGAAGCACCGCGACCGGACTGCCTCCTGAGGCTACGGAAGCCCGGAAGCAGAGGCCGGGGAAACGCTGCCTGCCAGCGCGCTCAACTCCCCGAGCCACAACTCATACAGAGTCACGTTCTGGGGGTTCGGGCCGGGAGAGGGCGAGCTCAGCAAACGCCTGCGCAGACGGGTCGCCTCGCGCTTCAATTTCCTGTCAATTGGCCGTTCTCTCTTCATCTTACCCTGGTTCTCACGACAACCTTCCCCCTGGACAAGAGACTTCGAGGAAAGATTCCACCTTGTGTCAGCCCGCGAGGTAGGCCGCCGACCGGAGCAAGACCGGGGCGAAATCAGGAGGGGATTTGCTTACAAATCAAGCCCCCGAGAAGAGCGATTGCAGGTTGAGGGAGGGGGCGTGGGTCCGGCTCACCAGGGAGACGTAGGCCCGTGCCAGCGCGTCCTTCCCGGCCCCCAAAACCGTGCTTGTCAGGCCCAGCGCCTCGGCCAGCTGATCGGGGGGAACCTGGCGGACAATGCATCGCCAGACCGCCTCCTCCAACACATTGAAGGCCGTCTGGATCTCGCTCAGGTCGTAACCAGCCAGATGGCGTTGCTCGGCCACCGCCTGGGCATGGCTCACGATAGGGGCCAGGTTTCTGTCGCGCACCGCGCCGACGACCAGGGTCAGGAGGGTCTCCAAGCGGTTGCGCGTCTCCTGCGGTCCCGCCCGCTGGTAGCCCTCGAGCTCGGCGCGCGCGAGCGAGCTCATGGCCTCGTCGAGGATCTCCTGAGAGTGACCGACCAGTACCTGGTGCAGATCCATGACATTGCTCCTCCCTGAAGGTCCGGCAGCTTGCCCCCTTTGTGGTGTCAGCTCTGCCGGGCGCTTCCACCACCACAAGATTGCCGTGCAGTGCGGCCGCACCTCTCCAATCTGTCGGGCCGCGCGGGCCGAAAACCTTCCCAAGAAGGGCTTCCGGCCGCGCTCCTAGGAGCGCGGCCGGAAACCCCCTTGACACAGTTTTCCGGCTGCGCGACGCCCAACAGATTGTGCTAGAAGTCCGGACGCCCACAACATCTGGTGGTGGCGGAGGTTCCCTCCGACACCACAGGGGGGGTTTGCGGCCGGACTTCTAGACCGGAACGGCCTTCTCGGCCGGGCGCATCTTGAAGCGAGGCTCGAGCTCATCGAGCATCTGGACGATGCCGCCATACTCCAGGTCGGAGTAGGGCAGCATGGCCGGTCCGAAGAAACCCTGACGACGCATCTCCACCGCCTTGGCGGCGGCGTGGTCCTGGATGCTACGCCAGAAGGGGTGGCTGAACGGGTCAGCAGCCTCGGTAAAGCGGCCCTGGTGCACGCACATCGCGTGGCACGAGACCACCGGCGGGCCGTCGAAGTAGGACACCCCCGTTCCCTGCGACACCGGCATCAGAGGGCCGTTGTGCGAGCCGCGCATGAATCCGGCCACGTAGTGGGTCAGGGCATAAGGAGCGAGCACCTCGCCCGTGGCCGGGAAATCGCTCTGGACGCGCACGAGGCAGACCGGGTCATCCTTGCCCACATACTTGCCTGCGATGTTGCGCAGGCGACTGGTGCTCACCACGGCCGCCTGCTCGCCGGTGGTGCGATTGTAGATGGCTTCCACCACGAAGCGCTCGGTATCGCGCAAAAGGGCAGCGATCTGATACAGGTCCTCGGGCGCGTTCAGGTCGATGACTCGATCCCCCTCGGTGCAGTCCACGTCCATGATCACGAAGCGGAATCCCTTCATGAGCTTGGGGCCGAGCAGCAGGCCAGAGCAGAACATCGGGTCGGCGAAGCTCAGATAGAGAGGCAGGTTGAAAGCTCCCGGGCTGGTCTTGTCGGCCGCAAAGAGCAAGAACGGCTCGTTGGGGCGTTCCTCGAACTCCATTTCGGCCACTTCGGGGCCCATCCCGCGCACGTTGCCAGAAAAGGCATCCTTCAGGAGATCCTGTCCGGCCCCGTAAAGTCCCTGCTGGCGAGCCACCTCCGTACCGGCCTGAAAGGCTCGAAAAGCCAGCTCGTGGATGGGAGCATAGCTGACCCCGTGGGGGTGCGCCATCAAAATGGCCACGTCGTCTCCGGTGTGGCTGATGGCGTAGTCCAGCTTCAACTCCTTTGCCTGCTCCGCGATCTTGGAACGAACGGCCTCGACCAGGAGTCGGGATGGTTGAATGTGTCCCCCGATGCTGCCGACATCGGCCTTGATGCAACTGAGCGTCGTCTTCATGAAATCGGACTCCTTTTCGAACTCTCGTCCTAACCTACCGTGGCGAGCGATGAGACGAAATGACCTGGATCAGTCACCATGCGCAGGATGCCAGGCCTGCTCCACAAAGCAACCGAGCGTGCAGAAGCTCATCGAAGGTGTGACCCGATTTCAAAGCCAGGTCTGGCCGCAGCAGCGAGCGTATCTCGAGAGCCTGGCCGGAGGCCAGAAGCCAGAGGCGCTCTTCATCGGCTGCTCCGATTCGCGGGTCAGCCCGGAAATTATGACCCAGACGCTGCCAGGGCAGCTTTTCGTCGTGCGCAACGCGGGCAACCTGGTGCCTCCTTACGGGGGAGCCCGGGGTGGGGTGGGGGCCAGCATCGAATATGCCGTTGCCGCCCTGCAGGTGCCCCACATCATCATCTGCGGCCACTCCGACTGCGGGGTGATGAAGGCCACCCTGGCCCCCGAGCACGCCACCACCATGCCGGCTATGGTGGACTGGCTGCAGATGACCGAGGCAACCCGCCGCACCCTGGCGGAGAACTTCCCCGACCTTCAGGGGCAAGAGCGGCTGGACACAGCCGTGGAGCACAACGTCTTGATGCAGGTGCAGAACCTGCAGACCCACCCGGCGGTAGCCTCGGCGCTGCTGGCCGGTCGGGTGCAGATCCACGCCTGGACCTACCGGGTGGAGAGCGGGAGCGTGCTGGCCTTCGATACCCAGGACCGCCAGTTCGTGCCCCTTCAGGACCTGTGGGGGTCCACCGCGGGCAGGCCCAGCCAGGTTGGCCGGAGCGGGATTTTCAAGAATCCCCTCAAGTGAAGATCATGCCTTAAGACTGATGCTGCCGGCCCGGACCGAGCGTTTGCACCGGGCGCCTTTCTTCGTGGTCACCTGGCAGTGCTGCCTGACCTGATCGCCGGGTGAAGGAGTGGGCCGGGATTTGCGGCCTCCCATCTGCCGCCGGCGTTGCACCGGGCATAGCTGCTGCAGTTGCTGCAGGCCTGTCCGGTGCAGCGAGCGGCCAGGGCTGGCGCCATCCAGAGAAAGACCACCAGGACCAGCGTCAGCCAGCCCATGGCATCGCCCTTTCGCGAGGCGTGGAGTGATCCTCGTAGACCTGACGAGGATAAGACACCCGGCTCACCTGCCACTCCTCCCCTACCTCCAGGCCCCGGCCCTGAAGCTGGTCTCGCACCAGCTGCTCGAAGGCCTTCCAGGGGGCCGGCCCGGGAAGGGGCACCAGGGGGCTGCCCATGGCCTGCCCGGCCGACCTGCGCGGCCGAAACTCGGAAGGCTCAAAGGCAAAACCGTCGGCCAGCGGCCTGCCGCTGAAGGGGCTGTGACCGGCAGGATCGCAGTAAAGGTAGTCCAGGTCGGAGTTGCCTCCGAAGCGCCCGTGGGCTACCCCGCCGAAAACCATGAACTGGCGCGGGTAGCCGGGAGACCTCTTTCTCAGGGCGCGCACCTGGCGCTCGAAGGCGGCGCTCACCTGCTTGAGTCGCCGTCCGACCTGCTCGTCAGTGTAAGGGCGCTCGAGGTCGCGCACAATCTTGGCCGGCCAGCGGCTCAGCTCCAAGCCTCCGAAGGTACCCTGGGCGGCGGAATCGGCTTGCTTTCTCTGCAGCCAGCTCTTCAGCTCCTCCAGATTGGTGAGCGCCCTCTCAGGCACGCTCTGGCGCAGATTGTGCAGGCAACTGGCCAGGTTCTCCTCCAGAACCCGATGGCGTGAGGAATCGAGTTGGACCAGATCGAGAATCTGAGCCGCCTGACGGTAGCAACGCGCCCGCGAGGGTCCTGGGCCGACAACACCTACCTGCACAGGTCCACAGTGGACGAGAGCGCTGAAAAAGTCTAGAACCGGTACTGGTAGCGAGCCCGAAAGCCGTTTTGAGGAAAGGAGGGGCCCTGCCACTGCTGATTGAGCTCATAGTTGAGCATGATTCGGTGCTCTGGCTTGCGGGCAAGGTAATAGTTTGCCCCCAGCACCACCCGGCCGCGAGCATTGGTGGCGTTATCGGGCGAAAGCTGGTCAACTCGATTGAGGTCCGGGTCCAGCGCATCGAGGTGAAGAACGAGATCCCACCGGTCATCCAGGCGATAGACCGTGGCCAGGTAGCCTCCCAGGGCGAGCGAGTCGGTCTGGCTGAAGAAGTTGTATCCGTCCCCATAAAGGGCTTCCGCCTCGACCGTCCACGGGCCGGAGCGGTAGTGAAACTCATAGCCGGCTCGGACGAAGGGCTGGCCCAGCGAAGCGCCTTCGGGCACATAGCTTCCCCGGTGGGCCGACAGTCCCATCCGCAGCTGGTCGGTAAGATTGTAGACCAACCGGGCGGAGACGTCCTTTCCCCTGTCCTCATCCTGGAAGTCGAGCCGCTGCCCCAGAAAAGCCCCCACGTCCCATTCCAGCTTGCCGGTCTTGCCGCCGAGATTGAGTCCGAAGTCACGGTCTTGATACAGGGCACGGGTGGCGTCGCTGCGCTCGATGGTGTTGGTCTCGGCGGCCGAGCGGTAGCCTTCATAGCCAAAGCGCATCTTGAACTGGCCGGCCTGCAATACCAGGGCGTCATTGATGGTCCAGCGCAGGTAACAATCGCGGAAGTTGGCCTCGCCGTTGCGAGTGTCGTAATGGCCCTGGACGATGAAATCGAGATTATCAGCCAGGCGCGCCGTCATGGAGAGGCGCAAACGGCGGATGTTGGGCAGCGTGCTGGCGGGGCGATCGGAGATACCGTCCAGGGTGGGGAGCTGGGTGGAGGGATTGCGATTGCCACGGTGAGCGTCGTCAAGCTGCAGCATCACCACACCGTTGAATCGCACCGGATCCTGAGCGTCGGAAGTCTCGGTCCCTTCGGGCAGCCACTCCGAGGGCGCGGTCTCAGCCGGGCCGTCATCGTCGTCGTCCTCACCATCGGGCGAGCTCCGGGTTTGCTCAGACAGCGACTCCAGGGTCTTCAGGCAGGTTTTTGCAGGAGCCGAGGATTCGAGCTCCTGGGGAGAGGCAGCCCCCGTTAAAAGCCCGAGCCAGGCGACCAGAACCACCATGACCGAGGCGTGCTTGGACATCGAGGGAGGGGAATTCGAACACAAACACTCCTGACCCTGCCAGGCGCAGAAGCGTCGGGTTGCGCGCCGCAGTGCGACCTGCCTCAGTTGGGAGCAGACCCCGACTATCCCAGAACGAGTCAGGGAAGATACCCGGCGGCCGTGCATTGTTTTTTTTCGCAGCCCATCGCCCAACGATTCAGGCCTGAGCCTGGACGAGAGCCGCCAGCGGCTTACGACCCCAAAACCCAGGAGCCCAAGCCTGGCTCCAGGGTTTTGTCCGAGAAATCTCGCCTAATAAACGCACCGGGCGCCCGCCTGCATCCGGCGAAGACGCATCTGATCCTGCTCGTAGGAGTACCAGCCGCCCTCCTGCAGGGTCCAGTGGGCAGACATCGTCAGGTTGCCGTTGTACGGCTGCGGCTCGCTGAGAATGCGAGAAAACGCATCTTCGAAGTCGGAGCGAACCTCGAGCTCGGGATTGGGCTCGCGAAACGAAAAGGAGCGGGACGACTGAGCTGCGTTGTAACCGATCAAACCAATCTGCATCCAGGACCCCCTCAGAGCTGACCTGCTGTCAGTATAGCCGGCCGACCGCCCGAGCCGATTGTCCGATTGTAACATCCGTGTGAACCAGGTTAACTTTCTGCGACAGACCTGGTCATCGAGAGCAACTCGGGCGCGGAGAGGCCAGAGCGGCCCCGGGGGCCCTGTTCGGGGAGCGGCCCTGGCCCGGCCCGGGGCCTGAAGGAACTTTTAACAATTTCGAAGGCCCGAAACGCGCGCTGACATGATCTGGATCATTACCTCCCACCTCTTCCGGCCCTATAGTCCAGGAAACGGAAGGGAGACCGTTCACTTGGGTAATACCTGTTACGACGACGATACCCCGAGATACTTCAGCTTTTTCACGGTATTCTGGGGGTTCGTGGGAATGCTTGTGGGCTTGTGGGCGGCTCTGGAGCTGGCCTTTCACCAACTCAACGGCGGCGTTCCATGGTTGACTTTCGGGCGACTCAGACCGCTGCACACCAACGCCGTCATCTTCGCCTTCGCCGGCAACGCCATTTTTGCAGGCGTCTACTATTCCACCCAGCGGCTCTGCCGGGTGCGAATGTTCAGCGATGCTCTGTCCAAGCTGCACCTGTGGGGCTGGCAGCTGATCATCGTGCTGGACGCGGTGGCCCTCCTGAGCGGTTACACCGACGGCAAAGAGTACGCCGAGCCTGTCTGGAGTATCGACGTCCTGATCACGGTGGTCTGGGTCCTCTTTGCCATCAACTTCTTCGGCACGCTCTGGAAGCGTCGCGAGAAACATCTCTACGTGGCCCTCTGGTTTTACATGTCCACCATCTTGACCATCGCCGTGCTGCACATCGTGAACAACCTCTGCATGCCGGTGACCCTGCTCAAGAGCTATCCGGCCTACGCCGGTGTTCAGGACGCCCTGATCCAGTGGTGGTATGGTCACAACGCGGTCGGCTTCCTGCTCACCACCCCCTTCCTGGGGCTGATGTACTACTACCTGCCCAAGGCGGTCAACCGGCCGGTCTACTCCTACCGGCTCTCCATCGTCCACTTCTGGTCGCTGATCTTCCTCTACATCTGGGCCGGTCCCCATCACCTTCTCTACACCTCCCTGCCCGACTGGGCCCAGACCCTCGGCATGGTGTTCTCGTTGATGCTGCTCGCTCCGTCCTGGGGCGGCATGATCAACGGCATCCTGACTTTCAAGGGAGCCTGGCACCGGCTCCGCTCCGAGCCCATCCTGAAGTTTCTGGTGGCCTCACTGACCTTCTATGGCATGTCGACCTTCGAGGGACCGATGCTGAGCATTCGCTCGGTCTCGGCGCTGGGCCACTACACCGACTGGATCGTGGGCCACGTGCACTCGGGTGCCCTGGGCTGGGTGGGCTTCATCATCTTCGCGATGCTCTACTGGATGGTGCCTCGCCTCTACCAGACCGAGCTCTACTCCACCAGGCTCTGCGAGATCCACTTCTGGATCGGCTCTGGGGGCATCGTGCTCTACATCACCTCGATGTGGATCGCCGGCATCACTCAGGGCCTCATGTGGCGCGAATACTCGACTGAGGGCACGCTGGTCTACCAGTTCATCGAGACGGTCAAGATCCTGCATCCCTACTACGTCGTGCGCGCTCTCGGGGGAGGGCTCTACCTGGTCGGCCTCATCGTGATGGCCTACAACCTCGCCCGCACCGCAATGTCGGGCAAACCCTCCCGAGAAAGGATCCCCGCGTGACCCACCGCAATCTCGAACAAAAGGGACTTCTGTTCGGCGTCCTGATGCTGATGGTGGTCTTGATCGGCGGCCTCGTGGAGATCGTCCCGCTCTACGCCGTGAAAGCCAGTGTGCCGCCGCTGGAGGGCGTCAAGCCCCACACCCCGCTCGAGCTCGATGGTCGCGACATCTACGTTCGCGAAGGCTGCTACACCTGTCACAGCCAGATGGTGCGGCCCTTCCGCGATGAGATGGAGCGCTACGGCCCCTACTCCAAAGCGGGTGAGTTCGTCTATGATCGCCCCTTCCAGTGGGGCTCCAAGCGCACCGGGCCCGACCTGCA
>QWHO01000723.1 GCA_021404945.1 bacterium CPR1
TGCAAGATCTCCATCTCGCTCTCGGAAGAGTTGCTCGCTTACCTCGACGAGCAAGGCCAGAATCGCAGCAAGGTGATCGCTGACCTTCTTTCAGAGCATCGGCAGAAGGTGCAATCCCTGGCGCTGGACTGCGTGTACGCCGACTATGCTTCCTTCTGCCGCGAGGACGATCAGGGCTGGTGGGGTGACTGGGAAGGCTCCATGCTGCGAGATCAAGATGCCTGACCCGCGTCGGGGAGAAATCTGGCTCGTTGGCTTCGACCCCTCGGTCGGCACCGAAATAAGGAAAGTCCGACCCGCTCTGATCGTTTCCAATGACAGCGCCAATCGAAACGCCTCCAAGGTGACGCTGCTCCCGATCACCTCCACCGTCCGGTCGATTCCAATCCTGGTTCTCATCGACCCCCACCCGCAGAATGGGCTGGATCGGCCAAGCTCAGTGCGCGTACCGGACGTATGCACCTTCGACAAAGCGAGGCTCAAACGGCCTCTCGGCCGATTGACCGCGGAGCAGATGACCGAGGTGAGTGAAAAGTTGGCAATCCATCTGGGTCTTTAAGCCCGCCAGGGCTTAACGCAATGCTTCAAGTTGTGCCCCTGGCGGGCGGCTAACACGTCTCCTCGGATGGTTGCAGCCACTGGTTCGCCTGTATGTAAGCAGGCTGCGTCGCTTCTGCTCAGGGAACCTACGTTGGGACCTTCAGGAACCAACTCCATCGTCAGTTCCTGAGGAGGGTGGTCTTGATCACCGCTCGATCACCAAACTCCGGGGCCGGGGCTTAGCGCTGATATAGTGTCCTTGAAATCGCCCGGCCCGAAAGGGACCCTGCAGGCATAGGTTAACGGGTTCAAGAGAAAGATCCAGACCGAGGTATCAACGATCACCGGAGCGCAGTTCCCGCAACGCTTTGTGATCGAAGTCGCCGCGGAACTGGATCCGCCCCGCCAACTCGGCCAGGTCGCGCTTCTTGCGGGCACGAATCAGCTCTCTGAGCGCCTCCCGGATCAACTCTCTCTTGGTTCGCAGCCCCGTAACCGCAAAGGCTTCGGTGACCAGATCGTCGTCCAGGACAACGTTCGTCCTCACGTCTTCATACCCCTCATACACCCATTTATGCACCGGCAGGCCATGCGTGTCACTCCGAAGCTGCCACCGTCCTGGGCAAGCGCAAGAAAGTTGTGGCAGTCCACCACCGTGACCAGCGTGTCCAGGCGGGCAAGATCGGAAAGCGTGGAGCCCGACTGGTCAACGAAAGTGAAGGTGGCCGCCACGGGCACGGGCTCGGAGATCCCCGTTGACTCGACCAGCAAGGAGAAGATCGTCGCGCAGGGTGCACCCGTTGCTCAATTCGGACCATGGACGTGCTTCTCGTGGCCGGTGCAGTCGGCCGGGCAAGGGCTGTTTTTCCTCTCGAGCCTGGTCGCGATGTCAACTCAGCGGGGGCTGGCTTCACTCACTTCGCGCAGCCTGGGGGGAAGAATATCCACCCCGAGAAGGCCCAAAACACTGCGCTGCATGAGCAGCCACAAGTTGACAGCCACAGCCTGGCGCTCCATCACGAGTGACACGAACGCGAGGAGCTTGAGCTCAACTACTCGTCGTGCTCCTCATCCTCCTCGCCCTCGTGCTCCTCTTCCAGCTCGATCTCGGGGTTGCCGATGACGTAGGTGGCGCCGTTGCTCAACTCCACGTCGACCTCTGAGTGACCTGCGACCTCTGTGCCTGCCAGGTACTCGATCTCCACATGAACGACATTGGTCGGCACTCCGGTCAGGTCGATGTCGGTGACGGCCGAGCGGGTCTCAGGGCCGAAGACAAGGACCAGCTCTCCATGCTCGTGCTCCTCCTCATGCTCATGCCCGTCCTGGGCCTGAATGCTCTCTCGATGGGCGTGATCGTGCTCGGCTTCTTCCTCTGCGAAGCCCGAGACCCGAAGCTGGTGAGCGGCGTCAACTACTTT
>QWHO01000216.1 GCA_021404945.1 bacterium CPR1
CAGCCTGCTCGGCCGCCGGGCTCGAGGCTTCGACAGCGGGCGCAGCCGTTGCAGCAGCCTGCTCGACGGCCGGACTCGCAACCGCAGGGGTCCGAGCCGCAGCGACTTCGGCCGAGCTTGCGGCAGGGTCGGCCGCCGGCCGAGCGGAGGCCGAAGCTGCAACCTGCGCAGCCTCGTCCCAGGCCGCCTGATCGACCGTGGCCGGGGCAGCCTGGCCGGCCCTGGCGGCCGCCCGCGCCCAGAGCTCCTCGGTGCTGTGCCGCTGCTGCTCTTCAGGAATAACCAGGAAGCGGGCGTGGAACCAGGTCAGCAGGGCCTTGGTCATGGCGGCCAGAGGAATGCCCAGCAGCATGCCGGTCGTGCCCAGGAACTCGCCCCCCGCAAAGGCGGCAAACAGGATGAACATCGGCGAGACCCCGATAGCGTCGCCCATCAGCTTGGGGTAGATCGTTCGGTCGACACCCTGATTGGCGGCCATGATTGCCAGCAGGACCATCACCGCATAGCCCACGTCGCCGGTGGACAAAAAGGCCATTACGCCGCCCAGCACGCAGGTCCCGGCCGCCCCCACCACGGGAATGGGATAGGTCAACGCGGCCAGTAAGGCCAGCAGCAAGGAGTACGGATTTGGATGCCAGGCGGCCAGCAGCATCAGCAGCGCGAAGGTCACCACGCCGCAGGCTGAGCTGGCCACGATGGTGGCGCGAATGTAGCCCCCGAAAATGCGGTTCATCTGCAGGGTCAGGCTGCGGGCATCGTCTTTGTACCTGCGCGGGACCAGTCCGAGCGCCGAATCGAAGAGACCGTGCCAGTTGAGCAGAAAGTAGAGCGCCACCAGCAGGCCAGTGAGAAGCAAAAACACCTTGCCCACCAGGTCCAGAACGGCAGTGGCCAGAAAAGTCAGCACCGTGCCCAGCACAGAGCCAAAACGATCGGCGCTGCCGGCGATGGTGGATTCAACGCTGCTGCGCACAGACGGGGGAATGCTGTGAATATAGCGCTCCTGAAGCTCGAAGGCTTTGGTCTGGATGCGGGCCACCATCTCGGGCGCGTCGTGCACCATCTCCTGGGTCTGCTCGATAGCCAGCGGGATGATCAGGAACCCGCCCGCCGTCAGGAGAGCGAAAAGGAAGAGATAGACCGCCAAAATGGCCTGTCCCCGGCTCAAGCTCTTGATAGGCCCCAGCTTCTGGCCGGTGATCTTCTCGACCGGCGAATTCAGCAGATAGGCGATCACAAAGCCTAACCCGAAGATGGTCAGGGTACCGGTGATGCGCGTGAAGACATACAACCCCAGGCCCACGAGCATGAGCCAGAGGACCCCTCGCCACCAGCCTGAGCCCATCATGACGAAGCGGCTTCTTTGAGGGCCTGATAACAGGCCTCGAGACTCTGGTTGATGACCCGGGTGTCGGCCACGACGCTCATGAAATTGTGGTCCCCTCCCCAGCGCGGCAACAGGTGCAGGTGCAGGTGCTCGGCCACGCCGGCCCCTCCAGCTACGCCTACGTTCATGCCTAGATTGTAGCCGGAAGGGTTGATGGCCTTCTTGAGGTGCTCGGCCCAGCGCTGGGCCAGCAGCATCATCTCGGCCAGCTCCTCGGGCGTTGCGGCGCCGAGATCACCGTTATGGCGATAGGGCGAGATCAAGAGGTGCCCGTTGTTGTAGGGGTAGCCGTTCAGGCAGACAAAACAGTGCTCGCCCCGCTCCAGCAGATAATTGCGCGCGTCGTCATCCTCTGCCGTCATCCGGCAGAGAAAGCAGCCGGGCTGCCTGGGGGCGGCGATCCAGCCCATGCGCCAGGGGGCCCAGAGGCGTTCATAGTCGGCCATTCAGGCCAAGGTTAGCGATCCGATGGCCAGAATCCTACTCAAGTTCTCAAGTCAGCGGCACACCTGGATACCGGCGTCGCAGCTCTTCCAGCTTCCAGGCCGCTTCGTCCAGGGCTTGCCGGGGGGTCAGCTCGCCTGTCAGGGCCCTGTGCACTTGAATCTGCAGAATGCGAGACACTTTGGGATAGAGCGGGGTGACCGGACGGGGCTTGCCGGTCTGGATCAAGGTGAGAAACTCGGGCAGGTAGGGCCGCTGGGCCAGCAGGTCTCGGTCGTGATAAAGAGCGCTCAGGCTGGGATTGAGGCCGCTCTCCAGGGCGTGCGTCTTCTCGGCATAGGGAGAAGTCAGGAAGTCCACCAGCAGATACGCCTCGCGGGGGTGGCGCGTACGGGCCGAGATGGCCAGGTTCCAGGTGCCCAGGCAGCCATGAGCGGGGCCGTTCTTGCCCGGGATACGGGTAAAGCCGACCTTCTTGTAGATCTTGGAGGTGGGCTCGATCCCGGTCTTGACGACGTAAGGCCAGGAGCGGTGATAGAGAGCCTTGCCCTGGCTGAATGCCACGTAGGAATCGTCTTCCTTATAGGAGGTCACCGCCCGAGGGGTCAACTTCCAGCGTCCAATCAGGTCGCAAAAGTACTGCAGCGACTCGACCGCCTGGTCGGAGTTGATAACCACCTTGCCGTTGGCGTCGAAGACCTCGGCGCCGTTGCCCCACAACAGCTCCAGAAAGTCGCACACCAAACCCTCGTAGCGTCCCGCTTGCATCACCAGCGGCTCGCGCAACAGATCGGGGTAGCGCTCGCGCAGGGCCATCGAGCTCTCCACTACCTGATTCCAGTTGCTCGGCGGAGGGAGACCGGCCTGCTGCAAGAGGTCCAACCGGTAGAAGAAGGTGCCCACGTTGCAGTTCCAGGGCAGGGCATACAGCTCGCCTTTCCAGGTTACGGGCGGCAGGGTGCTGGGAATGAAGGTGGCTCGCTTGGCCGGCGTGACGAAATCATCCAGTGGGCGCAGCCAGTCGGCGTTGGCGAACTCGGCCGGCCAGATGATGTCCAGGGCGAAGACATCCATGGAGCTATCCCCGGAGGCCAGCGAGGTGACGTACTTGTCATGCATCATGTCCACGTTGGCGGGCAGGGTGCGGTGCAGCACCTTGATGTGAGGGTAGCGTCTCTCGAACTCGGCCACCAGGGGAACGTTGGCTTGCATGCTGGGGTCGGCGAAGTAGTTGAAGGTCAAGGTGACCTTCTCGGACTGGGCCTGGACCCACAGCACCGCCAGCAAGACCATCGCCAGAGCCAGACCGAGTCTTCTCACGAAGGGCCCTTCGTCAGTCGTGCGGGGTCTCCCCCGGATGAGGAGGGCGCCACCCTTCCTGGGGACGCAGGATCTCGTGGGGCGAAAAGGCCGACTTGTAGCGCATGGCCCGGCAGTCGCGCACGTAAAAGCCGAGATAGAGGTAGTCTCGCCCGGTGCGGCGGCACCAATCGAGCTCGTAAAGGGCGCTGAATGTTCCCAGTCGGCGAGCCCCGCAGGCCACGTCGTAGGCGAAGTAGACCGAGTTGGCTGCTCGCGGGGTCACATCCACCACGCCCAGCCCCACCAACCGACCCTCCAGTCGATACTCGAAATGTTTTGTACAACCCAGGTTCTCGACCAGGAATCCGGTGAAGTCTTCCTCCTCCGGCCGGGGCTTGGAGAACTTTTCCTGGCAGTATTCGGCATAAAGCTCGCAGGCTTCGCGGGTGAAGCGGGCATCCACCACCTCCACCGTCAGGTCCTGGTTCTTCTTCCAGGTCGAGCGCTGCGATCGGCTCATCTCAAACGTGGAGATCGGAACGCGGATCGGAATACACTCCTGGCAGCCCCGGCAAACGTTGACGTAGCAGGAGCGCGCGCAGCGACGAAAGCCCTGGGCCAGCATGCGCTCGAGGTCTTCCGGGTCCAGCTCCTCCACGATCAGTGACAGGGTGCGCCAGTGGCGCCCGGGCAGATAAGGACACGACCCGCAGTCGTGGGCGAAGGGGCCAGCGTACTTCACCCCCCTCAATTTCCGAGCAGCACACGGTTTCCTTCGCGGCTGGGGGAATTGTAACACCCTCCCCCACGACCGCCTTCGGAACTGAGTGCACACTCGGGTCATGCAAGAAGACAAGGACCTGGGTCTGGGCCAATCGCTGGCGATCCTCTTCAAAGCCTCCAGGGCCTTCTGGCTGGTGAACCTGGTGAATTTCGTGGACGGAATCGCCTATTTCGGCATCCTCACGCTGCTCACGCGCTACCTGGGGGCCGAGCTGGGGTTCAGCGACCAGCAGGCGGGCGTGGCCGTCTCGGTGTTCACCGGGTTGGTGACCCTGACCATGATCGGCGGCGGCTTTGTCTCCGACCGGCTCGGGGTAAGGCGGGCGCTGAGCGTCTCTCTCCTCCTCCTGCTGCTCGGGAGAGCAATCTTGAGCGGTGCCAGCGAGCTGACGGCCAGCCACCTGGCCGCCTGGATCGCCCTGGTACTGATGGCGATCGGCTCGGGAGTGATCCAGCCAGCCCTCTACGCCGGGGTCAAGGAATACACCGACGCCCGCACGGCCACCATCGGCTACAGCCTGCTCTACTCCATCATGAACCTGGGCATCGTGGCCGAGAACTTCTTCTCCCCCTTTCTGCGCACCAACGACGTTTTTCTCAAGCTCGGCGACAGGGCCATCCATGGTCTCGGCCTGGGGATCGCGGGGGTCTTCTGGTTTTGCACCGCTCTGACCGGGGTGGTGCTACTGTGTCATCTGGTGGCCTTCACGGCCGAGCTCAAGCCCCTCGAGCAGCGCCCCGACGACCCGGGTCAGGAGCAGCCGGTGCGAGTCAAATCGCCTTTCCTCGACCCGCGCTTCATGTTCTTCATCTTCATCTTGCTGCCCGTGCGTACGCTCTTTGCCCACCAGTGGCTGACGTTGCCCGACTACGTGTTCCGCTGCTTCCCCGAATCGGTCAACTCCAAGTTCGAGTGGATCTCCGGGCTCAATCCCCTCATCATCGTGGTCTTCGTGCCCCTGATCGCCAGCATGACCCGCAGGGCCCGGGTTCTGAACATGATGCTGATCGGCACCACCCTCAGCGCTGTGACCACCTTCATGCTGGTGCCGCCGCCGCAACTGCAGCTCCTGCTGCTCTATGTGGCCCTGTTCTCGCTGGGCGAGGCGGTCTGGTCCTCGCGCTTCCTCGAGTATGTGGCCAACCTGGCCCCACCCGGTAAGGTGGGTTCCTACATGGGGCTGGCCAACATCCCCTGGTTCATGGCCAAGTTCACCACCGGACTCTACTCAGGCACGATGCTCAACCGCTACATTCCCGTGGAGGGTCCCCGCGACCCGTCCACCCTGTGGCTCATCTACGGCTGCATCGCCTGCATCACCCCGCTGGGCCTGCTGCTTGCGCGTTCCTGGCTCACCAGGGTTCCTTCCGATAAGAAGGAGTGAGGGCCCCGGCCTGCCAATCCGCCCGGCCATGATCCGAGCCCGCGACTTCTCCTTTCAACCACTCGCCCGCCTGAAGGGAAATCAGGCCCGTCTGGGCCGCATTCACACCCCCCACGGCGACATCGAAACCCCCGAGTTCCTGCCCGTGGGCACCCTGGCCACGGTCAAGGCCATGACCCCACGCGACCTGGAAGGGTTGGGGGTGCAGGGCCTGCTGGCCAATACCTACCACCTGTACTTGCGACCCGGCTCGGAGCGGGTCAAACGCTTTGGCGGCCTGCACCGTTTCATGGGCTGGACCGGGCCCATCATGACCGATTCGGGGGGGTTTCAGGCCTTCTCGCTGGGAGCAGCCCGCGAAGACGGCGTGGGAAAGATCGGGGGCATCTTTCCCAACGAGGGCCAGAGCGAGCCGGCCCGCACCAAGAGCGGCGAGAAGCTGGCCCACATCGACGAGGAGGGGGTCAGCTTCCGCTCCCACATCGACGGGTCCCGCCACAAGCTCACCCCTGAGAGCTCCATCGCCATCCAGCAAGAGTTGGGGGCGGACATGATCCTGGCCTTCGACGAGTGCACCTCGCCCATGGCAGGTTACGAGTACACCGAGCTTGCCATGGAGCGCACGCATCGCTGGGCGGTGCGCAGCCTGGAGGCCCGCACCAACGCCGAGCAGGCTCTCTACGGCATCGTGCAGGGGGGCGAATGGGAAGACCTGCGGGCCCGCTCGGTGCGCTTCATCTCTGAGCTGCCTTTTGACGGGTTCGCGGTGGGAGGCTCGCTGGGCAAGTGCAAGGCCGACATGCACCGGGTGCTCGATTGGACCGTGCCCCACCTGAGCGACGACCGCCCCCGCCATCTGCTCGGCATCGGCGAGGTGAACGACCTGTTCGAGGGGGTGGAGCGGGGCATCGACACCTTCGACTGCGTGCTCCCCACCCGCTTTGCCCGCACCGCTCACTTACTGGTCCCGCCCTGGACCCCGGGGGTGGGCAGACGGGGCACCCTGAACCTGCGTCACGCGCGCTACCTCGACGACCAATCACCGCTCATGGCCGACTGCCACTGCTACACCTGCCAGAGCTTCAGCCGCGGTTACCTGCGCCACCTCTACATGTGCGACGAGCTGCTGGCCTACCATCTGGGAAGCCTGCACAACCTCCATTTTCTGCTGGAGCTGATGCGCACGATCCGCCGGGCGCTTGCTAGCAAGAACTTCTCCGAGCTCAAGCAGCGCTGGCTGGAGGCAGCGAGCGGGGCGGAGCCCGATCCTGAAGAAGATTCATCGCTTTCTTGATTTTTTCTCTTCAGAAAATTGCTCGAAACTACGAGCTTCCGGCTCACATTGACAGGGTAGGAAGATTGTGATACCCTGACAACGTGGTAGCCCCCCAGAAAGCGCTCACGCGCTTGTACGTGACCACGAAGTGCCGTGCCCGCGGCAATCTCAGGGCGGTAACGCTCCGCCCCACTCTGAGGAGAACCCCATGAAACGACGGAAGTCCCCGGTTCTGGCTGCCTTCCTGGAGTATCACCAGGCAGAGGGTACCTACCTCTGCTTTGATTGCCTGGAAGGGCGGATCCTCGACTTTGACGACTACTATGCCCTGATCCGCTCGTTTTCCGAGGAATCTGAGCAACCCGTCGACATCCTGGTCCGCCTGGCCCAGGTTTCCTGCATCTATCCCGCCGAGGAGAAACTGCGCGAAGACGCCAAGCTGCGCAAACTGGGCGAGATGTTCAAGAAGAACGAGCCCGAGCGCAAGCGAGAGGCCTGATCGATCTTCTGTTCCCGGGTTGACAGGCGAGCTTGTTAAAAGGTAATATGCGCCTGTCGCCGGCCGACCGCTCCGCGAGCGACATCGCGGCGGACTCGAGGGTCCCGAGACCTCGAGGGGTAGCGCGCAGACCACAGCACGCCCCAGCACTTCGCCTGGGAGAACATGCGAGGAAGGCCTGACAGCCGAGCGGGTCCCGTGAGGGGTAGGCACGCCACGAGCGCGCCCGATAGCGAACACGGTTCGCGCCCGAGGTCGGCGAAGTCAGGAGAGTCTGGTGAGGTGGGAGCCAGATCGCGAGGCCATCCTGGAGACAGGATGGCCTCTGTGTTTCTGGCAACTTCAGGCGCCCCAGGCAACCTGATTAGCCCAGCGACTCGCGCTCTTTGTCATAGTAATCGCACTCCTCCATGCAGTCGCGGAAGCTCTTGAGCGGTCGTGACTGGTAGGGGTGGGTGCAGTTGATGAAAATCCGGGGCGTCTCGCCCTCGAGCGAGAAGCCGAAGTCGACGTAGTCGCAGAAGCGGTCAGGCACGTTCTCGAGACAGAACTCGTAGAGCTCGTTGTAAATCTCGGGATAGCTGTGCTGAAAAAGGTGCTTCTCGCACTGGAACACCCCCAGGACCGAGCCTCGAAACCGGCAGGGACGGTAAGCCATCTTCAGTCACCTCGCAAAGATTGCATTCTGGGCCGTCCCGCAGCCGGGCGGGCCTGTTTCCGAAAGGGGGTGGCAGGCTGGTCGGGCGAAAGAAATTGCACCGTGTTGCCAGTCGGCACGGCTACCTCGATCAGCACCAGCTCCTCAAGATCGTCCTGGCGACAGACCAGGGAGGCCTTCAGTCCGGACTGGCCGGAGAGTCGCGCGCGGATCGAGCGCAGCCGTTCGATGCTCTCGAGCCCGGGCTCGGACACGGCTACCAGGCGGGGGGACTCGTGGGCCGCGGCCAGCGACTGAGACCCCTTCAGGGCCATCACTCCGCCCACGCCGAACGCCTGCAGCCGCCAGACCCCGTACTCGCGCTCGGCCCGGTCGAGCCAGTCGAAGCCCTCCTCGAGCAAGGCTCGAGCGTGAGCGGAGCCGTGCTCGGACACCCAGTCGGATAGCTCGCGCTGGCCGTTTTCTCGCTGTATTTCTCGATGACGGCGGCGCTCTTGCTCGGAAGCCCTCTTCTCATTGAGCTCACCCACGGCCTGGAGCAACTCGCTCAGGGTGGCTTCGGGCGAGGCCGAGACCAGCGCTCCCACGGCCAGGGGCCCGCCTGACAGATCGATCTCCCCGACCGGCAGACCGCTCTCGGTCAACTGAAACCAGGAAGAAAGCTCCGGAGGAACCTCGCCGGGCTCAAACTCGAATCGGGTGGTAGCCAGGGAAGCGATGGCCTGGCCCCGCTCCAGAGCCGCCTGGCGGCGCACCTCGGGGTCAACCCGGTGGAGCAGACGCAGGCCGATGCGTGCATCATCCCCCGTCAGGGCGCGCCGGGCCAGACGCACGTCGTCGAAGCGCTGAGACTGCAGCCAGTGAGCATCGGCCGGCAGAGGCAGGTTCAAAAGCAGATAGAGTCCGGCCCTGGCCAGTTCGGACACCCCTCCAGACCTCCCCTTCGAGCCCGACAGACCCAGCTCGTCGCTGCGCTGCTCGGCCAGTTCGTAAACGTGGGGAGAGACCCGGAAACGGACTTCTGGATTCATTCGCAGCCCTCACTTTCCTATTGCGCGCACCCATAGCTTACCACCTATGCGCGCACCTGTCAAAGGAGATTTGCGCGCAGGGAAGGAGGGATTGCCTCCGGCCGATAACCATGCCATTTATGGAGTTCGAGGACGTCACCGAGGCGCTGGGGGCAGCTCCGCTCAAGGGTCTGGCGGTGAACAAGATGCCTTGCTTGATCACCCTGACCGGGTCTGAGAAAGGCGAGATCCTTCAATTGCGAGCAGGTACGCTGGTGCTGGGTCGGTCGGCCTCTCACGCCGATCTCGTGCTAAGGGGGGCGGGGGTCAGTCGGGCCCACGCCAGACTCGAAATCGACGAGAAGGGCCGCGTGGTGGTGCAGGACCTGGGCTCGACCAACGGTATCTTCGTCAACGGCGAGCCGGTGGAGCGAGCCGAGCTCTCCCACGGCGACTCGCTGGGCCTGGGGCCCGAGGTCAGCCTGCGGCTCGAGCACTCCGATCAAGAGGTGCACGACCTGTTCCAGGACATGTACCGCAGCGCCAACACGGACGACCTGACCGGGGTGCTGAACCGGCGTAGCTTCATGACCCGGCTCTCTGAAGAGCTCTCAGCCGCCCGCCGCCATCGCACCGAGTATTCACTGGCTCTGCTGGACCTGGACCACTTCAAGAAGGTCAACGACCAGCACGGCCACTCGGCCGGCGACGCCGTCCTGGTCGAGCTGGTCAATCGACTGAAGGAGACTCTCCGCGCCGAGGACCTGGTGGGCCGTTATGGAGGCGAGGAGTTCGTGGTTCTCTTGCGCCAGGTTCCCTCTGCCAGCGCCGAGGCGACCGCTGAACGGTTGCGCTCGATCGTGGAAGCGACCCCCTTCACTCTGCCGGACGGCACTCTGCTGCCGGTCACCACCAGCATCGGGCTCTCTCCCCTGCTGCTCGAGCAAGAGCCGGGGGCCACCCTGGAGGCCGCCGATCAGGCTCTCTACCAGGCCAAGAGGGCCGGGCGCAACCGGGTGATGGTGGCTCAGACCGCAACGTAAACTTCGATCCATTCGATTTACACAACGTTAACAGCCCTCCCTCGGGCGTGCAAAAGGCCTTCCAAATCCCCTCCATTATGCTCAGAGGAGATGATGATCCTCGAAGTGCTGCTCAAACAGTTCACCACCCTCTCGGGACGGGATAAGCGAGTCCAGGCTTACAACCGTCTCTGGAGCGAGGTAGCCCGCGCGCGGATCGGCAGCGAGGCCAGCCGGAACGGCAGCAGCCGCACCTTCTGGGACAACGACCAGCGCAAGCATCGTGTCAGCGTTTCCAGTTTCGAGGAGATGCGGCCGGTGGGAGACGGCAACCCGGCCATGGCCCGGCGACGGGTGCTGCAGGTCCGTGAGCTCATCGCCTCGGCCCAGGATGGAAGCCTGGAGCTTCGGGTGGATAGCTTCGTGGTGACCGACGAAGCCAGTGCGCGCGGGATGGTGGACAGGCTGCTCGAGCGCGGCTTCGAGAACGCTCCCACCACCTATCGCACCCGCTACCAGCGGGATGCCAGCGGCATCAAAGAGTGCGAGCTCCATCGCCCGGCCGTTCGGCGCAGCCCCACGGTCCTGCGGCGCGAGCTGCAGGCAAGCTCCAGCCGGGCTCGCTTCGCCGTGATCCGATCCGTGGTGAAGAAATAACACTTTTGTAACATCGAGCCGTTACAATGGGCTTAAAGCTCAGATATCTGGTGGAGGCGCAGGCCTACTTTCGAACCGGACACGGCACCTTCCAAAGAGGGCACCTGGTGGACGTGAGTGAGTCGGGAGTGGGAATCATCAGCAGCGAGCCCTCCCTTCCCGAGCAGATCGTCTTCCGACTGGAGGGCCTGGCCCCCCTGCTCTTCCAGGTCAGACCTGTCTGGAGCTGCCAGCAGGGCGATCGGCACCGGATGGGACTACAACTCCTGGCGCCGGCCGGGGCCTCCTGCGATCAGAAATGCCTGCACCGCTGGCTCAGAGCCCGGCCCTCACCGAAAGCCGCCGAGAAGCCGGCCCGCCGACGCTCCCGCCGCAAGGCCTCCTGAAGGGCAGGGCGCGGTCAGAAAAATGAGAGCGCGGCAGCAACCTCCGCGCTCCCATTTGGCTTGTCTGGTCAGGACTTGGGAACGGTGTAACCGCGTTTGACTGCCTCGTTGCGAACGGCCTTGATCATCGCCTCGTCCAGCGTCTCCTCGCCTGAAGCCGCCTTCTGCTTCTCGGCCAGGAAGGCGTCGCGCTTGGCCGAGAGCTCGCGAATGCGAGCCTGCAGCGCTGAGCGCTCCCTGGACTTCTTCTCGACGTAAGCCGCCCGCTCGCCCTCGTTCATGGACTGCATCTCGGCCGGCAACTGGTCTTTGGGAACCTTGCGCACGTCCACCTCGCCCTCGCGACTGGCGTCGACCAGGTCCCAACCCGCGTTGCTGTAGTTGGCCCCGGCCTTGGTGCTGGCCCGCTGAGCGGCCACCGAGGGCGCCGCCGCGACGGCGTTCTTGTCCTGCTCCTCCTGGCGGGCCCGGCCAGCGCCCCCGCGGTCGCCATAGGCGACGTAGGTCTCATTGACCTTCGTGCTGAGGGTGGCCAGCTCGGCGTCATAAGGGGTAGGGATATCCACCACCTTGCGATCCTGGTCGATGCACAGGTAATCGCCCCCGCCCAGCCTGGCCCCATCCGACCAGGCGGTCTCCACGCCCTCGCCGCGGGGTCCGCAGAAGATGGTATTGACCAGCACATCTTTCTGGCGGGCCGAGGCGCACACTTCCTTGTAGTTGACTGTGCCCTGACTGAAGGGCTCATTGCCGGCGATGAACATCACCCGAATGTCCTTGGGATTGTCGCTCCAGGAGAGCTGTTTCAGGGCCGAGCGCATGACCCAACCGCAATACTCTTCGCCGCCGTTGGTCTTGAGCTTGAAGAGCTGCTCGGAGACTTTGTCCAGGTCGGTGGTAAAGCTCACCACCTGTTGCACATAGCCCTCCCGGGCGTTCAGACCGTCGTTGCCGTATTGATACAGGGCCACTTCCAGGCGGGGGACCTTGCCGTCCTTCTTCATCTCCGAGAACTCGTTGACGACCTTCCACAGCTGGCTCTTGGCCTGGTCGATCAGGCCGTCCATGCTGTTTGAAGTATCCAGCAACAGGGCCAGTTGGATGGTATCGCGCGAGCCACCCGGCTCGTCGCGCTTGGCCAGGCCGGGCTGGGTGGCGAGCGTGGCCAGCAAAGCACCGCTCAAGGCGGCGCAGAGAAAGTGCTTCTTCATGGTTTCCTCCCGAAATGAGCTGGGCGTCCTACGTGATGAATGTGTTGCCTGTTGTTCGGGGCGCCCCCTTGGAGGTCGGCCGGCGCAGGCTCCTCATCACGCACTTTCTGCAGGTCGCGAGGAGCAGGAGCTTTCTTCCCGATCAGTCGAGGTATCCGCCCGCCTTCAGGCGACGACTGGTACGCAGGAACGCCCGGACGACCTCCGGGTCGAACTGAGTGCCCGCCCCTTCCTGGACGTGGCTGACCGCCCGCTCGTAGCTCCAGGCTTCGCGCCAGGGGCGCTCGCTGGTCAGGGCGTCGAAGACATCCGAGACGGCGATGATGCGCGAGGCCATGGGGATGCGACGACCCATCTGTCCGTCCGGGTAGCCCCGACCGTCCCAGCGCTCGTGGTGGGCCCTCACGATGGGGCCGAGGTGGCGGAAGGCCGGAAAGCGGGCCAGGAGCTGCTCGCCGAACTCGGGGTGCCTCTCCATCAAGGCTCGCTCGTCGGCGTTCAGCGGCCCGGGCTTGTTGCGGATCTCTGCGGGGACTCGCAGGGCCCCGATGTCGGCCAGGCGACCGGCCATGTGCAGGTCGCCCGAATTGCGTAACCCCTGGACTTGCTCGGAGAGCGTGGGGGGAAGCTGGCGGTAGTCCAGCCCGGCCATGCCCAGATCTCTCAGCAGTGCTCCTGAGCGCACCTGCTCTCGAATGGCCGGGTCCTGAACGTTCAAATCCTCGCAGACGGCGTCGGCGAAGGTCATGACCCGCAGCGAGTGCTCACCCAGAAAGCCACCCTCTTCGGCCAGCATGGCCAGAAGGCGGTTGACCACCTGCTCCTCGCTGACCTGGCCCTTGCGGCGCCAACCCTGCATTCCATCGAACATGGCGGCCCCGAAGTAGCACATCCGCTCGCTCAGGCCGTGCTGCTCCTGATGCTGGCTGAGCCAGGCCATGGCGATCCAGTAGGTTCGCATGAACTCTGGCGTTTCCTCGGTCTCAGCGGCATAGGCCAGTCCCGCCGTGGAAAAGAGGCGCTCGAGCTGGGGCAAGAGCGGCTGCAGCCCGGGGCGGACCAGCGTACGGGGCAGGCCGGTGCGAGGGTCGACTGCCTCCAGGCCTGCTTCACCGACCGCCGGTCCCCCGGAGGCCTGGCCAGAGGACTGACCCGAGGACTGCTGCCCTCCTCCGCCACCCTGGCCGCCGCGGTTGCGCTTGCTGATCGCCTCGACGCGGGAGGAGCTCTTGAGAGCCTCCAGCTCTTCCTCGAGCTCGGCCCGGCCAGGCCGCAGAAACCTGCTCAACAGGCGATTCTCGCGCACGATCGGGGCCGAGAGCCGGGCGATCTCGGTGGGGCGTGCCCGCCCCTCGGACTCCTGCTGGCCGCCGCTCTGGGTGCCCGCCCCATCGGCCGAGCTGCGTGACACCACCGTCGCGTGGGAAGGCGCCGGATCGGCCCGCTGGGGTGCGGGGCGGTCGACCCGCACGGCCGGGGTGGGAGCGGGCGTCATTGGCTGCTCGCCCCGCGGGGCCCGTGGCAGCTCGGGCAAGCGAGCCTGGGGAGTGGGAAGGCGACTTTCCTGGGGAAGCTGCGGCGTGACCCGGGCGGCAGGGATGGTGCTCTGCTCGGGGGGCAGCCGGGGGGTGGCGTCGATTCGCTTATAGAGTGCCCGCGAGGCCGGTTGTTGCTGCGCCGGGAGAGCTGGTTCGGGCGCTGCGGGTGCCTGGGCCTCCGGCTTGCGAACGGGCTGGCCCGGCGCGGAAACCACGATCACGCTCTTGCGCACCGTCTCGGCCGCGGGCTGCTTGCCCGGGGGCTCTGGTTGGGCGGGGACGGGCGGTTTTCGCGGCAGCTCCGTCTGGGCCGGGGCGGGCCGCCGGGGCGGCTCGTTCTGCTGATTCTGAGGGGGATCGCGCCGGGCCGGCTCAGCCGGCTCCTGTCGGCGGGTCTCTTCTTTGCGCATGGCCTCCCGGATCCGCTCCATCAGAGAGCTGCGCTCCTCCGAGCCCTCCCGCTTCCGGGCCTGACCGGGAGCATCCTCGCTGCGGCCAGGGCCGTCCTCGCGATCATTGCGCAGACGGTTCTCCGCCTCGAGACGGCGGGAGTCATCGTTTTTTCTGGCCTGGCCAGGCGGCTCGCTCTCTTCGGCTCGGCGAGTCGGGCGGTTCTCGTCGGTTCGGCGTCCGTCCTCCGAGCGGCGTGGGCCCCTGTCGTCCTCCGAGCGGTTCGGCCCGCGATTCTCGCCCCGGTCGTCGTCCGACCGCCCTGGTCCCCGGTCGTCGTCATCCGAGCGCCCCGGGCCCCGATTCTGGCCGGGAGCCTCATCCGAGCGCCCCGGGCCCCGATTCTCCTCACCCGCTGCCAGGCTCCAGCCCTGGAAGAGCTCCTGGTTGGAAGTGCGCGCGTCCTCGAGCCCCACCATTCGATCTGCCTCGTGGAAGAACAGGCTGCGCATATCGGGGACGGTGGAGGCAGTGGTGCGGTTCTCCGAACGAGAATTGCCCGGCCCACGCGAGCGCTCTGAACGCTCCGAGCGATCCGGGCCTCGACCATTGTTGATCCGATTGTCGTCGGCCAAAGCCACCCCCTGAAGGCGGTCCAGGTCTATTATAGCAGTTTCAGACCGAGAAGTGGGTACCCGTTTCCCCCTCGAGAGCTCGCTTGAGATTCTCGGGGTTGGTGATCAGGGCTTTGTTGCCGTTGGCCTCCAGATAGGCCAGCACAGCCTCCACCTTGGGCTTCATGCTACCGGCCTTGAAGTGTCCCTCTTCCAGGTAACGTCGGGCCTGTGCGGCCGTCAGCTGGCTCAACTCCTCCTGCTCGGGAGTGCCAAAGCGCAGGCATACTTTCTCCACGGCGGTGGAGATAACGAACAGGTCGGCCTTGAGCTGCTGAGCCAGCAGACTGGAGGCCAGGTCCTTGTCGATGACGGCCGCAACCCCTTCCAGAGCCCCGTCCGAGTTGGGTACGACCGGGATCCCTCCCCCGCCCACCGCGATAACCAGAAAGCCGGACCCGATCATCGTGTTGATGGCGTCGAGCTCGACGATCTCGCGGGGCCTGGGGCTGGCCACCACCCGGCGCCATCCGCGCCCGGCGTCCTCCACCACGGCCCACCCCTCCTCACGCTCGCGGCGATGGGCTTCCTCCTCGCTCATGAAGGGACCGATGGGCTTGCTGGGATTTTGAAAGGCTGGGTCCTGCGGGTCGACGACCGTCTGGGTCACCAGCGTGATGGCCGATTTAGTCATCCCCCGTTCCAGAAATACGTTGCGCAGTGCCTGCTGGAGATGATAACCGATGGCGCCCTGAGTATCGGCGCCGCAAACATCCAGCGGAACAGGGTGCACCTTGCCTCGGGCCAGCTCGCTTCGCAGCAGGATGAAGCCCACTTGAGGTCCATTTCCGTGAGTGACCACCACCTCCCAGCCAGCCTGAACCATGTCAGCGATGTGCCGGGCTGTCTCCACGACAGCCATATACTGGTGGGGTATGCTCTGATGAGCGCTGTCCTTGATCAGTGAGTTCCCCCCCACGGCCACGACAGCTATACCGGGCATGCAATGTCTCCCATTCCTGAATTGAGCGCAGTCCTACTTCAGATTCCCGGCTTTGCCCATCTCCTCGGCCAGGCAGCGGTCGATGTACTCTTGCACCGGTCGGGCCACATCCTCAGTAACATTCTGAAACTCCAGGCCGATCTGGAACCGGTTGGCCTGAACCTCTTCCTTCCAGACCACTTTGGCGTTGACGTTGACCACCGGCAGGTCGAACTGCAGAAAGATCTTGAGCGTCAGCTCGTCGCCCACCACCAGGTTCTCCTCCGTGCGGATGCGCATTCCCCCCACCGACAGGTCGAGCGCCAGAGGATAGAGCCAGCGGGTGTTCTCCTCCAGCCCGATACCCACTCCCAGCACGCGGTTGAGTCGGAACCGGCGGCGCTTGCCCTCCACCGAGAATAGCTCCATAATCTGCTGGACTGCCTCGCGCGCCTCGTCGGTGGGGTCAACGAACTTCAAGCCGGCCACCGTCATCCCGCCCACCAGGCGCTTCTGCCAGACGACCTGCAAGGGAAGGTCGAGCACCCCGCTCCGGCCCAGCTCGGTGCCAAAGGACTCCAGCCCCAGTTTCATTCGGAACGTCTTGCCTTCGGGGAAGTTCTGATCCACGTTAACCCGCATGCCACCCTCGGAGAGGTCGACCAGATAGAGGTAGACCATCTGATCGCCCTCGCCCAGGTCGATCTCCCCCGTGAGCAGCTTGTTGAGCTTGGAGATCTTCCGCTCACCACGCCGCCGCTCGGGGCCGGTGTGAGGCTCGGCCGAGGGCTCGAACATCTCCAGTCCGTCACCGGGGCGGGCAGGGAGGTCAGTGTCGGTGCTCTCGGCCGGGAGGTCGACCATCGGGTCCTCGGAGCTCACCAGAGGCTCGGGGGCAAGCAGCTTCTCCACCTCCGGGTCGGGCGATAGAGGCGTCTCCAACTCAAGCTCGCCGAGGTCGGTATCCTCCAGGATCCGGGCGACCTCTTCGTCGGAAACTTCTTCCTCGAGCAGGATCTCGTCGCTCTCCGGAGACCCCGTCTCGTCTGCCCGGCTCTCGCCCTCGCTCTCGCCTGACTTCGAGTCGTCCCCCTGGCCCGCAGGCTCGGTCGACATCGAGTCGTCAGCCTTGACCTGGCCCCGATCCTCCACGGACTGGTCCGAGGGCTTGCCTTCTTTACCCTCGGAGGACCCCTCCGATGCCTCCTCGGCATCGTCCTCTGCCCGTTCGACCCCGTCTTCCTCGTCGGACTTTTTGCCCTCTTCCTCTTCGCTCACGCAGTCACTCCCGCTTCCCGGCTGCGCTCCAGGCGGTCGCGATAGAGCGGAAACTCTTCGCACAAGCGCAGGACTCGCCCCCGTATGTCGCGCAATCTGGCCTCATCCTGGGGAGCCTTGAGGACTTCCAGGATCCACTCCGCGATCTGTT
>QWHO01000724.1 GCA_021404945.1 bacterium CPR1
GTCACGCCAGTATCCCCCCTGGCTGGTGGCCCTGGCAGTCGGGCTCGGATGCGGCGCGTTCGCCGTGAACCTGGGTGGAACGGCCCGAGATTTCTACGTCGTGCTGGTAACCTCTTCGCTGGCCCAGCTGCTGCGGCACCATCTCGCCCACACCCGGCTGGGAAGGCTGCTCACCACGGTGGTGGTGGCCGCCTTTGCCAGCGCCACCGCGCTGGCTCTGGCCGGGCCGGGTGTGAGCGTAGCCGCCTCGATCCTGCTGCTGGTTCCCGGGGTTCCGCTGGTGAGCAGCACGGCCGACCTCTTCCGCGGAGACGTCACCGCGGGTCTGACCCGAGCGACCAGTGCGCTCCTGACCATCATCGCAGCAAGCGTGGGGGTCTGGGGGGTCATCCTGGCCTGGGGACGTCCGGCAGAAAGCGGTGTCCTGCCCGGCCAGGATCAGGTGCTGCTGGCCGCCTTGATGGGAGGGGTGGCAGCGGTTGGTTTCGCGGTCCTCTTCGATGTGCCCCGGCGGTATCTGCTCGGCTCGGGCCTGGTCGGCCTGGTGGCCATTCTGACGCGCGACTCGGTCGCTGCCCACGCATGGCCTGCGGAGGTGGCCAATCTTCTGGCTGGCTTCTCCATCGGTCTCTCGTCCGAATTGCTGGCCCGTCGAGCAGGTTGCCCCTACTCGTTCATGGCCATGCCAGGCTACATTCCGCTGGTGCCTGGAGCTGTCTTCTTCAGCGGAATCCTGCACCTGGTGGCGGGAGATTACCTGCAAGGTCTTGCCTCGCTGATCCAGGCCCAGATCATCTTGCTGGCCATCGCTCTGGGGATGGGCAGCATCCCGGCCTTATTCTCGACCAGTCGCAAGGCGATCGCATGACAGGAGGCGTTGTGGAGAATTCAAACAAGTCGGGGCTGGCGCGGTTCATGCCGGCTCTGGGTTGGCTGCCCACCTACCAGAAGAGCTATCTTGTCGCCGACCTGATCGCCGGTCTGACGCTGGCCGCCTACATGGTTCCGGCGGCCATCGGAGACGCCTCGCTGGCCAACCTGCCTCCGGAGGCCGGGCTCTACGCCTGCCTGTTCCCGGGACTGATCTTCTGGCTCTTTTGCAGCTCACGGCACACGACCATCTCGGTCACATCGGCCATTTCGCTCTTGATCGGCTCCTCGCTGGGGGCCATGGCCGGAGGCAACAACGAACGCTTCTACGCTCTGGCCACGACCACCGCACTGCTGGTGGGGATCATCGGGGTGGTGGCCTGGGCCGTGCGGGGGGGCGCGGTCGTGCACTTCGTCTCCGAGACGGTCATGCTGGGGTTCAAGTGCGGGGTGGCCCTCTTCCTGGCCAGCACCCAGTTGCCCAAGCTGTTTGGCGTGCACGGCAGCCACGGCGACTTCTGGGAGCGCTCGGCAACCTTCCTGGGCGAGCTGGGTCACACCAACCCGGCCTCGCTGGCGGTAGGCGCGGTGGCCCTGGCCATCCTGGTGCTGGGCAAGATGTACGCGAAAGACAAGCCAGTGGCCCTCTTCGTGGTGGTGGGAGGCATCGTGGCCTCTTCAGTGGCTCGACTGGGCGAGCGCGGGGTCAAACTGCTTGGCGACGTTCCCGAGGGCCTTCCCATGCCGGGCCTGCCGATGGTTTCGTTGGCCGACCTCCAGGAGCTGATGCCGTTGGCGCTGGCCTGCTTCATGCTGGGGGCGGTGGAAACGGCCGCCATCGGGCGAATGTTCGCCGCCAAGCACCGGGGCCGCTTTGACTGCAACCAGGAGTTTCTGGCCATCGGAGCCGTCAACCTGGCCACGGGGCTCACCCGGGGATTCCCGGTCAGCGGCGGGATGTCCCAATCGCTGGTCAACGAAAGCAGCGGAGCCCGCACTCCCCTGTCGGGCCTGTTTGCCAGCCTGGTGGTGCTGATCGTCACCGTCTTCCTGGCCTCCTTACTGCACAACCTGCCCCA
>QWHO01000725.1 GCA_021404945.1 bacterium CPR1
CACGGCATCACCTCCGGTCGCTCGGACCGGTCCAACTGAAGGGAGCTACTAAGTGCGTCACCTCCTGGTCCTCTTCGGCATTCTGGTCTGCGCTGCAGCCGCCCAGAACTTCCACGACCCGAGGGTCTATCCCGAGTGGCCCACCACGCCCCCGCCCACCATAGCGCCGGGCGCGACGGCGCCCGACCCGGCCCGGATGGAAGGCCTGAAGAAGAGCTTCCCTTCCTACCAGGGCTGGAGCGTGGTGGTCTTCCCCTTCGCTCGGCTCACGGCGGCCCGTGGCTATCCTCGCATGCTGCTCTCGCTCGGGCCGGCCGGGTTCACCCAGGTCGACCCGGTCAATCATCCCGAGCAGGTGGATACCTCTCAGGCCTATATCACCTTCTTCGACCAGGCCGGCCAGGTCTCGCTGGTGGGACAGGCCCAGGCAGGCAAGCGCATCACCGACCTTCATCCCGGTTGGAACCTGCTGGCGGTGCCCTCCAGCACACCCGTGGCGGTAGAGCACATCACCGTGACCGCTCCCGGTGGTCTCACCCGCACTCCGGGCGAGGCCGCCAGCGATTCCTTGCAACCCGGCAACGCCTGGCTCTATGCCCTGGGCCTGGCTCGAGGAGCCGAAGGTCGGGTCAACATCGACCTTCGCCAGCCCCGCAGCCCGCTGGTGAAGCCCGGCACGGCCGCCCTCATCTACAGCTGGGGCGAGCTCGAGCTCAACTGGAACCTGGTGCCCCCCGCCACTGTGCCCAGGATCGCAGGCCTGTCCTCCAGCTCGCTGACCCCGGGACAGGTTCTCCAGGTCAAAGGAAGCGGTTTTGGCCAGCCGGGGCACGGAACGCTGACGCTGGGAGGGCTGCCCGTGCCCCCCGACTCCGTGGTGGAGTGGAAGAGCGAGCAGATTCGCTTCAAGATCCCAGAGGGCGCCCGCAGCGGCAATCTGATGGTCATGGTCGATCGCTATCCCAGCAATCGAGTCGCCGTGACGGTCGCCCCGGGAGCCGGCCAGGCCACCAGCACGCTCACCGGACGGGTGGAGAGCTCCGATCGACAGCCTCTTGGCGGCGCCCAGGTCCAGCTCGACAGCGGCTATCAGGCGACCACCTCGGCGGACGGCAGCTTTCAGGTCCAGGGCCTGCCTCCCGGCCCTCACGACGTCTTTGTCTCCAAAGTGGGCTACCGCTCCGGCAAGGGCAGCGTGCGGATGGCTCCGGGAGAGAGCCGCAACCTGCTCGTGTCGCTCTCGCCAGCCGGCGGCCAGGCGGTGCGCGCCGAGAAGAAGGCCAACTTCACGGTGCGGGGCTATCCCTACGACCTCGAGGGCGAGGGCGTGGACGGCCGCCACTACTGGGTCTACAAGATGGAGGTCTGGGAATACGGCACCAATGGCCGCAACTGGTCCCGCACCTGGGATACCGACGTGGGGAACTCTTACAACGAGCTGACCTGCGACGGGGCGCTGGTGGGCCGCTACTACTGCATGCGACTTTACTGGAAGAGCGGGCGTCGGGACCGGACCGCCCTGTGGACTCCCCAGTTGGACAATCCCGACCAGGTCTTCTACTACTACCATCCCTGAGGGCTCCCGGGAGGAACCAGGGCCAGATAGGCAGTAAATCCGGCTCCAGCAATGTCCCGACGCCCGCTTCTTTCGGTGATCCTGGGAACCCTGGCCCTCTTCGGATTGAGCTTTGCCTTCTGTTGGATGCAGATGGCCAGCCTTTCCGAACGCCTGGTCCAGGAGCAAGAGACCGACCAGTTGAACATCCTGCGCTCCATTCTCGAGGAGAGCCGCTGGCGGGCCCTGGCTCAGGCCGAGTTCGTGGCCTCCATTCCGGAGGTCCAGAAGGCTGTCAGAGAACGCGATCGGGGAGCCCTGATCCGGCTGGTGGGCCCCATCATCGACACCCAGCGCCGCAAGTACGGAGTCTCGGCGGCCAGCTTCTTCACC
>QWHO01000217.1 GCA_021404945.1 bacterium CPR1
CCGACGCTCGACTTCGGCCACGTCGTTCTCATCGGCCGCCAGAGGCTGGAGGGCCAGCAGGGCCACGAAGAGCCAGCGTATCAGATGGAGGGCTTTTGGCAAGAAACCCACCCCACTTCCAGAAGAACTTCCCAAATAGGTTGGCTCCAGGTCGGGGAATCCCTGCGGGGTGGGCAAACAAAAGCCCGGCCATCTCTGGCCGGGCCTGGGCCCTCTACCCACTATCAGGAGTCTGGCAAGGGCAAGACGTCTTGTTTTCTACCGACCCCGGAAAATCTGCGTGCTGCCCGAGCCGCTCGGTCCGCCACCGGGCGACCAGCTCGCGCTCGGCAGGAGGATCTCGAGCAACAGGCTGCCGTTCGTCTCCACGCCGGGCGCGATGAGCAGCGGCCCGCCGGTGATGTCGTAAAGGTTATTGTCGAGATACTCGGCGTAGAAGCCCTGCGGGCCGATGTTGGAGATGTAGTAGGTGCTCACGACCCGCTCTTGGTAATTGGGGTCCGGGGTCATCAGGGGCTCGGGAACGTCGCCCTGGAACTGGAAGTCGGGGTCGTTGTATCGGAACTGGGAGGCTCCGCCAGTGGCTACCAGCGTGTCACCCCGGCTCAGGGTGCCGAAGAGGTTGCCCTGGGTATCGCGCACCTCCACCAGACCTGAGAAGACCTTCATCAGTGTGAATATCCCGCCTTGAGCCATCAGGTCCCCGTCGGAGACGAGCGAGGCGGTGTGAGGAAGGCCGGCGTACGAATCGGCCACCTGAACCAGGAAATCGGTGCCACGGGCGGCCAGAACGGCCGAGTTGGTGCGCACCTCAAACTTGTCGCGAGGACGCTTGGCGACCTTGAAGCGGGCCGTGCCCTGCTTCACGATCGCCTCAGAGGAAGGAGAGTCGGGGTCGAACTTGGCTACGTCCACGATGGTATTGGGGCCCATCAGCACGGCACTGCCGCCCAGACTGCCGATCTTGGCGATCGAGTCGGCCATCGTCTCCACCAGGCCGGCTGCCATGTATCGATTCGTCAGGACGTTGACAGGCTGGTTGCTGTTCACCTCGTAGCTGCGCACCACGCCCTGCTGGCGGACGATAATCTTGCGCTCATCAGCCGTCACAGGCCCCCACAGGAAACCGGCCGCCACCAGGCCGATCACCGCCAGCTTGCTCCAGTTGCGAAATGTCTTCATGCTGTCCCTCTTCTGTTTCTGGTCCCCCTCGCGAGGGTGCGATCCGAATCTTCTTCAAGTTCGCGCCCCTCAACCTACGCCGGCCCGGCTCGGAAATCCTCTTTGTAAAGGAGAAAGGCCCGGCTGTTTACGCCGGACCTTCTATGGAGTCGCTTTCGTGCGCGCGTCCGCGCGGGTCTAAACTTCGGGGAACTTGCGAATTACCCCGACGACCCGACCCAAGATCTCCAAGTCGGCTCGTCCCCCAGTAGCTCTGCTTCCATTGGTAAACCGGCACAACGTCGGACGATCTCCGTCGTCGGTCAGCACCATGTCGCCTTCACGTGCCCCGGAGGAGCCCCGGTTGACGATCACCAGATCGCCAGGCATGATCGCTTCGTCACGATACCTCTCGCTGTCTACTGGAAACAGAAAAGATTCCCGATTTCCCACCAGCTCGAGCGGCAGGGAGATGGTTCTCTTGTTCCCATCAGGGTCGGAACCGACCCCCACAGGAATCTCCACCAACCGAATCCCCGTCCCTTTGGGACCATCCAGAAGCTCGATGCTCCTGGGCTTGGAAGGATTCCGACGCAGATACCCCTTCGTCTCTAAGCTACGAAGGTGACTGTGTACTGTCGAGCTGGACGACAAACCCACCGCTTCTCCGATTTCGCGGATCGACGGAGGGAACCCCCGGGATTGCACCGACTGGCGGATGAACTCCAGGATCTGCTGTTGTCTACGACTCAAGCGACTCTTACTCTGAGTAGATCCAGGCATTTCCGGCCTTTACCTCCTAAGGGGGGGTGCGATGCGTTTGGAGTATACCACCGTGGGGGGCGCCCACGCAACCAATGGAAGGGGCGAAAATTCGTTCTTTGGCGGTAAAATTGTTACTTAAAGTGTGCTGAACTTTACTTGTGGTTGGCAGGGGGGGCGCTCTGTCGGACTTTCAAAAGCTCGGGCGGGGTGGGAAAAAATTTCTCGATGTAGCAAAAATTCTTTCCCAAAGTGCAGAGATGAAAACGATCTGATGACGGGTCGCCGATTGAGCGCCACAGCCGTCGCCGGTTCGGCCATTTCGTCGGTCAATGTTCTTCAAGAAAATAACCAGGCAGCCGTTCGCCTGAGACGAACCGCTGCCTGTCGCGGAGGCGTTTTGACGTTTCCCGCTCTCTATACCTTGAGTATAGGATGTCGGTCAGGCGCTGGGAACCAGTACCTTGACCGCCTCTTCCTCAGTTTTGAAGATCTCGAAGATTTTCACCAGTCCGGTGATGTTAAATATCTTCTTGATCTGAGGGTTGGTGCAGATGAGCAAGATGCGCCCATCGTGCTCGCGCACCTTCTTGAGAGCCCCGATCAGGACCCCCAGGCCGGTGCTGTCGATGTAACGCACCCCTTCGAGGTTGATGACCAGGTTGTAACGGCCCTGGTCAATGAGCTCGTTGATCGTTTCCTTGACGCGCGGAGAGGTATAGACGTCGATCTCGCCCTGAACCTCCACGGCGTGGGCACCGTCTGATATCGGTCGCGAGTTGACCTTGATGTCCACCTTGCTATCCTCCTGTGTTACAGCGCCGCTCACGCCCATATCATACCGCGACCGGCCCTTCGGCGCTACCCGGGCCCAATCGATCAAGTCAGTCCATGATCAGGCGCGCTGCTCGGGCTCACCCTCTGTCCGAGTCGTCTTTCGCCGCTCGTCGTAGAACGACTTGCCCTTCTCGACCAGCTCCTGGTAGTCTTCCTTGAGATCGGCTGCGAAATCGGAAGCCCGCTCCTGCATGTCCTTGGCCGTCTCGCGCAGCAACTGGCGGGTCCTCTGACCCGACTGGGGAGCCAGGATGACGGCGACGGAGGCACCGATCACCGCTCCGACCAGAAGCCCGAAAGCGAAACCGATTCCTTCTCTGCGATTCTCCATCAGGGCCACCTTCCTTTACCGAACGCAAACTGTTGAGCTCGGCCCGGCTTCGAAGTGCCCGAAGACGAATCCTTCCCCAAATCAACCCGTTCGAAGGGCTTCCACCGGACTGAGTCGGGCAGCCTGGCGGGCCGGGTAGGCACCGGCCAGCAGGCACCCGAGCACTCCAAAGCTGAGCCCTGACACAAGGATCAGGGCTGTGGGAGCAAACAGGCGATCATTGAGCAGCACCCCGCTGGGCCCGAAGTGAGCCACCGCCCACTGGGTCAGGTATCCGCCCACCAAGCCGAGCAGCAGGCCGGCCAGCGAGCCGACCAGGCCCAGAGCTCCCGCGCGGGCCAGGTAGATCCAGCGGATGTCGTTCTGGGTGGCTCCGACGGCGCGATAGAGGCCGATGAAGCGGGCCTCCTCGCGAACTTGCAGCGACAGTCCGGTCGAGATCCCGACCCCGGCGATCAGCAGGATGGCGGCCGCGAAACCCACCAGGGCGATGCGCGCCCAGATGACGCCCGTGGCGATGCGGCGGGCCATCTCCAGACCAGGGGTGACCAGCCCCAGCTCCTCCACGGCCGCGGCCACGGCCTCCACGCGCTCGGGGGTATCCACCTCCAGGGTCACCGAGTAGTAGGTGAGGGGCTTGCCCTCCCACTGCTCGACCACCTCCAGCGGAAGAGCCGGGCCGCTCACGGCGATCTGGTCCGAGACGCCCACGATCACGCAACGACGGCGGACTGACTGGCCCGGGCTGAAGCTCGAGGTCCCCACCAGAAGCTCGAAGTGGCGACCCACGATAGCCTCCGGCGTGAGGGTCGGCAGACCGGTATGAATGGAGATGCCCGCATTGACGATCTCCACGGCCGCCAGTGGAAACACGGCCGTGTAAGGCTCCGACGGCGTGGGCGCGAAGCTTCGACCGGAGGCTACCTGGCTGGACACCAGACCTGGATCCACGCCCTCGACGATCATGTCGGTCACGACCGACTGGCCCCCGTAGCTGGCGTAGAGCTGGCAGGGCTGGGGCAGGCGGGCCTGGCGGTAGGCCGCGGTCACGCCGGGCAGGGCCCGCAACTTGTCCACCGTGGTCTGGTTGATCGAGCTCTGAAGGGCCAGCGGACCGACACTGAAGCTGGAGGGTTGGACCTTGATCCGGTTGGGCAGCGAGCCCACCACGCGTTTTCTCAGCAGCTCCTCCACCCCGCTGGCCAGGCTCAGGAAATAGACCAGGCAGGCCACGCCCAGAGCCACGCCCAGCGCCAGCGGCCAGTTGCGCCAGGGAGAAGCGCCCGCTTCCCCCAGCGCCAGTCGTGTGAGGCGGGTGCGCCTCACCGGATCAGCCTCCCGCCCGCCATCTCCACGGTGCGCTCGGCCACGTTCAGGATGGACATGTCGTGGGTCACCACCACCATGGTCACCTGCTCGCTCTTGTGCAGCTCGGACAAAAGCTCGAGCACCACCGAAGCGGTCTCTCCGTCCAGGTGGCCGATGGGCTCGTCGGCCAGCAGGATGGGGGGGCGATTGACCAGGGCACGAGCGATGGCGACGCGCTGACGCTGTCCGCCCGAGAGCTGGGATACGGACCGGTCCTCCAGGCCTGCCAGGCCCAGGCGCTGCAACAGCTCGCGACAACGGGCCAGGCCCTCGGCCATGGGTGTGGAGGTGAAGTAGAGCGGAATGGAGGTGTTCTCCAGCGCGGTTCGGGATGGATGCAGATGAAACGATTGGAACACAAAGCCGATTTTGCTGGAGCGATAGGCCGACAGCTGGCGGTCATCGGACCGGCTCAGCTCCAGGTCACTGACCCGCACCGAGCCGGAAGTGGGACGCTCCAGGCCCCCGATCAGGTTGAGCAGCGAGGTCTTGCCGGACCCGGACGGGCCCACAACGGCCAGGAACTGGCCCGTCGGCACGGTCAGGTCCACTGCATCCACCGCCCGGGCACGGGCAGCATACTCCAACGTCGCTCCCGTGAGCTCGATCAGCGGCTGGTCCAAAGATACAAGAACCGGGGCGAGTCGAAGGTCACTTCGCGCAGCATCTCCTCGAGACTGGGCGGAGCCGGGTGGGCGCTCATGGTGAGCAGGTCGGTCAGGCTGGGCTCCTTCTTGTAGCGGACGACCTTGGCCTGGGGCGCCTTGCCCAGCTCGCGGCACTTGGCAAAGGCATCCTCTTGATAGCCAATTTGATCGACCAGCTTGACTTCCAGGGCCTGAGGCCCGGTGAAGACGCGCCCGTCGGCCAGCTCTCGGACCCTCTGCTCGGGGATCTTGCCCTTGCGCCCTTCGGCCACCACGGACACGAAGCGCTCCCACATCTCGCTGATCAGTCCCTGCAGCAGCTTTCGCTCGGCCGGGGTCATGGGCCGGTAAGGAGAGCCGATATCCTTGAACGACTCGCTGCTATCAGAACGCAGGGACTTGATGGTCTCGACGTCCACTCCCAGCTTTCCCATCAGCTCGCTGACCTGGAAGAACTGGGAGATCACCCCGATGGATCCGGTCACCGTGGTCGGGTGGGCGATGATATGGTCGCTGGCCATCGAGATGTAGTAGCCGCCGCTGGCCGATACGTCCCCGAACAGGGCCACAATGGGCAGTCCGGTCTCCTCGCGGAAGAGCTTGAGCTCGTTGTAGATGCGATCGCTCTCGGTGACGCCCCCGCCGGGACTGTTGACCGACAGCAAGATGGCCTTGACCGTATCGTCCTTCTTGATCTTGCGCAGCTGCGAGCGGATGGAGTCGAAAGTCCCCGGCCGGGCGGTTCCATCCACTCCGTCCATGATGACTCCCTTGACCGAGAGCATCACGATCTTGTCGTCTGCCCTGGACTCTCCGTCCACCAGCATCTCCTGGTAGCGGGTGGAGCCGCCCAGGCCCGAGCCTCCGCCGTCTCCGGCCAGCGCGACGAGCAAGACCAGGTTCACCACCATGCTGCCCATCAAGAGAAGAAACATTAAGGCTGCCAGCCAGGGGAAGCCCCCTTTACGGACCGGGGAGGCGACGGGTGGTGGGGGTGGTGGGGTCAGCATGCTCAAGCTATCCTTTGAACAACGCGGTCAGGAAGAACACCAGGTTGGCGGGCCGCTCGGCCAACCTGCGCATGAAATAAGGATACCACTGCGAGCCAAAGGGCACGTACACGCGCACGTTGTAGCCCTCGCGACGCAGCTGGATCTGGCGCTCGCGGCGAATGCCATAGAGCATCTGGAACTCGAAGCTGGCGGGGTCGATGTTGTGCTCGCGAGCATACTGGATGGTGGCCTTGATCATCTGCTCGTCGTGGGTGGCGATGGCCGGGTAGGTGCCGTGCGAGAGCAGATCCTTCATCAGGGTGACGAAGTTCTCGCTCACTTTGCTCCGGTCTTGATAGGCGATCAGCGGGGATTCGTGGTAGGCGCCCTTGCACAACCGCACCCGGCCCTGGATGTCGTTGGCCCGGGCCACGTCGGCCCGGGTTCGGTGCAGGTAGGATTGCAGCACGACGCCCACGTTCTCGTGTCGCGAGCGGACTTTCTCGAAGATCTGCATGGTGGCTTCGGTGTAATCGGAGCCTTCCATGTCGATGCGCACGAAGATATTGTGGCGGGAGGCAGCGGTCAGGATTCGCTCGAGATGGGCCCCGCAGACTTCCTGACCATGGTCGAGCCCGAGGGCCGTCAGCTTGAGCGAGATGTGGCTGTCCAGGCCAGCGGAGGCGATGGCCTGCACCACCTCGAGGTACTGGGTGGCTGACTCCTCGGCCCCCTCCAGAGTATCGGCGTTCTCGCCCAGGAAGTCGAGCGTGACCATCAGATCCTCAGCCCGCAGGGAGCGCACCGCGTTCAGGGCGTCCTCGAGCCCCTCGCCGGCTACGAAGCGCCGGGCCACCCGACGGGCCAGCGGGAACCTCACCATCATACTCTTGAGCCAGCGGCTGGAAGCCAGCGCCAGCAGGACAGGTCGTAACATCGTCGTTTTCTTCTCGACAGTCGGTCAAAAAATAGGGCGGCAGCTTTCTTGCTCGGGCGGCCAGTCCCTGCCTGCAGGAGCCAGCTTACGCCTCCGTCAAAGCCTGGCGGATGTCCGAGCGCCTCTACTTTCGCACCCGGCAGTGGGTCCCGGTCAGCAACGCCGAGGTGGTCACGCTCTACGAAACCGACCTTGAGCACCGCGTGCTTCGCTATCTGGTTGTGGGAGGCGAGCAAACCGACCTTTTTCGGGGACCGAGCTACCGTCTGGAGCCCTCCTCCGCCCTCGAGCCCTGCCCGGCCGAGGATTTTCTCAGCCGTTGGAGCCAAGAGCGCTCTCCTTCGAGGACCGCCCTGCCCGACCTGGTGGACCAGGAGGGCGATGGTCCCTCCGAAGAAGTCATGCTCTCGTGAGTGATTCCAGGCGACGGTGGATCTGCGTGGGGGAGGAGCCAGCGGTGCGCCTGGCTGCGCTCGACTACGGCCCGCGCGATGCTCCCACGCTGTTCTTCCTTCACGGCGGCGCCGGCCGGGCCACCCAGTGGCGCCACCAGATGGACTACTTCTCCAGCCGCTTTCGGGTCATTAGCTACGACTTCCGCGGCCACGGCGAGAGCGAGATCGCTCCTTGCGGCTACACCTTCGACCTGATGGTGCGCGATTTCGAGCTGGCTCTGGAGGCCCTGGAGGTGCCTTCACGCTTTGCGCTGATCTCCCACTCCTTTGGCGGGGCGGTGGCGGCCGGCTATGCCGCCAAACGGCCCGAGCGGCTCGAACGCCTGGCTCTGGTAGCCACCGCCGGCGAGATCCCGCTGTCACCCCTGACCCTGGCCTTGCTCAAATGTCCCGTGGCGATGTTGGAGGGCGTGCGCAAGGTGTTCAAGAACCAGATCAACTGCCCGCCCGGGGTGCTCAAACAGCTGGTCCCCAATCTGATGCGTTGGCGCGGCTGGGACCTTTACGCCAGTATCAACGTGCCCACGCTGGTGCTGTCGGGAGAGCTGGATATGCTGACCCGGCCCCGGGCCATGCGCCGGATGGCCGACCTGATCCCCAACTGCGAGTTCGTCAGTCTTCCTTTTTGCGGTCACCTGCCCCAACTCGAGCGTCCGGCCGCCGTCAATCGTATTCTGGAGCGTTTCGTCGAGCCCGAGCGCAAGCGCACCTGGCGAGGCACCCTGGATGCGCCCGAGGGGGCTGCTTGACCGACTGGACCCGTCACTACGATGAAGGGGTCCCTGCCCGGCTGACCATCGCCCCGCGCCCGCTCACCGAGCTCGTAGCCGAGTCCGCCAGGCGCTGGCCCCGTCGCGCGGCCATCTGGTCCGAGCAGGGGGCCCTGAGCTACGAGCAGCTGCTGGCCGAGGTGCGCAAATTCGCCTCCTCGCTGGTCAGCATTGGCCTGGCGCCGGGCGAGCGAGTGGCTCAGCTTCTACCCAACTCGCCCCAGGCGCTGGTGGCGCTCTACGGCACCCTGTGGGCGGGAGGCGTCGCCACGCTGGTGGCTCCAGAGACCCCCATCGCGCTGCTCGAGCGCCAGCTCAAGGATGCTCGCCCCCGGATCGGGGTGGTCCCCTCACCGCTCTCGCTTGAGCTCGAGGAGGTGCTGCGCCGGGCCAACATCGAGTCCTTCATCCTCAGCTCGGGTCGCGAATACACCCGCTACCTGCGGGGTTGGCTTCGGGTGGCGGCCCGGCTGGCTGCCGGTCGACCCGAGCGGCGCTATCTTCGCTGGCGCCGCCTGATGCGCGACGCGAACGAGGCGTTCCCGCGCGTTGAGGTGGACCCCTCGGCCCCCGCGGTGATCGTCTACACCGGCGGCACCACCGGCTCGCCCCGGGGCGTGGTGCTCTCGCACCGGGCCCTGGTGGCCAACACCGAGCAACTGTCCGCCTGGGACGCTCGGCTGCGACCCGGTCAGGAGCGATTGCTGTGCGCACTGCCCTTTTACCACGCCTACAGTTTGTCGGCGGCGGTGAATTTGTCCATGGCCAACGGAGGCACCCTGCTGCTTCCCCCCGAGCCCACTCCCGATTCGATCCTCGAGACCATCTCCCGCTTTCGTCCCTCCCTTTTTCCGGGTGTGCCGGTGCTCTACGCCGCCCTGCTCAACACTCCCAGGCTGCGTTCCTATGGCCTTAGCAGCATCCGGGCCTGCATTTCGGGGGCTGCGCCCCTGCCGGTGGAGATTCAGGAGAGCTTCGAGAAGGTGAGCAAAGGTCGGTTGGTAGAGGGCTACGGTCTGACCGAGGCGGGCCCGGTGACCCATGCCAACCCCTTGGAAGGGAAGCGAAGAAGCGGCTCCATCGGCCTGCCTCTGCCCGGTACCGAGGCCCTGGTGGTGGATCTCGAGAGCGGGCAGGAGCTGCCCCACGGCGAGGTGGGCGAGCTGCTCGTGCGGGGTCCTCAGCTCATGGACGGCTACTTTGAGGCTCCCGAGGCGACCACCAGGGTGCTTCAGGGCGGCTGGCTGCACACGGGGGATATGGCCCAGCGCGATCAGGACGGCTTTTTCTACCTGATCAACCGGCGCGGGGACGTCCTGCGCCGCGACAATCGACTGGTGTTCCCGCGCGACATCGAGGAGGTCATCTACGAGCACCCGGCCGTGCAGGACGCCGCCGTGGTGGGCTGGCCCCCGCCCGACCCGGGGCCCGGTCCCCACTCGTGTCAGGAGCTGCGCGGTTATGTCTGTCTGCGCCCGCACCGACAGGCTTCGGGGGAGGAGGTCCGCTCGTTTTGTGAACGCCGCCTGCCCGCCTCGATGGTGCCCGCCAGGGTTGAGATTCTGGCCCAGCTCCCCCGCACCCGGCTGGGGAAATTGCTCAGGCGAGAGCTCGGACGTTCCTGAGCCGGGCTGGGGCTGGAGATGCGGCTGGCAATTCGCGAGAGTAGGGTTCGCTGAAACCACTCTCGAAATAACCCCGATTGAGGCCAAAGGGGGGGTGCCATGCGCAATTTTGACCTGCTCAAAGAGATCGGCCGGGCCAGCCTTGAAACCCTGGTCGTCACCACGCTGATCGCTGTCGTGATCTTGTTCTTCTGGCTGCCGTTCGTGCTCGGTTTCCTGGGTCAAGCCCTCAAGGGCCCGCGCACCTTGTCGGAGGCCGACCTTGCCAGGGTCAAGAAGGGGGACTTCGTCCGGATCGTCGGTGAGAAGAGTGATACGGCTGGAACCCAGACCGAGGACGGCAAACCGACTCACGACCTGAAGGTCCTGCTGGCAGGCCGTACGATCCTGCTGGTGCGGGCCGGGCTGAACTCTCCCGATGCCACGACCTACGAGGGGATGATCGATGGCACCCCTGCCTATTGCGCGGGGGAGGTCCAGAAGCTGATCTTCTGATCCGCTTCAGCGGCTAGGCCTTGCTGGAAGGGCGGCCGGCGGTGGAGAGATT
>QWHO01000218.1 GCA_021404945.1 bacterium CPR1
AGTTCCAGCCAGAAGCGGGCCTGGACCGGATCCTTGTCCACGCCGAGGCCGTTCGCCAGCAGGCTGGCAAGCATGTATTGCGCCCGCGCATCGGCCTGCTCGGCGGCCTTGCGCATCCATGCGGCGCCTTCGGCCTCGTTCTTTGCCATTCCGGCCCGGCCGAACAGCAGCAGTTCGCCGAGCAGCGCCTGCCCGAGCGGGTCGCCGTCCGCTGCCGCCTTGCGCGTTATACGCCGGCCTTCCGCCTCATCGCGTACTTCGGCTGTGTTCAACAGGGCGAGCGCCAACAGCGCTTCGGCCTTCGGATAGCCCTTCTCGGCGGCCGGCTTCAGCCGCTTCAAGGCCTCCGTCGGTGCGCGGTCGACGCCCCGACCGGTCAGGTAGGCCAGTCCAAGTAGTGCTTGGGCCTCGGCATGCCCCTTTTCCGCCGCCCGCTCCAGCCACGGGATGGCTTCCTTGGCCTTGCCGGGATCGCTGGAGCTGTTGTAACGCTGATAGCCGCTGCTCAGGGCCAGGGCCGGGTCAAAGGCACCTTCCTTCTCAGTCACCCGGGCGCGAGCCATCGCGAGCGCCAGGTCGGCCTGGCGCAGCACCGGATGGTGGGTCTCGACCTGCTCGAGCAGGTCCTGCAGAGTCAGCGGCTGAGCCCCCGCGGCCAGCTGCAACCAGAGCAGCAAGGCCACCAGCAACAGGCTCCTCACTTGGCGCTCCTCTTGGGCTCGGCCGGCACCTTGCCCGAGCTCTTCTGATCGTTCGGAAAGTCGGGCGGGAAGGCGTTCCAGCGCCTCCAGATCTCATAGTACAGCGGCACGGTATCGAGCATGACCCAGCCGCTGGCCGCGCTGCCCACCCGCAAGATTTCCCCATCAGGCCAGGGCTCGTCTCGACCGGAGGCGATGAGGCTCTCATCCGGGCGAACCAGCAGGCGGTAGCGTCCGCTCCCATCATCCAGCGCGTCGACCACTGCGATCTGGCCGGCGAAGGTCCCCACCGTGGCCGAGGGCCAGCCCGAGAACTGGAGGGCCGGAAAGCCCGCAAAGACCAGGCGCACAGGGCGACCGGGAGCAACCAGCGGCGCATCGTCCTGGGAAACGAAGAGCTCCACCGCCTGATCGCGGGTCTCAGGGACAACCGTGGCCAGCACGTCCCCGGGCTTGACCGTCTCGCCCCGGCCGACCTTGAGAAGCCTCACCACCCGACCATCCGAGGGGGCCAGCACCCTTTGCTGACGGTTGCGGGCCTTCAGATTCCCCAGGTCGATCTCCAGCTTGCGCAGATCGCTGTCGATGGAGGCGATGGTTTCGCGCACCGAGTTGAGGTTGGCTTCCACGCCGGCCATGGCGGCCGAGGTATCAGCCAGCACTTTGCTCACGTCCAGACCGGCCGCCTGGCGATCCTTCTCGGCCAGGTCCAGCCCCGCCCGGGCTCGCTCCACCTCGGTTGCCGTGCGCACAGCCTCCAACTGGGCCAGCTCGAGATCGCGGGTGGAGCGCAACCCACGGCGATGAAGATCTTCCAGGCGCTCGAGGTTCAGCTGAGCCGTCTGCCCTGCCTGAGCCGCCGCCCGCAGAGACTGCTGGGCGGCCAGCATCAGGTCCTCGGTTTGCCGGTTGCGCACCGAGGCCATCGGAAGGGAAGCCTCCTGCGAGCGAAGCATGGCTTCCAGTTGCCTGGCCAGCGCCCTCTCCCGGCTCTCGGCCGCCTGGCGTCGGCGCAGCAGGGCCTGACGCTGATCTCGCATCAGGCTTGCCTGGGCGGGGTCGAGGAACTTGGAGTCGACATCCTCGAGCTCGAGCAGCAACTGACCCTCACGGACCGCTTGACCCTCGAGCACCTTCCAGCTGACCACCCGGCCAGGAATCTGAGCCTCCACCGTCTGGGGGCGGCTCATGGGGTGAAAGACGGTGACCTTGCCGACTCCCTTGACCGATTGCTGCCAGGGCGTGTAGATCAAGAGGGTCACGACCAGAGCCAGCAAGAGCAGGAGCAGCAGGGCCAGCAGGCAGCCCAGGCGAGGACTCTTGACCATCCGCAGGCTCAACGGCTCCATCAGTCCTCCCTCCAGCGGGCGGTCAGCTCAGGGTGCAGTTGGGCGAGCAGGCCGTCGCTCTGGTTGATCAACTCCTCGAACCCGCCCTCCTGCCCGATCTGTCCGGCCTCCAGCACGTACAGCCGGTCGGAAACCATCATCGACCACGGCTCGTGGGTGACGTTGAGCACGGTCCAGCGGTTCTTCTGCGGGTCCATGGCCTGGAGAATGGCCATCCGATCGCGCTCGTCGATGGAAGTGAGAGCTTCATCGAGCAACAGCAGGGCCGGGCGGCCCACCACGGCTCGAGCAAGCAAGACCTTCTGGCGCATACCCCGGGACAGATTGCGCCCCTCGCTGACCAGGCACGTCTTGAGCCCATCTCGGGTAAGTGCCAGGTCGCGATCGAGCCTGGTCAGCTCGAGGGCCCAGAGAAGGTCCACCTGGTCAAGCTCGCGACCCACCAGGATGTTCTCTTCCACGGTGCCTTCGAACAGGTCCTGGGTCTGGCCCACCAGCACGGCGACCCGACGAAGACTGGAAAGACAGGCATCGCGCACATCCACTCCCTGGACCAGCAGCAGGCCCTGGCTCGGCTCGAGCAAGCCTGCGATCAGCTCGAGCATAGTGGACTTACCCGACCCGTTGGGTCCAACCAGGCTGACGAACAGGCCGCGCTCGAGCCTCAAGCTGACATTGCGCAGCGAGAACCCCTCTGCGTAATGGTAGGCCACCTGCCGGCACTCGAGCACCGGGCCATCGAACGTCGCCAGGACAGGCTTGCCATCGGTTCGCTCGAGGGGAAGCTCCTCGATGACGCTCAGCTTGTCCAGGGCCGTCAGCAGGTCGTAAAGCGAGGGCAGGGAGTAGACGATCTTCTCGAACGCCTTGAGGCAGCTCAGCACCACCAGCTCGGCCGCCACCAGCTGGCCGAGGGTCAGTCCGCGGTGGATGACCAGCCAGCCGCCCAGCCCGAGAATGCCGGCGCTGCCCAGCGTGTAGACGGCGTAATGGGCGGCCCACTGCCGCAGGAGAACGAAAAAGTGGCGGCGCCGCTCCCGGATGTAGTCGACCACCAGACGGTCGGCCTGGCGCTCGGCCAGCGGGCTGCCGGGAGCCATCTTGAAGGCCAGCTGGCAGCGCCCCAGCTCCTCCAGCCAGCCGGCCACCTTGTATTTTCGGGCCGAGGTTCGAATGCTGCTGGAAAGGCCACCAAAGCCCAGCAGGAAGACGAGCAGCATCCCGATCACCAGGGCCACCCCATAGAGCAAGAGATAGGGATGATAGAAGGCCAGCAGCACAAGACCCACCAGCACTTGCAGCATCGCCTGGGGGCAATCGAGCAAGATCTTGGAAGCCGCCTTCTGGAGCGTCAGCACATCAAAGAACCTGTTGAGCAGCTCGGCTGGATTGGTGCGCTGGAAAGTCAACAGGCTGGCGTAGGGCAGACGCTGGCTCAGGCGCAAGGTGGTGCGCGCCAGCACCCTCTGCTTGAGCAACTCGACCAGGGCGAGCTGGAGCATTCCCAGCAGGCTGGCCAGAGCCAGCCCCAGGAAGAGAAGCGCTGTCAAAACGACCACGGGCTGCAAGAACATGCCGGCAGCGATACTGTTGATGAGCGCCTGGGCAGCCAGGGGGGTGGCCAGGACCAGCAGAGCGCTGACCAGGTTGTAGCTGAGCAGCACCGACAGGTCGAAGAAATCGAGCCTTATCAGGCGAAACAGTCGCACCCACGGCGAGGTGGCAGAGTGGTTGCTCATTGGTGCATTATTTATAACATATGCACACCGATTAGTAAATGGACTTCATCATGTCTTCATCTTGAGCCAGACAGATCTTCATCGACGACTGTTATACTCGAAGGCAGAAGCCTGGTCTAAAGTGCAAGGCGGACTTGCACTTTACATCGCGCTGGAACGCAGTTCCGGCGCGTTCGTCAGACTGTGCTAATGTGCAAAACCAAAGTGCGAGCACATTAGAGGCAGGCCACTGCACCAGCCAGCTCACGATGGTTCGGAAATGCCGATTCGCTTGCCCGTCGGGCAACCCCGTCTCCCCCGACGGTTCCCGAGGGGCTTTTTTTCGACCTCGGCCCGAGCCGGATCCACGGTCACCGCGAGCATGAGGGCCAGCGAGGCCACGTTCACCTTCGAGGGACGCGCCGGCCAGAACGCCCGGGCGCACACGGCAAGCCAGGGGCAACGAGCAGGAACGACGGAAGTGCCAGGTTGATCCACTTCATCTTTCCGTCCTCCAGCGAGAACCCGGCCAACGGGGTACCCGAGCGGCATGGAAAGGTTGAGCCTCCCGCCCCCACGAACCTCCCAGGACAGACTTGTCCGGGAGCAGAGCACATGAGCAACGCGGTCGTCGCTGACGCCATCCACTACGAGAACGGAGAGCTGGTCTTCCTCTCTCCCGTGGCGTTCGTACCCGGCTACCTCGAGCCGCTGGTGCTGCATCTTTGCGACGGCACGACCCGCGCGGTGCGAGTGCGCATCAAGACCTGCCGCAGCCTGGACGACGGGCGCTTCCTGGGTGTGGGCTCGGTGCTCGAGGGCCTGGAGATGAAAGAGAAGCTGCCCGAGCCCGGAGAGGGCCCCGAAGCCCTGCGCCAGACCACCCGCGTACCCTACAAGGCGGGGGTGGCTTCTCCCGCCCTGCCGAACTTCAAGGCCGTAACGCTCGACTGCAGCCTGAGCGGGTTACAGCTCCAGACCGAGGGCCCCCTGCCGGTGGGACAGGTGCTGCTGCTGAGCCTGAACCTGTCCGAGTCGGGCCCCCCCGTGCCCTGCCAGGCACGGGTGGCCTGGTGCCGGCATCACGCCGAGGATGGCAAGTACCGCGCCGGCCTCGAGTTCGTCCAGCCGGTGGTGGAGATGGAGCTGGCCCTGCGCGAGGCCGCTTCAGATCAGACCGCCACCCACCAGCAACCCTACAACCTGCAGGCTCAGCTGAGCCATCTGCCCCACCTCAAGACCCATCCCGTGGGCGAGAAGCTCACTCCTCTTGCGGGCGAGATCCAGAGCTGCAGCATGCAAGATCGCACCCTCAAGGTCGAGGTTTTGCTGGCCAGCGGACAAATCCACGTCGTAACCATCGACTACACCCGCTCGGTGCGCGACAACCGCGACCAGCTCGGCTCGCTCATAGCCGACCTGGGCTACACCGAGACGCCGGGGGGCGCTCGCTACCGGTTGCTCACTCCCAAGCGGGAGCCAGCCATGGACATCGAGGCCGCGCCGCGCAGCGAGCTTCGCCAGCCCGGTCGCAAGGTGAGCCTCAGCTGAAGCACCCGGGTCAACCCTTTTAAAAAGCCTCCCTCGATCCGAGGCGGACCGAGGGAGGCTTCGCCGTTTACGGAACGGCCACGTCGTTCCAGGGCTCTGGAGGCCTCTGCCCGGTATCGCTCGAGGGGAACTCGAAGGTCCGGTCGCGACCGGCGAACGATTCTTGCTGGCCCGGGACGACGACGTTCCGGTGCTCGGCAAAGACGCTCACGAGGTAGAACCCGGTGGGCAGGGGCGGGGCCGGGAACTGGGCCAGGAAGATGCCCCCTCCCTGAGGTTGGAAAGTGTGGAACTGTCCTCCGAAGATGACTCCGGCCTGGCCGGTCAGGTCGGGGAACAGCCCCTCGACCCGGATCAGGTCACCTGGAAGGATCGCGTCTCCGGGATGGAGCGGCCCGCCCGGCCCAAAGATGGTGATGTCACCGAAGGTGGGCAGAGGCGGGAAGGGCGGGGGAGGCGTGCCATCCGACACCGTCCCGGTCGTGGTCTGCGACACGGTCTGCTGGGTATGGATCAAAAAGTCCGACGGACCGGTTTGCTGAAGTCGCATGTGCACATTACGCGTCTCGGTCTGGGCGATGGCCGGAGGCCCTGCCACCGACCGCGTCACGTCGATCTCGAAGAAGACATCGAAGAAGCTGTCAGCTGGAAAACCTCCGACCGTCAGCGAGCGAATGGGCGAGACCTGGATGGTGCCCGTCCCTCCGAGCCCGTTGATCTGTTGTACGTCCTGGCCGTTGTAATTGAAGCCGGGGATGTAGAGCGGGGTCAGGCCGGGCACGTCCCTGGCCTCCAGGAGGACGGCCCATCTTGTCAGAAATTCGAGGAACGGATCGTTGGGAGCGGGAGGACGGTCGTCAAAGCCGCCCTTCCTGCTTCCGCTGCTACGATCCACCTCGTTTCCGGCGCCCGGCTTGTCGAGGTAGTCGTCCTTCCAGGCCTGCATCTCGGGGTCGAGAACGGCGCCGGGAACATCGCCGATCAGCTCGCAGATCTTCTTGTCGATCTCGGCGTCGGTCACCTCAACGCCTTCCATGGCCTGCTCGAGCTCATCCAGAGTCAGCTCGCCGTCTTCTTTTGCCTTGGCGAGGGCTTCCTCGAGCTTCATGAGGACGCACTCGAGGTTGATTCCCAGACCGTTTGCGCGACTGTAGCTCGGCGTGGTGCCGGTCGAGGTGAGAATTCTCACCCTCTTGCCTGCCTGGCCGTTCCATTTGTCGAAGGCGGGGATGGCCAGACCGGCATAGCAGGTGTCGATGACCAGGTTGACATTGCCGGCGGTGACGTTCTGGTCGATCAGCTCGCAGAGCACTTCCCAGGTCAGAAAATCGGTGCCCATCTGGAAGGTTCCATCCTCCCCACCGTGGCTCGAGAGCACGAACAGGAACTTGTCATCCTCTCCCAGCCCCTCGCTTGCTTTGGCCAGAGCCTCCTCGAGATCAAAGCCGTCCTTGCGATCTCCTTCATCGTCGTCGAGAGAGTCGAAGTCGTCGGGATTTCCCCCCATTTTTTCGAACAGGTCACGACCTGCGTCCAGGTCGGCCTCGCGGCGTGCCTCGGTTGCCCCGGCTACGCCCAAACCGCCGATGCGGGGCCCGCCCGCCTCGCCGACGCCCTTCCAGAGCTCTTCCAGGGACCGGAGCTGAGAGAGCCCGGGCGAGAACCCGAGCGCTCTCCAGTCCTCGTGAGTGTAAACGAGATTCTGGGCTTTGGCCGACTCGAGCTCGAGCAGTCGCCTGTCGCCGATCAGAGGGTCAAAGTCCACCACCTGCTCAACCAGCAGGCCATCGGCGGCCCGCAGATACAAGATGGAGCACGTGTGGCCGAGATTGGCGATCGGGTTGGGATCAACCCAGAAGAGATAGTAAGGCTGGTCGAGAGTGAAGGCGGTCTTGGGATCGTCGGCGTCGGTGACGGTGACCCCGTTCCCAAACGGCCCTCCGGGAGCGATATAGAGATTGAGCAACGGCTCAAGCCCGGTGCCGACGCGAACCTCGCCACGACCGGCGCGAGCCTGGATTCCCAGGAAAAGATTGAACACCCTGGCGATGGCGTCGTCTTCGGAATTGACCGGTCCCGTCCCCGGGCTCAGGATCGTTCCTGGCGGCACGGGGCCCGGCGCAAGGGGCACCACCGGCGGCCCCCCGACAATCGTTCCGTCCCCCCCGCAGCCGATCCAAAAAATGGCCAGGGCGCACAGGGCCCAATTCCGAAATCTCTTCACCTTCGAAGATCCCCCGTTCTTTTTTGTTAGCCCTCAGGGCACATTCTCTCGTCAATCGACCGGCAGACCGCTGGGTACCGTCGCAGGTGGCTCCGGCGGCCCCCTGGGATCGCTGAGCGCCACCAGGAAAGCCACCACCTCCTGGACCTCCGCGTCGCTCAAAGGATTGGGCCGAGCCAGGACGGGGTCCAGGTTGTCGAGCAAGCCGGCCGCCACCGCCTCGGCATTGTGAACCTGATCGCGCAACCTCGGATCGAGCTGCTCGCGATCATAGCTCTCAAGTGCCAGGGCCGGTTCTCCGAAGTGGCGCACCGCACCTTCTAAAGTCGTATAGCCCCCCGAATGCATCCAGGGCCCGGTCCGAGCAACATTTCGCAACGGCGCCGTGCGAAAGCGAAACCGGTCCGCCGCCGCCCCGGTTCGCTCGGCCAGGCCCAGATCGAGCGGGGCGCCGGCTCCCCTGCCCGGCCCCACCTGGGGCGCCCCCACATTGTGAAACTCAAAATCGCTCAGAAGCCCACCGCGATGACATTCGGCGCAGCGGGCCCGACCGTAGAACAGGAGCGCTCCCCGTTTCTGGGCATCGCTCAGGGCGCCGTTGTCTCCCGCCAGATAGCGATCAAAGGGCGAGTCGAGCCTGGTGAGCTGGTCGATCTCGAAGGCTGCGATGGCGTTGGCCGCGTGCTGAAAGCCGATCTGGGCGGGCTGCAGGTCGGGATAGGCAGCCTGAAAGAGGCGGAGGTACTCGGGGTTGGCCCGCAGGCGGGCGGCCAGAGCCTCCCAGATTGCGACCAGGTCGTCGTCAGCGACCGCGGCAATCTCGTTGGTCGAGCCGTCCACGGCCCGATCGCCGGCCTGACCGCGCATCTCGTCGCGGGAAGTCACCGGAAACATCGCCTGAGCAGCCAGCGCGCTGGTCAGCCCGGGCGGGAGCTGGGCTCCGGCCGGAGTCTCAAGACCCTGGGCGGCATTCCCCCGAACCCGCCCGTCCCAGAACATCACCTCGGCGGCGCCGAGGCTGAAAACCGGGTTGGCGTTCCGAGGGATGAAGCTCTTGCCCACGCCCAACAGGCGACCGGGCCCCAATCCGGCGCCTCCGGTCCCGATGGGCAGGCTCAATCCGTCGCCGGTCTGAAAGCGCGGATGGTGGCAGGTCGCGCAGGCGATATCTTTGTTCCCGCCGAGCAGCCGGTCGAACATGAGGGCCTGGCCCAGAGCCACACGAGCGGGATCCTGAGCGGGCACGGTCACCTGGTCCAGGCCGGCCCCTGCCAGGACCAGGCGCAGCTGAGCATCCAGGTCGGGCGTCCCCAGATCGAAGACCACATTGCCGCCGCAAGCCATGCACAAGAGCAGGGCAAGAACGAGCCAGGAAGCTCTCATCCCAGGACTCTAGTGAAGTGCCACGATGGCCGTCTATGACAACCATCAAAAAAGATCCCGGGGTCGGGCCGGGCTGAGACACGACAGCCTTTCCCGGCTGAAATTCGGTTTTTGCCGAGCTCATGCGCACGCTCGGATCTTGCCAGGCCAAAGAGGCTGGGCTGTGCGCCCTCTCGAAGCCGCGCTTGTGGACCTGAGCACCTTCGAGCGCCTGGCTGCAACCCAGATCGACAGCCTCTATGGTTACGCCGCCCGACTGGCGCAAGACCGCGAGGCAGCAGCCGAGCTGGTGCAAGATTCGCTGGAGCGCGCCCTTCGCTACCGGGCCAAAATCAAGGAGGAGGCAGCCCTGAGGCCGCTTCTCTTTCGCATTCTGCAGAATCTTCACCGGGATCGTTGGAGAGCCAGCCAGCGCGAGCCCGAGCTGTACCCGCTCGAGGAGCCCGAGGAGTTTGCGGGCCCGGAGTGCATCGAGGCCGCTCTTTCCGAGGAGGTCGAGCAGGCGCTCGCTGAGTTGCACCACTCCTGGCGGGCCACGCTCTGGCTGATCGACGTGGAGGGGTTCAGTTACGAGGAGACCGCCCAGATCACCGAGGTGCCGGTCGGCACGGTGCGCTCGCGACTGAGCAGGGCCCGTCGGCTGATGGCCCGTCGACTGGCCGAATATGCCAGAAAGCGCGGCCTGGTGCGTGAGGTGACGCCGGCATGAGCATGGACAACCGGGAAGATCCGTGCCCCGGCCTGCAGGCGCTTCAGAGCCGTATGAAGGCGCTCCCGTCCCCACGCCCCCCGGCCGCCCTGAGAGCGGGCCTGGCCGAGCGCGTCCGCCGGGAGCGTCTCAAGATGGTTGTCCGCTCCGGTCTGGCGGCCGCCTGTCTGATGGTGCTTCTCGGGCTGCTGGCCTGGGCCCGATTTGACGAGGAAGCCCTGTTCGTGGGCGATCACCGGCACATGGTGGCGACCGGACTGGCCGACATCCGCACCCAGAATCCGGATGAGCTGGAGCGGTTTTTCTCCAGTCGCCTGCAGTTCGCGCCGAGCCTTCCTGACTGGGCTTGGGCCCAGCCCACCTCCGGCCGCCTGTGCCGCATTCGATCCCGGGTGATGGCCCGAATTCAGTACCGCTACGGTCCCCATGACCTTTCGCTGTTCGTCAGGCCCGCTCGCTCGCTGGCCCCGGAGCAGCTTCGCGAGCGCCACCTTCAGGGCTACCAGCTGCTTTCCTGGACGCGCGCAGGCCTGGAATACCTGCTGGTGGCTCCCGAGGAGGCGGGGAGCCTGCGGCCCCTGCTCGGCAAAGAAGCTCAGCCTGGCAATTGAGGCTCAGGGCACCGTCGATTGGATCTCGACGGCCGCGCCGTTTCCCCTAAGATTCACACGATCTCCTGGGATCCCGTAAGCGCCGTGAAGGGGGAGTTCAAGCACTTCATGCAGAAGGAGATCTTTGACCAGCCCCGGGCAATCATCGACACGCTGGGCGGCCGCATCGATCACG
>QWHO01000219.1 GCA_021404945.1 bacterium CPR1
GGTGCAGGGCCCTCTCGGGCAGGCCAGAAGGATCCGGCTGGCATGCGCCTGACGCCCGACCCGCTCTACGCTCGCACCTGGCTTCCCCTGATCCGTTTCGGGGTGGGGCTCCTCTACCGCGGATTCGGCGGTTACCGCATTCAGGGCGTGGAGAACCTGCCCCGCTCGGGGCGGGTGCTGGTGGCCTGCAACCACTTGAGCCTGGCCGATCCGCTGGCCATGCTGGTGGCCAGTCCGAGGCCCCTGTTCTACATGGCCGCCGAGGAGCTGCACCAGATGGCCTGGGTGGGGCCCACCATCCGATTTCTGCAGTCGTTTCCGGTGCGCCGGGGAGAGTGGGACCAGAACGCCATTGCCCACGCCCGTGCCCTGCTGCGCAACGAGCAGGGCCTGGTGGTGTATCCCGAGGGCCGCATCAGCCCGGATGGGGAGCTGCTGCCTCTCTACCCGGGGGTGGCCATGCTGGCCCTGCGAGAGCGCTGTCCGGTGGTTCCGGCCCGCATGCGGGGTACCGATGGCTTCTTGCCGCTGGGAAGCAAGCTCATCCGCTTTCACCCCAAGTCGGTCCGCTTCGGGCCCGCGCTCGACTTCGGGGCCCCCAGGCCTGGCGAGAGCATCAAGACCCAGGTTCAGGCTGCCACCGAGCGTCTGCGCGAGGCAATGCTGGGGTTGTGAGCTGGGGTCACGTGTGCGGCCGACTTTGCAGGGAGATGAGTCGCGCGGCTGAAAATCTTGCCAGTTCGCGCTGCCGGCCTACCATGGAAGTGGGCAGCGTCCCCACTCCAGCTCGCGGAATTCGCCCAGCGGACCAAAACGCGGCGTGGGCACCGCCTGGGGGACGGCCGGCTGGGGCACGCCGTTCTTGAGCTCGCTGCGGAACATGCCCTCAGAGGTGGCAAACAGAACGAAGCGCCCATCGGGGCTGAAGACCGGGTCGCGGGCTTTCTCGTGGTCTTTGGCGAAGTCGAGCCGCTCGCCGGGCTCGTCCAGGCTCACGATAGCCAGACAGTGGCCCCAGTAGTGGCGAGCTTTGTAGACCAGCCGGCGCCCGTCCGGTGACCAGGCCGGCGTGGTATCTTGAATGCTGTTGGAGGTCAGGCGCCGGCTCTCACCCGTCTCCAGATGCAGGGCCCAGATGTCGGCCGAGCCGCCCCGGTAGGACACGTAGGCGATCAAGTCACCAGTGGGGGACCAGACCGGGCGCACGTTGACCATCTGGTCTGAGGTGAGCCGGGTAACCTCGCCCCCCTCGGCTCGCGATCGGCTCTGAGCGAGTCGGTCAGGCGCTGCAGATGCTCGCCCTCGAGATTCACTCGATAGATCTCTACGTTGCCGTCCAGGTTGCTCTCGAAGGCCACCGCTCCGGCCGCCAGCGAGAGGGAGGGCTCGGAGGTATCAGCGGGCAGGTCGATCAGTCGCTCGAGATCTCGCCCGTCCGAGCGCATCAGGTAGATGCGATCCTTGCCGGTGGGGCTGCTCACGAACAGAATTCGCTCGGATAACGGACCGGCAGCGAGAGACCCGGTCATTCCCATCAGGAAGAGCAGGGCCCCCCACTGCCGGAGGGTGCCAGAATATGTTGGCAGGGCTTACCTCTTCCGCTTCAGCGAGGCCAGCACGGAACTGGTCGAGGGGTGAGCGTGGGTGATGAAGTAGGCCACGTCCGAGTTCAGTCCGACGTCCCAGCGGTTGGTGTAGGGAGTGCGGGTGGCCAGCGTGTACTGCATTCCGTACCTCTGCCAGCTATAGACCTCGTAGTAGTAGTTGCCGAACACGTCGTAGCCCCAGCCCTTGTAGACAGGAATGCCGGCCACGTTGAACGGCTCGGGTCCTTTCCACTCGCCGCAGACGGCCTCTTTGGTGCCGCTGATGAAGTTGTTGATGGCGCGCTGGGGCGACATGCCACTCTCGATCTGATCCGCCCACACGAACATGCGCGCACAGCGCTGCTCGCTGAACAGGTTCAGGTCGCCACCGGGCTGGTTGTTGCGAGCCCAGTCGTCGTTGGGGGCCGATAAAACGATGCGGCCGTTGTCCATGTAACGGTTGACGGGACGCATCACCGAGTAGCCGGTGCCACTGATGTCGTGGGAGAGATTCGTCATCGTCTTGCAATCGGGTTTCTGATAGACCTCAGTCTTGATGACGGGGGCCGGAGGGGGAGGGACCACCACCGGGCGCGGTTGCGTTACCGGCGGCTGACCCACGGTCTCGCCCCGCTCGATCTCGCGGTCGACCACATCTGGGCCGGCCAGCGGCTGGGAGGGCTCTTGGGCCCACGAGGTGCTCGGGGAGAACAGCGCCACCCCCAACCCGAGGGCGACTGCGAACCGCAGGGCGGACTTCATGCTTGAATAACCTCCTGACCAGAATTTTCAAAAATTTCCAGGTTATTCGCCCGGTGTTCGGACGAGTCCTTTTTCGAACATGTGTGCTTTTTCCGCGCCCGCCCTTCGCCCTGCGCCGGGGCTATCTCCTCCCGAGGTGGAGGAGCCTTCAATCTCAAAGGCACCCGAGAAGCTTTCTCCTTTTCTTCTCGACCGGCGGGAGAGCGGCAACGGTGGGGCTGGCGAGCGTGGATGACTTCTGGACTCTCTGAAGGGCCGGTCAGCAGGGATGATCTGGCGAGCGGAGTAACTGCAGCGTCGTGACTAAACCGAGACCTGCCAATCGCGGGCAACTTCAGAGACAGGTTCTGGAGTTTATCGCCGCCAAGCTCAATCGACCGATTGAGGACATTCCTCTGGACAAGAGCTTTGAAAGTCTGGGATTCGAGTCTATGGATGCGTTCGACCTTCTCTTTGCCCTTGAGGACGAGCTCAAGGTGAGTATTCCGGATGACGTCGCCCGTTCCCTCGATACCGTAAGAGGTCTGGTCGACTGCCTGGCTCAGGAGCTGAGGCTCTGAAACGAGACCAGCGCGTCGTCGTCACCGGAGTGGGGGTGTTGTCTGCCCTGGGGCCGACTCGACGGGAATTCTGGCAGGCTCTGGGGGAGGGACGTGACGGCATTGGCCAACTGGTGGGCCCGCGAATGGAGGGTTTGCGGGTGCAGACCGGGGCCCAACTCCTGGACTATCAGCCCGGCGACCACTTCGAGCAGCGTCAGGCCGACAACCTGGACCCGTTTGCTCAGTATTTCGTCATTGCGGGTCGGGAGGCGGTCCAGGACGCCGGCTTCATCATCGAGAGTCCCGAGCGCGTGGCCATCGTCGCTGGCTCGGCCGGGGGGGGACAGCCCACCCTGGACGAGCAGTATCATCGCCTCTATGGGCAGGCTCGCAAGGTGCATCCCTTTACGATCCCCAAGTTCATGCTCAATGCCGGCGCCAGCTTCCTGGCCCAGGAGCTCGGCGTGACCGGGCCCAGCTTTGCGGTTTCCACCGCCTGCTCGTCGAGCAATCACGCTCTGGGGCAGGCTTTCTGGATGGTACGCCAGGGTCTGGTCGACGCCGCCCTGGCTGGCGGCAGCGAGGCCCCTTTCTGCAACGGTTACCTGCGCGCCTGGGAAGCCATCCGGGCTATGGACCCGGTGCGTTGCCGCCCGTTCTCCAGGGACCGCCAGGGGATGACTCTGGGCGAAGGCGGCGGGGTCCTGCTGCTCGAGGCCGAGTCCCGCGCTCTTGGGCGTGGGGCCAAGATTTACGCGGAGATCGTGGGCTTTGGAATGTCCAGTGACGCGCACGACCTCACCCGACCTCTCCCGGAGGGGGCCGCGGCCGCCATGCGAGCGGCCCTGCAGGACGCCTCGATGGCCCCGCACGAGGTGGACTACATCAACGCCCATGGCACGGGTACGCCTGCCAACGATGGCAATGAAACTCGGGCTATTCGCGCCGTTTTCGGCTCCCACGCCGACCGGCTGCTGGTCAGCTCCACCAAGTCCGCTCACGGACACGCCCTGGGCGCGGCCGGAGCCCTGGAGGCGGCAGCCAGCCTCTTCGCCCTGCAGGAGGGCATGGCCCCCGCCACCCTGGGCTACAATGAGCCCGATCCGGAGTGCGATCTCGACTACGTCCACCAGGGCCCGCGCAAGGCCAGGCTGCGAGTGGCCATGTCCAATACGTTCGCCTTCGGGGGATTGAACGCTGTGCTACTCTTCCGCCGGAACTGAGGACGCTCGGCAGGAAATCTTTAGAGATAATCCTGCGCTCGCAACCTCTGGGCGCAGAGAACGAATGCCCTGGCGACTTTGGGGTCGAACTGGGTCCCGGCCCCGTTCTGGATGACCTGCAGGGCCTGCTCGAAGCTTGCGGCGTTTCTCCAGGGGCGATCGCTGGTGAGGGCGTCGAAGACGTCAGCCACGGCGATGATCCGTGAGGCCAGCGGGATTCTTCGCCCCATGAGGCCGTCCGGGTAGCCTTTGCCGTCCCAACGCTCGTGATGAGACCGAACCACCGGCCCCAGGTGACGGAAGGCGGGGAAGGCGAGCAAGATCTCCTCACTGTATTCCGGATGCCGCATCATCTCGGCCCGCTCGGCCGAGCTCAGCGGTCCGGGTTTCTCGCGAATCTCAGCCGGAACTCGCAGGGCGCCGATGTCGGCCAGCCGCCCCGCCATGTGGAGGTCGCCCGACGCCCGCAGGGACTGGACCTGCTGCTCCATGAATGGCGTCAACTCCGCGCCCATGCCGAGATCACGCAGCATCGCTCCAGCGCGCACCTTTTCCCGGAGCTCTGCGTCGGCTAGCTTCAGCTCGTCGCAGACCGCGTCCGCCAGCGTCATGACGCGCAAAGAATGCTCGCCGAGAAAACCACCTTCCTCGGCCAGCATGGCCAGCAATCGATTGGCGATGCTCTCCTCGCTCTGCTCTCGCCGGCGCCGCCAGGCGGCCAGTCCATCGAAAAGGGCCCCGCCGAAGTAGGCCATGCGCTCATCCAGCCTGAGCTTCTGGTGGCGTCCGAGCCAGATGGCCGAGACCCAGAACGAGCGCCAGAACTCGGGCGTGTCTTCAGTCTCGGGAACGTACTGCAGCCCCGCCCGGGCGAAGATGCTCTCAAGTTTGGTTAAAATGGGGCGAAGTCCGGGCCGGATCAGGGGCAAAGGCAGGCCGGTGTGGGGATCGAGCACCGCCTCGACCGGGTCTTCCCCACCGGCGGGAGTCTCCTGGCTGCCCGATTGCTGCCCGCCTCCTCCACCCCCCTTCTGTCGCTCGCCAGGCTGCGACCTGGGTGGATTCTGGAGCGCCTTGAGCTCTTCGCGCCCTTCGGCCGCGCTCTTCACGAGATAGCGGGTCAGCAGCTTGTTTTCTGTCTCCGCTTCGTCGAGAGGCGCCGGGGGTCGCTGGTTCCGGGTCTCCTGGGCCCGCTCCGCGGCGCGGGTCGGAGCGGGTGAGCGCTCGAGAGGAGCTCGCTCATCGCGCACGAGTCGGGCAGCCTCTCGCGGAGAGGGGGCCGGATGAGACTGCTGGGCTCTGGGGGCCGACTCAGGCGTGCGCCGGGCCGGCTCGGCAGGTCTGGAGGGATCAGGCTGCCTTCCCTCCGGCCTGGAAGGCGCGATGACCGGCCGGGGTTTTTCGGGTGGAGCCTGCTGGCGACGCAGGAAAACGGTTTCGCTGGGGTGAGCGGGAGGGGATTCCCGCCTGGCGGGAGGGGGCGATTGGCGGCGCGGCTCTTCGGCGCGAGATGGTTGGGGCTCGGGACCACGCCGCACGGCTGGCTCTTCGGGCTGCCATCTGGTCCCCACCCGGGGCGGTTGCTCCTGGGGCTGAGGCCGAGCCGGCGTGGGGGGATGGGGTTGCTCGGCCCGCGGGGGGTGAGCTGGCGGTGGCGGTTGGGGAGGCGTGGCGGGACGGGTCTGGGCGGCCGGGGCCTGGCTCGGAGGCTGAGGCTGAGTTGGTGGCGTCTGGGCCGGGCCTTGAGCCGGCCTGGGGGTCGGCGCGGGCGCCTGGGCTGGCTTTTGGGCGGGTGGCTGGGCCTGTGGCTGCTCCTGAGCGGGCGCGAGAGCCTGGGCTGGTGGCTTCTGGGCCTGGGCCGGCTGTTGAGCGGGTGGCTGCGCCTGAGCGGGCGCGGGAGCCGGGGCTGGTGGCTTCTGGGCCTGGGCCGGGCCCTGCCCGGGGGCCTGGGAGGGAACCTGGCTCGGCGGGGGCGCCTGGGTCTGCGGGGTCTGAGCTGGCGGTCCCTGGGTTTGCGCCCAGGTCTGAGGCTGAAACACGCCCTGGGCTGGTGGCTGCGTCGCCGGCCTTTGTGCCTGCGCCTGGGTCTGAGGCTGAGGCTGAGGCGTGCCCTGAGCAGGGGCGCTCTGTGCCGGGGCCTGTTGAAGCTGAGGAGGAGCCTGGGTCCGATTCTGCGCCGCAGCCTGATTCTGGGTCTGGTTGGGGGGCTGCCCCTGCGACGAAGATTGCCCTTGACCCTGCCCCTGGTTCTGGCCCTGGGCCTGGCCAGGGGGAGGGGTCGGAGCTGGCGGAGGGGGTGTCGTCTGGGTGAACTGGGCAGTCTGGGTCGTCGTCTGGGTCGTCGTCTGCGGCGTCGTCCCCTGGCCTGGCTGCGCTTGAGGTTGGCTCTGGGTCGTCTGGGTTGTCTGGGTGGAGGCGGTCGTCTGGGTCTGAGGCTGGGCGGTCTGGGAGGACTGAGACGGGTTCGAGCCGCTTTCGCTCGTCTGAGCGGTCTGTGTCGTCTGCGTGGTCTGCGTGGTCTGCGTCGTCTGGGTGTGGGTCTGTCCGTCGGCCGTGGTGGTGGTCGTCGTTTGCGTGGTCGTGGTCTGGGTCGTCTGGGTCTGCGTGGTGGGCTCTTCGCCCGACATCTGCTTCCAGGCGTCGTAAATCTCGCCGTTTGAGTCCAGAGCTTCCTGCAGGGTCAGCATCTCCTGCGTGTCCTCGAAGTAGCGGCTGGGAATGTCGATGGCAGTGGAGGTGGTGGTCGGCCGGAACGTGCTGACAAAGCTGACCGAGCCCGACCCCTTGTTGTGGCCCGGTGCATTCTCGCTGTTTCCAGGACCATCGATTCGTTTGGCCACTCAAGTACCCCCGGGAAAGCTCCCTCCCAGTATAGCAGCTCTGGGTCCGATCGGATCCCCCCATCGGTATCCAGGGGGAAGACCATGCTCGGCTACTCGCTCGGAGCCAGCTCTCTGGCCGGGGGCTTCACCGCCATCCCCGACTCGAGCGAGATGGGCAGCCCCAGACATTTCCCCGCCTCCGCTTCAAGAGCCGGTGACCAGGCACTCTCCAGCCCGATCCGCATCAGGGCATGACGAGCCGCCTTCACCGGGTCGGAACGCTTGTAGACGTCCGGGAAGGTGACCAGGAAGAGCTCACCGTTGGGCCCTTTGCCCACCTTGGCCGTCTCGTACTCCACCCGCACCGGCATGCCCACGCTCACCTGGTCATAGAGCTTGCGGATAGCCTGAGGATACATCCGCATGCAGCCGTGGGTGGTGGACAGGCCGATGTTCACGTCCTTGTTGGTACCGTGAATGCCGTAGCGGGGAAGGCTCAGCCCCAGCCAGCGGTCGCCCAGCGGGTTCTTGGGGCCGGGGCCGACCGGACGGCGGTCCTTGGCCCACTTGGGAGGATACCAGGTGGGATTCTTGACCTTCTCGGCGATGGTGGCGTGGGTGACCGGGGTCTTGTAATCCCTGGCCAGGCCGATCGAGATGGGATAAAACTGGCGGAACCGCCCGCCCTTGAAGAAATAGAGCCCGCGCTCGGGCAAATTGATCACCATCCCGTCTCGCGGCGGGCTGGAAGGCAGAATGCGGGCCAGCGGCAGCACCACCGGGGTGCCGGGATGGATCTTGGTGGCCGACTGAGGCCATTCATTGGCGAAGCAGAGATGGTCGATGGCCAGGTTGTTGCGTTCGGCGATGTCGAGCAGGTTCTCGCCCTCGACGGCCACGTAGCCGCCCACATCGCCCACCACCGGGCGGGGGCGCTCGGCTGCGGCAACCATGCCCAGTGTGACCCAGATCAACAAGCCCAGAAGCGTGTTCTTTCTCATGATCGCCTTTTTCGCTCGACTCCGGGCAAACCCTGGCAGGGAACTTGAAGGGGATTCGGCCTGGCCCTGAGAAAGCCCACCCATGGCTGTCCGGGTGATCCCCCGTGCCGAGCACCCAATCTCGCGCAAGTTTATCGATGAGGACGCACTCAAGGTTCTCTACCGCCTCTACCGGTCGGGGCACACCGCCTACCTGGTCGGCGGCAGCGTGCGTGATCTCCTGCTCGGACGCCGGCCCAAGGACTTCGACGTGGCCACCTCGGCTCGTCCCTCCCAGCTCAAGCGCCTCTTTCGCAACTGCCGCCTGATCGGGCGGCGTTTTCGTCTGGCCCACATCCACTTCAACAGCGGCAAGATCGTGGAGGTCTCCACCTTCCGGCGCGAAGCCGAGGGGCGAGGCGAGGGCGACCTCCTGGTCACCCATGACAACACCTTCGGAACTCCCGAGGAGGATGCGCGGCGCCGCGACTTCACGGTCAACGGGCTGTTCTACGATATCTCCGATTTTTCGTTGCACGACTTTGTGGGGGGCGTGGAGGACGTGCGCAAGGGGATCATCCGCACCATCGGAGACCCCAACGTGCGTTTCCAGGAAGATCCGGTGCGCATGATTCGGGCCATCAAGTTCGTGGCCAAGCTGGGCTTCAAGGTGGAGAAGATCACCTGGAAGGCGCTGGTGACCCACCTGCATCATATCGAGAGTGCCGCCAAACCCCGCGTGCACGAAGAGCTGGCCCGATTGCTGGAGTGCGGGGCTTCGGCCATGAGCCTGGAGTATCTCAGCGAGTCGGGCCTGCTCGCCCATGTCGAGCCTCACCTTGCCTCTTATCTCGCCCGGGCCGAAGATGGCCATGTGACGGACGACCAGGACGCCCACCTGGTCTTTCGCATGTTTGACGCCATCGACCAGCGGGTGGCCAAGGGCTGGGAGATCGAGCGGGCCATCCTGTTCTCGGTGTGGGCTTATCCGCTGGTGCTCGAGCGCGGTCTGGCCAGTCTGGACGACCCCACCGACATGGTGCGCACCACGGTGGAAGACCTGGCCGAGGTGCTGGGGTTGTCGCGCCGTGACTCCGAGCGCGTCCAGCAGCTGCTGGTGGCGCAACGCAAGCTTCTGCCCACGCGCCGACGCAAAGGGCTGCCCCGAGGCTTCTACCAGAAATCCTACTTCGCCGACAGTTTCCTGCTCTTCGAGCTCTGGGCCACGGCCTCGGGCAATGAGGCCGAGCTGGACTGGTGGAAAGGCCGCATCGAGGGGGCCGAGGGCGGCTCCCCTGGCTCGCCTGCCGCCTCGCCTGGCCCTCAACCGCAGGGTGAGGGCGGTCGAAAGAGGCGACGCCGCGGTCGCCGACGCCGGACGCCGGTCGAGCAGTGAGCGAGTCGGGCTGGCTGGCTGAAAGCCACCGCATGGTGGTGGAGCAGCTCCGCCAGCGCGGCATCACCTCCGAAGCGGTGCTCCAGGCCATGGAGCGGCTTCCCCGCCACTTCTTCGTTCCCGGCCATCGCCATCGCGCCTACGACGACGCCGCACTGCCCATCGACTGTGGCCAGACCATCTCGCAGCCCTGGATGGTGGCTGCCATGACCGCGGCTCTGGAGCTGAAAGGCGACGAGAAGGTGCTCGAGATCGGAACCGGCTCGGGCTATCAGTGCGCCGTGCTCACGCTGCTGGCGCGGGAGGTCTATACCATCGAGCGCATAGCCGAGCTGTCGGCTCAGGCCCGCCAGCGGGTAACCCGGCTGGGGCTGGGGCCGGTCCACTTTCGGGTGGGCGACGGCAGCCTGGGTTGGCCCGAGGCGGCGCCCTTCGACGCAGTCCTGGTCACGGCCGCAGCCCCCCGCATCCCCCCGCCGCTTTTGGAGCAACTGGCTGTCGGTGGCAGGCTGGTGATTCCTGTGGGCGAAGGCGAGGTCGATCATCTGGTGCGGGTCACCCGCGAGCGGGCAGACTTTCTGCGCCACGAAAATTTAGTGGAATGCCGTTTTGTTCCCCTGATCGGTCGCTACGGCTTTCCCGAAGGAGCCTCTCGTGAGCAATCCTGAAGCCGCCAAGTGGGCCGCCGCCCGGCGCGCCGTCGAGCTGGTGCAGCCGGGGCAGATCGTCGGCCTGGGCACCGGCACTACCGCCATCAAGTTCCTCGAGCTCCTGGCCCAGAAGGTGCGAGGGGGTCTCTCGATCCAGGGGGTGCCTACCTCCGAGGCCATCGCCCGCCAGGCCCGCGAGTGGGGCATTCCCCTGCTCGAGAGCTTCACCCGGGTCGACCTGACCGTGGATGGGGCTGACCAGATCGACCCCTCGGGCCGCATCATCAAAGGGGGCGGCGGGGCCCTGCTGCGCGAGAAGCTGGTGGCGCTGGCTTCCGGGGTGGAGGTCATTGTGGTCGATCCCGGCAAGCTGGTGGCCGAGCTCACTCGAGCCCTGCCGGTTGAAATCATCCCTTTCGGTGTGGAGACCACCCTGGCCAGGCTCCGCCAGGCCGGAGTCGAGCCGACGGTCAGGCCTGGCTTTGCCAGCGACGCAGGCAACCTGGTAGCCGACTGCGCCTACCCGGCCTCGCTCATGCGAGTTCCGGCGCAACTGCACGAGCGTTTGAAAAGCATCTCCGGAGTGGTGGAGACGGGGCTCTTCCTGGAGCTGGTCGATCAGCTGATCATCGGCCACGAGGACGGCCGCGTGGAAGAGCGCGAGTTCAGACGCTCAGTCGCTGGTAGATGAGGTAGAGGCTGCCAGGGATCTTGAGCTGGTCGCCTTCCCAGGCAGCCAGCAGCTGCGGGTTCACCGAGAGCCGCCCGGCCAGTTGCTCCAGCGTGAGCCCGGCCGCCTGGCGCAGCTCGGCCAGGCGGGTGGCCGGAAAGGCAAATTCGTAGCTGCGGGCGTTGTAGCGCGGCAGGGCTTCAGCCAGCAGGTGGTCGCCCAGGCTTTCGACCTGGGAGGGGTCCTGGTCTTGCCAGAAAGCCTGCAACTCTTCGTCGGTGCAGCGGTAGAGGTCGGGAGGCTTGCGTTTGGCCATCGCGGCAGGCGTTTCTCGGCCCGGTCGGGGTTCTCCTGGGTTGCGGTCAACTGATGCTGGGGCCGACCTTGCTCGACAGTCCCCTGGATGGGAGCGATACTTTTCCAGGTTTCGAGGGATGGCGGCGCCGACGCGGAAGGCACCCGGGTGAGCTGGTGCGAGGTCACCTTTCTGCCTGCGGGCAAAGTCGCTCGCGTGCGCGCGGGGAGCCGGCTGCTGGATGCGGCCGAGCAGGGCCAGGTCAAGCTTCGCCACGTGTGCGGAGGACAGGCCAACTGCACCACCTGCCGCGTCCAGGTCCAGTCCGGGACCGAGCACCTGACGCCCCTGAGCGATAAGGAGAGCCACCGCCTGAGCGACCTGCGACTCGAGACCCGCTGGCGGCTGGCCTGCCAGGCCCGCGTGCACGGTGCGGTAACGGTGCGCATCCCAACCCTGATCGAGCAACTTGAGGAGGCCCGAGAGAATGAATCAAGATGAGTTTCCCTCCCGCCAGGACACTGTCCTGGACGAGTTGGAGGGCAACTGTCGAAGGCTCTTGGAGCTGGTGGGGGAGGACCCTGCCCGGCAGGGTCTGGTCAAGACCCCTGAGCGGATGGCCAGAGCTTACGCTTACCTCACCAGCGGCTATGAGATGGACCCCGAGGCGATCCTCACGGGGGCCATCTTTGACGAGCCCTCCGAGGAGATCGTGCTGGTCAAGAACATCGAGCTCTACAGCATGTGCGAGCACCACTTCCTGCCCTTCTTCGGCAAGGCCCACGTGGGCTACATCCCCAACAACCGGGTGGTGGGCCTTTCCAAGCTGGCCCGGCTGGTGGAAGTCTTCTCGCGCCGCCTGCAGGTGCAGGAAAGGCTGACTCACCAGGTGGCCCAGTGCCTCTGGGAGACGCTCAAGCCTCACGGGGTGGCGGTCATCATCGACGCCCACCATATGTGCATGATGATGCGGGGGGTGGAGAAGCAGGGTTCCTCCACGGTCACCAGCGCCATGCTGGGCACCTTCCGCAGCAACGCCTCCTCGCGCAACGAGTTCATGCGATTGGTGGGGCTCTGAGCTTCAAGCAACCGAGGGCGGAACGACCTGTCAGCTCGTCGAACAGGCGCTCATGCGCGAGCAAACAGCGTGGTGGATCCAGACTTCCCAGCGTGACCTGGATGTCGCCCGGACGCTGATCGACCAGGGCTACTGCGACTCGGCCTCGTTTCATTGTCAACAGGCAGCCGAGAAGGCCCTGAAGGCGATCTTCGTGGAGCGAGGTGAGGCCGAGCGCACGCATTCCGGGGTCGAGCTTCTCGTTAAGCTCCGCCAGGCAGGCCTGGAGATCTCCGACGAGCTCTTCCATCGAGTTCGGCGCCTGGACCGCAGCTACATCGATTCTCGCTACCCGAACGGAGTGGGCGGCCCGCCCGAGAACTTCTATGACCAGAAGACCGCCGAGGAGTTGTTAGAGTGGGCTTTGTCCGTGATGGAGTTCGCGAAGTCGAACCTCAGCTGAAGGGTTATCTCCAGGTCTTGAAGCGCAAACTGCCGGTGCGCGCCGCCGTCGTCTTCGGCTCACGCGCCCGCAACGACCACTGGCGTGACAGCGATATTGACCTCCTGGTCGTCTCGGAGGCCTTCGAAGGGATGCCGCGCTCTCTCCGGATCGACTTCCTGCTCGACGAGTGGCAGGACGTGCCGGCTCTGGAGCCCTTCGGGTGCACTCCTGCCGAGCTGGCAGGGCCCGGCGGGCTGATGCTGTGGGATGCGCTCCATCAGGGGCGTCCGATCTTCGACGACGGCACCTGGCGGGAAGCGCGAGCGCAGTTTCAGCGCCGAATCGAGCGCGGCGAGTTGACGCCCACCGCCGGTGGTTGGCGCGAGCGACTATCGGACTCATCCCACTGAGATTCTCCGAGCCTGGCTCGGAGAGGAGGAATCCGAGCCCGGGCAGAGTATTTTCGGAGGTCGTGCCCTTTGAAGTGGCGCGCGAACAGAACGGGAGGCCATCGTGGCTGTAGAAGAAACCATTCCGGTAACCGAAGAAGGCTACCGCATGTATCAAGAGAAGCTCGAGCACCTGCGCACTGTCGTGCGCACACAAATTGCCGAGCGCATCCGCCAGGCCAAAGAGTTCGGCGACATCAGTGAGAACGCCGAGTATGAGACGGCCAAGTCGGACCAGGCTTTTGTCGAAGGCGAGATCATCCAGCTCGAGAACCTGTTGCGCCGGGCGCGCATCATCGATAAGACCGAGATCCAGACCAACGAGGTCAGTCTCGGCTCCACTGTCGAGGTGAAGGACGCCGGCTCCAACGAGAAGTGGGAGTTCACCCTGGTGGGCTCCAACGAGGCCGACCCCGTGCGCGGCAAGCTCTCCAACGAGTCTCCCGTGGGCGCCGCCCTGGTGGGCAAGAAGAAGGGCGAGGTCATCGAGGTCAAGGCTCCCGGCGGCCTGATGAAATACAAGGTCGTCGCTATCAAAAAGACGCTCTGACACTCGAGCTTCATTCCTGCTTCGGCGAGGTGTCGCCGCAGCGCTGGGACGGCTGTCTCGACCACGGCAATCCATTCCTCTCGCACGCCTTCTTGAAGCTGTTGGAGGACAGCCGATCGGCCCACCCGGCAACGGGTTGGAGCCCGCTGCCGGTGCTGGTGGGAGAGGCGGCCGTTCCGCTCTACCTCAAGACCCACTCCTCTGGCGAGTTCATGTTTGACTGGAGCTGGGCGGAGGCTTACCAGCGGGCCGGGGGGCGCTACTATCCCAAGCTGCAGGTGGCGGTGCCCCTTTCCCCCATCCCGGGACCGCGCCTGTTGACCCGCGGCCCCCGTCGCCCGCTGGGGGCGATGCTCAAGGCCCTCACCGAGAAACTGCGCTGCTCCAGCGTCCACCTCACCTTCTGCCGCCAGGACGAGTCCGAGGAGCTTGTTCGCGAAGGCTTCGTGCAGCGGCTTGGAGTGCAATTTCACTGGCCGAACCGGGGCTACGCCTCCTTTGAGGAGTTCCTCTCCACTTTACGCTCGGACAAACGAAAGACCATCCGCCGCGAGCGACGCGACGCCCTGCGCGGCCTCGAGCTCGCCTGCCTGACCGGCAGGGACCTCAAGGAAGTCCACTGGGATGAGTTCTACCCTCTCTACACCAGCACTTACGACCGCAAGTGGGGCAGCCCGCCGCTGACGCGGGAGTTCTTCTCGCTTCTGACCGAGCGCATGGCGGAGAAGGTCGTGCTCTTTCTGGCCTATCAGGGCCGTCGGCCGGTGGCCGGAGCCTTCAACGTGAGGGGTCGCGAGGCGCTCTACGGGCGCAACTGGGGGGCTTCCCAGGACATTCCCTTCCTGCACTTCGAGCTGTGCTACTACCAGGCCATCGACTTTGCCATCGCGGCCGGACTCGAGCGGGTCGAGGCGGGCGTGCAGGGGGCGCACAAGCTGCCCCGCGGCTACCTGCCGGTGCTCACCTACGGAGCCAGCTACTTCCGCGAGCTGGCCTTCCACGAAGTGGTGGCCCGTTACCTCGAGCGAGAGCGCCAGGACGTGCGCAGCCAGTTAGCCGCCCTGAGCCAGATGTCCCCCTATCGCCAGGCGAGCGCCCTCCACCCCTGACTCGAGCTGCCAAGCCTGGCTTTGTCCGTCCTCGAGCCGGGTGGGTGCCAGAAATGCCACGGCCCGAAGTGACTGCGTTCTTCCCTGCATGAGAGGAAAGTCCGCCTCGAATCGAGTAACGTGCAGGGCATTCTGCCTCCTGAAAGGGGATTTCTGGCGTGACCACCGATGTTTCCACTCTCGACGCTCTGGCCGTAAACGTCCTTCGTGGGCTGGCCATGGATGGACCACAGAAAGCCAGGGCCGGCCATCCCGGCACGGCCATGGCCTGTGCTCCCATCGGCTGGGCCCTCTACAGCAAGACGATGCGCCACAATCCGGCCAATCCGCGCTGGCACAATCGCGACCGTTTCATTCTCTCGGCCGGGCACGCCTGCATCCTCCAGTACAGCCTGCTTCATCTCAGCGGTTACGCCATCAGTCGCGACGACCTGATGAAGTTCCGCCAGTGGGGCAGCATCACGCCCGGTCATCCCGAGCTCTTCTATCACCTCGAGGGCGACAAGCCGCCCGCCCACTCCACGCCGGGCATCGAGATCACCACCGGCCCCCTGGGCCAGGGCTTTGCCAACGGGGTGGGCTTTGCGTGCGCCGAGGCCTTCCTGGCGGCCAGATTCAACCGCGAGGGCTTCCCGGTGGTGGACCACCACGTCTATGCCCTCTGCTCAGACGGCGATCTGATGGAGGGCGTGTGCCAGGAGGCCGCCTCGCTGGCCGGCCACCTCAAGCTGGGCAAGCTGATCTACTTCTACGACGACAATCACATCACGATCGAGGGCGATACCCAGCTGGCCTTCACCGAGAACGTGGACCAGCGCTTCGAGGCCTACGGCTGGCACGTGCAGCGCCTGGCCAGCCCCAACGACCTCGAGGAGCTCGAGCAGGCCATCGCGCGGGCCCAGAGGGACCCGCGCCCCTCGCTCATCTCGGTGCGCACCCACATCGCCTATCCCGCCCCCCACGCCCAGGACACGGCCGAATCCCACGGGGCCCCCCTGGGCCCCGAGGAGGTGGCGGCCACCAAGAAAATCCTGGGCCTGCCGCCCGACCAGGAGTTCTACATCCCCTCCGACGTGGCCGAGATGACCGCGGCCATCAAGGCCCGCGGCCAGAAAGCCGAGCAGGAGTGGAACGAGATGTTCGCCCGCTACCGCCAGCAGTATCCCGACCTGGCCAGGGAATACGACCAGTGGATGCGTCGCGAGCTGCCCCCCGGTTGGGACAAGGGCCTGCCCGAGTTTCCTGCCGACCCCGGGGGGATGGCCACCCGCGAGTCCGGCGGTAAGGTGCTGACGGCACTGGCCAAAGCGGTTCCCAACCTGATCGGCGGCTCGGCCGACCTGGCGCCCTCCACCAAGACGCTGATGGACAAGAGCGCCTTTCAGGCCGAGACCCCCTCGGGGCGCAACTTCCACTTCGGCATCCGCGAGCACGCCATGGCCGCCATGATCAACGGCATGGTGGCCCACGGGGGCGTTTTTGCCTTCGGGGCCACCTTCTTCATCTTCTCCGACTATCTGCGCCCGGCGCTGCGGCTGGCGGCCCTGTCGCACATCCCCAACATCCTGGTGTTCACCCACGACAGCATCGGGCTGGGCGAGGACGGCCCTACCCACCAGTCCATCGAGCAGTTGCCTGCCTTGAGGGCCATGATTAACTGCAGCGTCATCCGTCCTTGCGACGCCAACGAGACGCGCGAAGCCTGGAAAGCAGCCATGCTGCACCACACCGGGCCGGTGTTGCTGGTGCTGAGCCGGCAGGCGGTGCCCACTCTGGACCGCACCAATCTCGGGGCGGCCGAAGAGCTGCACAAGGGGGCTTACATCCTGGCCGAAGCCGAGATTGCCTGGGGCGACGGAACCCAGCACGGCGAGCCCGAGCTCATCCTGGTAGCCTCGGGCACCGAGGTGGCGGTCTGTCTGGAGGCGCGCAAGCTGCTCCAGGAGCAGGGCATCCCTACCCGGGTGGTCAGTATGCCCTGCTGGGAGCTCTTCGAGCAGCAGAGCGTCGAATACCAGGAGCAGGTCTTCCCGCCCAGGGTCAAGCCGCGGGTAGCCGTCGAGGCCGCCGTTGGGATGGGCTGGGAGCGCTGGATCGGGCGCCGTGGCGGCCAGGTTTGCATGACCACCTACGGAGCTTCGGCGCCTTCGAAGACCAACATGGAGAAGTTCGGTTTCACCGCCCAGAAGGTGGTCGACGAAGCGCTCTCCACCAGGGCCCGCTGGGGCATGTATGAGGATCCGCTCTAAACGATCTCGCAGCTGACAACGCG